>JAYUVG010000232.1:0-6988 GCA_043754255.1 Polaromonas sp. | reverse complement strand
GGATTTTGGTGGGCACTGCTGATCGCGCCGCTGGTGGTTGGAATTTTTGGAGCGGCATTTGAAAAATATTGTTTGCGCCGTGTCCACAAGTTTGGCCATGTTCCTGAACTCTTGATCACCTTTGGCCTGAGCTACATCCTGCTTGAGCTGGTGCAATTGGTATGGGGCCGCAGCTCGGTTGACTACCGGGTACCGGCGGCACTTGATGGGCCGCTGTTTACTATTTTTGGTACCCAGTTTCCGATATACCGCGGTTTCATGATGCTGGTGGCAATGCTGATGCTGCTTGCGGTGTGGCTGCTGCTCACGCGCACCCGCATTGGTCTGGTTATTCAGGCAGCGCTTACGCATCCTGAAACCGTTGAAGCCCTGGGCCATAACGTACCGCGCGTTTTCATGCTGGTGTTTGGCGGTGGCGCTGCCCTGGCCGGGCTGGCGGGGGTGATTGGTGGCAACGCTTTTGTGACAGAACCCGGTATGGCAGCAACTGTCGGGTCAGTAATTTTTGTGGTGGTGGTAGTGGGCGGTATGGGCTCGCTGGCCGGGGCTTTTTTGGCATCGCTGCTGATTGGCATCTTGCAAACGTTTGCAGTAGCTATTGATGTGTCCATGTTGTCCACTTTCAAACTGCTGGGCCTGATGATCACGCCAGAAACATTTGGCTATGCATTGCTCAAGCTAAAAGTCAGCCAGGTCGCTCCTATCCTGCCGTATCTGCTGCTGGTTTTAATGTTGATTTTCAGGCCTAAAGGCTTGCTTGGCACGCGAGAAGGTTGAGCCCATGTCAAGTTCAAAAGCCAAGCAGTTTTATGAATTCAAGCCGCTCAATGTCGGGAGGTTCGTGGTGTGGTCGTCTTTTGCGCTGGCACTTGTTGTTGCACCACTGATCTTTACCAACAGTTTGAGCCACACCATCCTGAGTCAGATGGGCATTGGCATCATTGTTTGCCTGAGTTACAACATTTTGCTGGGTCAGGGCGGCATGCTTAGCTTCGGCCATGCAGCCTATTCGGGCATGGGCTCGTTTCTCGCGATTCATACGTTGAACAACATCACCAGCGGTAATCTGCCTTTGCCCGTCAGTCTGATACCGATAGTAGGTGGCGTTGCCAGCATGTTGCTGGCTATTTTGCTGGGTTGGGTCACCACCAAAAAATCAGGCACCACTTTTGCCATGATCACCTTGGGCGTGGGCGAATTGATCTGGGCCATGTCATTGATGTTTCCCGAGTTTTTTGGTGGAGAAGGCGGTGTCTCTGGCAATCGGGTCACAGGATCAAAACCAATGGGCATTACCTACGGCCCGCAAATTCAGCTGTACTACCTGATTGCGGTGTACACCCTTGTCTGTACCGCATTGATGTTTGCCTTTACCCGCACACCTTTGGGCCGCATGCTCAATGCGGTTCGGGACAACCCGGAACGGGTGGAGTTTGTTGGTTATGACACGCAAAAAATCCGCTACTTTGCTTTTATTGTGGCGGCGTTTTTCGCGGGTATTTCGGGGGGATTGGCTGCGCTTAATTTTGAAATTGTGACCTCTGAGGTTGTCAGCGCCCCCCGCTCTGGTGCCTACCTGTTGTTCACTTTTCTGGGCGGTGCAACTTTCTTTTTTGGACCGATCATTGGCGCTGTTTTGATGGTGCTGGCCTTCGTGCTGCTGTCTGAATTTACCAAAGCCTGGTTGCTGTATCTGGGTTTGATTTTCCTGTTCATGGTGATGTATGCACCGGGGGGAGTGGCATCGCTCATCATGATGAATCTGCGGGTGGCCATGTTTGGACATTTGCGAAAACTGTGGGTCAGCTATCTGGCCTTGGCATTCACTGCCTTGGTGGTGTTGCTGGGCGCAGCTTGCATGATTGAAATGGTCTATCACCTGCAGCTCAATGCTGCACTCGGCTCAGAGCTCAAGTTTTTGGGTGCCACACTTGACTCAAAAGGTTTGAACAGCTGGTTTGGCGCAGCCTTTGTGATGTTGACGGGACTGGGTTTGTTTGAAGTTTGCCGCAGGCAGTTTGCGGTGGAGTGGAGCCAAATTCAGGAAGACATTGAAAAAGAAATCAAGCGGAGGGAAGCACTGTGAGCGCTTCAAATTTCGCACTTGAATTAAAAGACCTGCGCAAGAGTTTTGGCAAATCTGAAATCATCCGTGGTGTCAATCTGGCTGTACCGCCGGGCGAGCGGGTCGGCATCATTGGCCCGAACGGCGCGGGCAAGTCCACATTGTTTAATTTGATCAGTGGCAGGTTTGAGCCCAGCAGCGGCCAGGTGTTGCTCAATGGGCATCGTATTGACGGCAAAAAGCCGTTTGAGATCAACCGTATGGGTTTGTCCCGCAGTTTTCAGATCACAAACATTTTCCCCAAACTCAGCGTGTTTGAGAATCTGCGCTGCGGCGTATTGTGGAGTTTGGGATACAAATACACCTTTCTAAAATTTTTGGCCGACCTGGACGACGCAAATGAGCAGGCCGACAAGCTGATGGAAATGATCAAGCTGGACAAAAAACGGGACGTACTGGCTATCAACCTGACCTATGCCGAGCAGAGGGCTTTAGAAATTGGCATCACGATTGCTGGTGGAGCCAATGTGATCTTGCTGGACGAACCAACAGCAGGCATGAGCCGGTCTGAAACCAGCCGTTTTATCAACCTGATCAAACAGGTCACGGTCGGAAAAACACTGCTGACGGTGGAGCATGACATGGGTGTTGTATTTGGGCTGGCCGACAAAATTGCAGTGGTGGTTTACGGCGAAGTCATTGCATACGACACACCAGAAAAGGTCAGGGCGAATCAGCGTGTGCAGGAAGCCTACCTCGGCTCATCTGTCGCCGACAGTCAGGTTCAGGGACACTGACATGCTCACTATTGAAAACCTCCACGCCTACTACGGCAAAAGCCATGTACTGCATGGCGTGTCGTTTGACGTTCAGCCAGGTGAAATTGTGGCGCTGCTGGGCCGCAACGGATCGGGCCGCTCAACCACTGCTAAAGCGATCATGGGCCTGGTGGATTGCCACGGCTCCATCAGCTGGAAGAATACAGAGATTGTGGGCAAGGAAGCGTACAAAATTGCGCATTTGGGTATTGGCTACGTTCCTGAAAACCGCGATATTTTCCCCAAGCTGACTGTGCATCAAAATTTGCTCTTGGGGCAAAAGGGCTCTGGTATATCTGGCAAAAAAAATAGTCCGCGCTGGTCGTTCAACGACATGTACAACATGTTCCCGCGGTTGCTGGAACGCCAGCATACCGAGGCGGGTGTGTTGTCGGGTGGTGAGCAGCAAATGCTGACCCTCTGCCGCACATTGATGGGTGATCCGGATCTGATCATCATTGATGAGCCGACGGAAGGTTTAGCTCCGAAAATTGTCGAGCTTGTTGGCCAATATTTGCAAACTCTCAAGGCCAAAGGAATATCGGTGCTGTTGATTGAGCAAAAGCTGACCATTGCAATGGCTATTTCTGACCGTGCCCTTGTCATGGGCCATGGCAGCATTGTTTTCCAGGGAACTCCTGACAGCTTGCGCGCGGACGCCCACATTCGCAAAGAATGGCTCGAAGTGTGAAAATCTTGAGTCTTTGTCCGGATGAGCCGAGACTGATGGACACCGCGCTTTGCACTTAAAACGCCGTCCTACAATGAAAAAACAGGCTATGCCATTTTTGTATTTGTCCGCTAATTTGTTTGCATTCTCCGATTTCAACCCCGCTTCATTTCAGGAAAGAAAACACCCATGACAACCCTTTACGAAGTTCACGGCACTGTTGCTGTCATTACGCTGAACAATCCGCCTGTTAACGGGCTGGGGCACACCACGCGGATGTCGATCACCGACAATTTACAAAAAGCCAACCATGATGCGGCAGTCAAGTCTATTGTCATCACCGGTGCAGGTACGGCTTTTTCAGGTGGGGCAGATATCAAGGAATTTGGCAGCCCAAAAGCGCTGGCCGAGCCCAATCTGCACAGCGTGATTTTGGCCATTGAAAACTCTGCAAAGCCTGTGGTGGCAGCCATTCACAGTGTCTGCATGGGCGGCGGGCTGGAACTTGCGCTGGGTTGCCATTACCGCATTGCGGCACCGGGCTGCGCGGTAGCGCTACCAGAAGTCAAGCTGGGGTTGCTTCCGGGCGCAGGCGGTACCCAGCGTTTGCCGCGCGTACTGGGCGTGGAGCCCGCGCTCAACATGATTGTCAGCGGCGAGCCAGTCAAAAGCGAATTGCTCGCGCAGATTCCCGGGCAAAAGCTGTTCGACAAAATGTCAGCATCGGCTGAATCGTTGGCGCAGGAGGCATTGGCATTTGCACAGTCAATTGCTGACACGCGTCCACTGCCGCTGGTGCGCAGTTTGCCTTGCAAGGTAAGCAACAGCGACGCCTATTTTCAATTTGCACGCAACATGGTGGGCGGCATGTCCAAAGGTTATCCGGCTCCGCTTAAGTGCGTTGCGGCTGTTGAAGCAGCAACCAAGCGCAAGTTTGACGACGGCATGGCTTATGAAAGAGAGTTGTTCATCAACCTGATGTGGAGTCCGGAAGGCCGCGCGCTGCGGCATATTTTTCTGGCCGAACGGGCCGCCTCCAAAATCCCTGACGTGCCCGCGGATACACCCAAGCGCGATATCAAATCAATAGCAGTTATTGGCGCAGGCACAATGGGCGGCGGTATTTCAATGAACTTTTTGAATGCGGGTATCCCGGTCAAAATGCTGGAAATGAAGCAGGACGCGCTGGATCGCGGCGTCGCTACGATTCGTAAAAACTACGAAGCGCAGGTCAAAAAAGGCAAGCTGAAGCAAGACAAATACGAGCAGCGAATGGCGATGCTGACGACCACGTTGAACTATGACGACCTGAAAGACGCCGACATGGTGATTGAAGCTGTATTTGAAGAGATGGGTGTGAAAGAAAAGGTTTTCAAAGAGCTCGACCGCGTGATGAAGCCCGGCGCAATTTTGGCGTCCAACACCTCTACGCTGGACATGAACCAGATCGCAGCTTTCACCAAGCGCCCGCAAGACGTGATTGGTACACACTTCTTCAGCCCTGCCAACATTATGAAATTGCTGGAAGTGGTTCGCGGTGAAAAAACCGGCAAGGACGTGCTGGCGACCGTGATGGCTTTGGGGAAAAAAATCAAGAAAACATCCGTTGTGTCCGGTGTGTGTGACGGCTTCATCGGCAACCGCATGATTGAGCAATATGGCCGCCAGGGCGGCTTTCTGCTTGACGAAGGCTGCACACCTGCACAGGTTGACAAGGCAATCGAAAAGTTTGGTTTCATGATGGGGCCGTTTCGCATGGGCGATTTGGCGGGCAACGACATTGGCTTTGCCATTCGCAAGCGCCGCTACCTTGAAAAGCCGGACATGAAGTACAGCAAAACTGCTGACCTGCTGTGCGAAAAAGGCCGCTTCGGCCAAAAAACCGGCGCTGGCTGGTACGACTATCTTCCTGGCAAGCGCGACGCGATTCAAAATGCTGAAGTTGTCAGCATGATTGAGGAGCACCGCAAATCGCTTGGCATCACGCCGCGCAAAATTGCAGATGAAGAAATCGTTCAGCGCCTGGTGTATTCACTGGTCAATGAGGCAGCACATATTCTTGAAGAAGGCATTGCATCGAAAGCCAGCGACATCGACATGGTTTACCTGATGGGTTACGGCTTCCCGATTTACCGTGGTGGCCCGATGAACTATGCAAACGAGGTGGGTTTGTTTAACGTGGTGCAAGCCATGAACCGCTTTGCGCTGAACCCGCTCGACGATGCTGCTTTCTGGAAGCCAGCGCCGCTGCTGGCCCGACTCGTCGCTGAAGGTAAAACCTTCAATTAAATATCTATAAATTTTAGGAATCATCATGACTTCAGCTGTTATCGTTTCGACCGCCCGCACCCCTCTTGCCAAAAGCTGGAAAGGCTCCTTCAACATGACCCACGGCGCAACCCTGGGTGGCCACGCAGTCGAGCACGCCATCAAGCGCGCAGGCATTGAGGCTGGCGAAGTTGACGACGTCATCATGGGCTGCGCCAACCCCGAAGGCGCAACCGGTGCAAATATCGCCCGCCAGGTAGCATTGCGGGCTGGCTGCCCGGTGGGCGTGTCAGGCATGACGGTAAACCGGTTTTGTTCGTCAGGCTTGCAAACCATCGCACTGGCTGCGCAGCGCGTCATTGCTGGCGAGGCAGACATTTATGTGGCGGGTGGGGTCGAAAGCATTTCATGCGTGCAGCAAGAAATGAACACCCACATGCTGGCTGATTCATGGTTGGCCAAAAACAAACCAGAAATTTACTGGAACATGCTGCAAACCGCGGAGCAAGTGGCCAAGCGCTACAACATTGCACGCGAGCGCATGGACGAGTACGGCGCAATGAGCCAGCAAAAAGCCACGGCCGCTTTGGCTGCTGGTTTGTACACGGAAGAGATTGCGCCCATCACCGTCACCATGGGTGTGGCTGACCCAGTGATGGGCCTGACGACCAAGCAAGTCACCGTCAGCAACGACGAAGGCATTCGTGCAGGCACCACCAAAGAAGGCATCAGCGGCATCAAGCCCGCCATTCCTGGCGGCGTGATTGCAGCGGGCAATGCCAGCCAGTTTTCAGACGGCGGCGGCGCAGTGGTCATCATGAGCGAGACGGTTGCCGAACGCAAAGGCTTGAAGCCGCTGGGCCGCTTTTTAGGCTTTGCCGTTGCGGGTTGCGAGCCAGACGAAATGGGCATTGGCCCAGTGTTCGCCATCCCTAAGGTGTTGGCAAAGCTGGGCTTGAAAGTCAGCGACATTGACCTGTGGGAATTAAACGAAGCCTTTGCCGTACAAGTGCTGTACTGCGCCGACATGCTGGGCATCCCGATGGACAAACTCAACGTTAACGGCGGCGCAATACAGCACTTGTACGGCAAAGGCTTCGTTTAATTCCCACAGGTCAATGTCGCTGACTTTCAAGCCCAGCTTTGCCAACACCTTAGGGATGGCGA
>JAYUVG010000231.1:0-3149 GCA_043754255.1 Polaromonas sp. | reverse complement strand
GCGGGTGGCTGTGGCTTGGGCCAGCGGCACATTGCCTGCAAACATGTCTTTGGCGGTAGGTATGTGCCAGATTTGCGGCATGTGTTCAAAAAACTGGGTATCTGTTGCAACGATAACCGTCACCGGCGCAACTTTTGTTTTTTCCACATTACCCGGTGACAGCGCAGGAATCAGGCGGGCACGTGACTCGGCGCTGTTCAAAAAAACGTAGCGCGTGGGTTGCGTGTTCATCGATGTCGCCCCCATTTTGGCGATGTCATACACCTCTTGCAGCAAAGCCATAGGCACCGCTTTGTCAATAAAGCCATTGGCCGTACGGGCCTTGAAGAACAGCTGGTCGAGGCAGGCCTGATTGATTTTTGTAGAGCTTGTCATGTTTACTTTCTAGATAGGAAAATGATGTTTTTATTCAGCCTTGATATCGGCATCACGAATCAATTTAGTCCAGCGATCCACGTCGCGCTGCACCAACGCCCGCGTCTGTTCGGCATTCAGGCTCATGGGCTTGCCTCCTGCTTTGCGAAATGTATCCACCACGTCAGGCGCGGAAATCACGCGTGTCAGTTCCAGACGCAGGCGGGCCAGAATGTCGGGCGGTGTTTTGCTGGGCGCAAAATAACCAAACCATGACTCCAGCTCCAGCGCAGCGGCGCCCGTTTCGGCAATGGTTGGCACGTCAGGGTGCATGGTGTTACGGGTGCCGCCTGATGTAGCCAGCGCCTTGACGGTGCCTGCATCGACCTGCACACGGGCAGTGGGTGCCAAGTCAAAAAACAAATCAACACGCCCACCCAGCAAATCAAGATAAGCCGCCTGCGCGCCCCGGTACGGGACATGCGTGATGTCAACGCCGGCCAAGTGCCACAAAGCGGCTGCCAGCACATGCTGGCCTGAGCCATTGCCTGCTGAAGCATAGGTCAGCTTACGCGGGTTGGCCTTGGCATAAGCAATGACATCCTTCAGTGTTGCCAACGGCAAGTCCTTGCGCGCCATCAGCGTGTAGCTGTAGCTGACGGCAAGGCCCAGCGCTTCAAAGTCTTTCAGGCTGTCGTAAGGCAAGTTGCGGTACAGACCCGGATTGAGCGCAATGTTGGAGATGGAACCCGTGAGCAGCGTATAGCCGTCTGGTGCAGACTTGGCAACAAAATCAGTGCCAATCAGTGTGCCCGAACCGGGCTTGTTCTCGACCACAAAGCCCTGACCCATTTGCTTGCCCAGGCGGTCGGCCAGCAAACGGCCTACAAAGTCAAACCCGCCACCGGGTGGCTGCGGCACGATGACCTTGATCACTTTGTTGGGATAGTTAGCCTGCGCATGCGAAATAGAAGAGAGGGGCAACATGGCCGCACAGACAAGCGGCATCAACAGCGCTTTGCAGAGCTGCATGGTAGGAGTTGTAAAGGTCATCATTGTTTTATCGCTCCAGCTCGCCACCTGCCAACCAGCGCTCGCCCCGGGCGTACAGCTCTTCAACCACCGGGCCTTTGAGCATCGGCATGTCAAGCTTGACGGTGTAGCCGATGCGCGTCTGGATATAAGCCAGGTGCCGGTAACCCTCAGGAAAAGCGCTTAAAGCCTGCTGGTCAAGTTTGACCACAGCGGCAGAGTCGACCGGGTCAATGCGGTCTTTTTCATAGATCGGTTGGCGGTGCAACAGCTTCCACTGACCCTCATGCATTTGCACAAAATCATAAAAGCGGCCGGTGCACACCACGTCGCACAGCACCGGGCCGCCCTCGCCTTCAACCATGCCGCGCTGCGAGATGGTCATCTTGGTTTGCGCAATGGCGCGTTCGCCTGCCACCTCAATGGCTGAACCGCCCAGAAAATGCAGGATGCTGACGCCCTTTGCCCAGCCTTCTTGCGTCACCCGAATAAAGTCTGCATATGGCCCCTGAAACCAGGTCGCCATCATCACGCCTTTGGGGTGCCACACAGTGGCAAATCGCTCCCAATGACCGGCGTCACGCCAGACAGCCCAGCGCTCGACCATTTGCCGTATCAACAGCTCATGCTGCAAATTGTCTTTCATGCTTTGTCTCCATTCATTATTTAAATCGCAGGGATCGCGTAGTCCACCTGGTGACGAGCGATGCGCAGATCGGCCAGCTCTTGTTTGACCCGCAAATGTTCGGGATGCGATGCATAAGCATCCAACGCTGCCTGGCTTTCAAATTCCGAGTACAGGACCACATCACAGGCATAGTCAATGCGACTACTGTCCACACCTACTTCCATGTGAACAATACCGGGTATCAGGCTGCGAAGTCCGTCAAAGCTGCATTTGAGTTTGTCAATGGCAGCCGCCTTGGCAACAGGCGTGTCGCCACGAATATTCCACATCACGATGTGTTTGATCATGCAAAGGCCTTTGTCACACGCTGGCCGTTGGATTCAGCACAAAGTCGTAGTCCAGCCTGTAGGTGCCATCAGCCTGCCTGACCCAATCGGCCACCAGCGACTGGCGCACGCCGAACACCACGTCAGAGTCCAGGTACTGGTCGTGGTCACGAAACACATGGGTGATCAGGCGCTCGTAACCCGGCGCATCAATCATGAAGTGCAAGTGCGCAGGTCGCCACGGGTGGTTTTTGGTGGCCTTGAGCATGGCACCCACCGGCCCATCGGTGGGTATCGGGTAAGCCTCTGCCAGAATGGTTTTGAAATGGTAGTTGCCGCTGGCATCAGCGTTCATGATGCCGCGAGCCTGGGGCTTGGCCAGATGTGCGTATTGCACGTCGTAGTTGCCGTCAGCATCGGCCTGCCACACATTGATAAGTGCATTCGGGATGGGCGTGCCGTCCAGTGCCTTGATGCTGCCACGCACCATGCAAGGCTCGCCCTTGGCACCACCGCCAACATCAGCGCCCAGTTCAAAGCGCGGCGCGTCTTCAAGAAAAAATGGGCCGAACACGGTGGGTTCGGTACAGCCCAGCGGTTTGTCATTGTTCATGGCCACCGTCAACATCGACAGACCCAGCGTGTCACTTAGCAAAATGAATTCTTGCCGCTTGTCGTTGCACATCTGACCCGTGGCGGTTAAAAATTCAATGCTCGGTATTTCCGAATTTCGGTCTGATCCGCACGCGCAATGCGTTGGCGTTGCGGTACTATCTGCCGAATGGGCGAGGGCAGACGGATTTGCATTT
>JAYUVG010000230.1:0-29201 GCA_043754255.1 Polaromonas sp. | reverse complement strand
GAGATATTTGATGCTTAGTGTTGACAAGGATATAGTCAATCATCTTAGAAATCCAATAAATTACTAAATCGGTCTATCTTAATCTATACCAAGCTCATTTCAACTGATATCTAGCCTATAAGCTACGATCTGCTTGCCATCCAGACGATCGATGCCAGTAATTAGTCATCGGGACACCACGAGTATTTGTCACCAGTGCAGGTGACAGGCTATTCCAGCACTGATACTGATAGTACGTGCATTCAAAATTTTTCTAAACTAATCTTACTATCGATCGAAATATGGATATCTTCAATTGTACCCATCGAATCGGCAGTACTATCTAGATTTGAATAATATTTAATTCGACAGCACCATGCTGGCCAAAATCGGGTTCAGCAAATCGGGCGGCACTAACCGGCTTTCGTTGGCCAGCGTCAGCAGCACAAAGCCGAATTCACCAGCTTGCGCCAGATACAGACCAGTGCGCAAAGACACGCCTGCTGTTGCGCCAAGCGCCCGGGCCAGGCCGGTGACAAGCAGCAGCTTGAAAATAACCGGCAGCGTCGCCAGCATCAGCACCAGCGGCCAGCGTTGCAGCACGATGTGCCAGTCCAGCATCATGCCAATGCTGATGAAAAACAGGCCCAGCAACACATCGTGAAACGGCCGGATGTCGGTTTCTACCTGGTGCTTGAATTCGGTTTCAGAAATCAGCATGCCCGCGATAAAAGCGCCAAGTGCCAAGCTCAAACCCGCGCGCTCTGTCAGCCAGCTCAAAGCCAGCGTGACCAGCAGCAAATTCAAGACAAACAGCTCTTCGCTTTTGCGCCGCGCCACCAGCGTCAACCACCAGCGCATCAGGCGCTGCCCGCCCGTCAGCAGCAAACCGACCAGCAGGCAAGCCTTCAGGGCCGCAATGCCAAGCGCCATCAGGAGCTTGTCAGGTGATGAGCCCAGCGCCGGGATCAACACCAGCAGCGGCACTACTGCCAGGTCCTGAAACAGCAGCACACCGATGATGCGCTTGCCGTGCTCGCTTTCCAGCTCCAGCCGCTCAGACAGCAGCTTGACCACAATGGCCGTACTGCTCATAACCATCGCGCCTGACAAAGCCAGCGCTGTTTGCCACGGCATGGCCCACACACTGGGCAGCGCATAAGCCAACAGCAGCGAGCCGGTGGTGGCCAGCACGATGGTCAGCAGCACTTGCAGCAGCCCCAGGCCAAACACATGGCGGCGCATCGAGCGCAGTTTGGACAAGTTAAATTCAAGTCCGATCACGAACATCAAAAACACCACGCCAAACTCGCCCAGATGCCGCACGCCGTCGGCGTTGTTTGACAGCGCCAGCGCATGCGGGCCAATCACCACGCCAACCGCCAGATACCCCAGCATTGGCGGCAACTTGAGCCATCGAAAAAGCGTTACCCCCAGCACAGCGGCCAGCAGGTACAACAAGGTCAGTTCAAGGCCGCTCATGGTTTGATGGTAAACGCGTTGGCCGTTGCAGCATTGCCTCGTCGATAGAATGCGGTATGTCTATTGCTCCTGATTTTTTCAATGCTGACCAAGCCGTGGCTTTGGCGCGAAAAACCTTTGAAATTGAAGCTGCTGCAGTGCTTTGCCTGGCCGAGCGCGTTGGCCCTGAATTTGGGCACGCGGTACAGGTCATGCTGGCTTGCCGTGGTCGCGTGGTGGTGATGGGCATGGGCAAAAGCGGCCATATTGGCCGAAAAATTGCTGCAACTTTGGCGTCTACCGGCACGCCCGCGCTGTTTGTGCATCCGGCTGAAGCCAGTCATGGCGATCTGGGCATGGTTCAA
Source organism: Polaromonas sp. (assembly GCA_043754255.1). Classification (GTDB taxonomy): domain Bacteria; phylum Pseudomonadota; class Gammaproteobacteria; order Burkholderiales; family Burkholderiaceae_C; genus Polaromonas. Next base: position 27,396 of record JAYUVG010000230.1, on the reverse strand, counting down.
AACACCGACGTGGTGTTGGCCATTTCAAACAGTGGCGAAAGCGATGAGTTGACCGCCATATTGCCGATGCTGAGCCGCCAGGGCGTGCCACTGGTGGCCATCACAGGCGGGGCGCAATCCACACTGGCCAGACATGCCAAAGTCACGCTCGACAGCAGTGTGGCGCGTGAGGCGTGCCCACTCAATTTGGCCCCCACTGCCAGCACCACAGCGCAACTCGCCATGGGTGATGCACTGGCTGTGGCGCTGCTGGATGCGCGCGGTTTTAAGGAAGAAGACTTTGCCCGCTCGCACCCCGGCGGCGCGTTGGGCAAGAAGCTGCTGACGCAGGTGCGCGACGTGATGCGAAGCGGCGCGCAGGTTCCGGCAGTGGGCTTGAAAGCCAGCTTCAGCGAGCTGATGAAGCAGATGAGCAGCAAAGGCCTGGGGGCTTCGGCTGTTACTGACGCGAGTGGCCATCTGCTGGGGGTGTTTACAGACGGCGACCTGCGCCGCCTGGTGGAAAAGGGCATCGATCTGCGCACCCTCCAAGCTGAAGACGTCATGCACCCCAAGCCGCACACTGTGCACGCAGATGCGCTGGCAGTCCAGGCGGCGCTTTTGATGGAGCAACACCGCATCACCAGCGTACTGGTGGTCGACAGCGAAGGCGTGCTGTGCGGAGCAGTCAATGCCAATGATCTGATGCAGGCCAAGGTAATCTGATGACGCCAAGCCTGCAATTTGCTCCCGAGCTGCTGCTAATGGCGCAAAACATCAAGGTGGTATTTTTTGATGTCGATGGTGTGCTGACCGATGGCGGCCTTTACATGTCCGAGCATGGCGAGACACTCAAGCGCTTCAACACCCTGGATGGGCATGGCTTGAAGTTGCTGCAAAAAGCCGGCATCACGCCCGCCATCATCACCGGGCGCGACAGTCCTGCATTGCGCAATCGTCTGGCTGCGCTTAGCATCGTCCATGCCCACTTCGGGACTGAGGACAAATTGCCCGCAGCCGAGATCACACTCAAAGCGCTGGGCCTGGACTGGCAGCAAGCCGCTGCCATGGGTGATGACTGGCCTGATTTGCCGGTCATGCAGCGCGCTGCTTTCAGTTGCGCGCCTGCCAATGCGCATGTTGAAGTCAAGGCGATTGCCAGCCACATCACCACCGAATGCGGCGGCCACGGCTCTGTCCGCGCCTGTTGCGATGTGCTGCTGGTAGCCAGCGGTCACTATGCCGCCTTGCTACAGGGCTACAGCACATGACAACCGCTGCCCCCGTTCGCTTTCAACCAGTGCAGCGCATGGCGCATGCGTGGGATCGGGTGTCGATTTACCTGCCACTGGTATTGATGGCCATGCTGGCCCTGGGAACCTACTGGCTGGTGCGCAACTCGCCCAGCCTGGCTGCACCAACAGCCGCGCAATCTGCCAAAAGCGAGATTGACTACTTCATGCGCCAGTTCACCATCAAGTCATTTGACGAAGCGGGCTTTTTGAGAAGCGAAATCAGTGGCACTGAGGCGCGCCATTATGTGGCCACTGACACACTGGAAATTGACCAGCCGCGCATCCGCTCTGTAGGTGAACAAAACCGTTTGACGGTGTCTACCGGCAACCGGGCATTGAGCAATGGCGACGGCTCTGAAGTGCAGCTGCTGGGCAACGCCAAAGTGGTGCGCGAAGCTGTGCAGGGCGCTGACGGCAACGCGCTGCCGCGCATGGAGTTTGCGGGCGAATTTTTACATGCTTTTGTCAAGGAAGAGCGGGTCAAGTCCCACAAACCAGTTGTGCTGCGCCGGGGTGGTGACCAATTTACCGGCGACACCCTGGACTACAACAACATCACCGGCATCGCCGAACTCAATGGCCGGGTTAAGGCTGTGCTGCTTCCCCGGGCCATTGATGGCAGTGTCAAACCGGGCAAGCCATGAGCCGGCTGGTTTTTATCACCGGCGCGTCCAGCGGCATTGGGCAAACACTTGCGCTTAAATTTCACCAGTCAGGCTACAGGCTGGGGCTGGTTGCACGCCGGACTGAAGAGGTAAAATCGTGGGCTAGCGCACATAACATAAGCGCAAGCAGCTATGAAATTTATAGCGCAGATGTGTCTGATGTGGACAGCATCGTAGCTGCTGGGCAGGCCTGCATGCTAAGGCAGGGCGTGCCCGATGTGGTGATCGCCAACGCCGGCATCAGCATTGGTATGGACAGCGCCATACACGCTGACCTGGAGGTGATGGCACGCACTTTTGCCACCAACAACATCGGCGTGGCCGCTACTTTTCAGCCCTTCATCAACGCCATGGTGCAGCGCGGCTCGGGAGCGCTGGTCGGCATCGGCAGCGTGGCTGGCATACGCGGTTTGCCCGGCCACGGTGCGTACTGCGCCAGCAAGGCGGCGGTGATTGCATACTGCGAAAGCCTGCGCGGCGAGCTCAATGCTTCTGGCGTGAAGGTGGTGACGATTTGCCCCGGCTACATCGACACGCCACTGACGCAAAAAAACAGCTACGCCATGCCGTTTTTAATGCAGCCCGAAGCGTTTGCGGAAAAGGCTTTTCAGGCGATTGAGGCGGGCGACAGCTACCGCGTCATTCCTTGGCAAATGGGCGTGGTGGCCAAGCTGCTGCGCCTGCTGCCAAACACGCTGTTTGACAAGGCACTGGCTGGCAGGGCGCGCAAGCCGCGACAAATTGATAAATAAACGCTATTAAATCGGGAGCTGCTTGCGCCCATTTTTATTGGGCTACAGCAGTATTTTGCCTTTGAAAAAGTTTGTTTTGATGAAAACAGGCTTTTTTTGTACCTAATTCAACGGGTGTATGGTGGTGAAATGACTAGCGAACTGCACGCCATCAAAGCCCCGCAAACAGGTCTGCACAACAAAGGGTCAAAAAATAAGCGCAAATCACACATGCACCTTTTTTGGTACATAATGTGTGGATGCTTCCTAAATTGTTTGCGGCGTTTTACGCTCAAAAGGGGTCTGAGCCACCCTCTCAACCAGTGCGAGACTGGCTTAAGGGCTTGACCAAAGAAGAGCGTACTGAAGTCGGTGGTGATATTCAGTCAGTGCAATTTGGCTGGCCGATAGGCATGCCACTGGTTAAGCATTTGCACGGAGATCTGTGGGAGGTGCGTACCCAGCTGGCCAACCGCATTGCACGGGTGATTTTCTCTGTCGAGGGCAACACCATGTACCTGCTACATGGTTTCATAAAGACAACGCCCAAAACTCCACCCGCAGATTTAGCGCTCGCGCAAAAGCGCTGGAAGCAAATCAAACCATGAAAATATTGCCATCAACATCGTGCGATTGCACTAAAGGAGATTCCGCATGAAACATGCAAAAACAATTGACACGGCTTACGTGGGTCAAGACTTTGACGCATTCTTGGCCGATGAAGGCATTGCCGTAGAGGTCGAAGCCCGCGCTATCAAAAAAGTAATGGTGACCCTGCTGCAAGGTACTGGACTAACTCAAGTTGAGCTGGCCCAGCGCATGCACACCAGCCGCACCCAGGTGCGCCGTTTGCTCGACCCGACCAACACGTCCATCACCCTGTCTACCATGCAGCGAGCCGCCGACGTGATGGGGCATCGCTTGATAATCGGTTTTGAGCCAACAGCCAAGACGTCACGTTCGCGCAAAGGTTTGGCACTGGCAGCTTAAAACGGCAATTGAGTGATGCCGCAAGCTGGTTTTAGTTTTGGACAGCTTGTGGCTCAAGAAATTAAATATGAATTTAATTGCAATCGGAGGCAATCCGCATTTCCCTACTGACCACCGTTACTGACGAGCCTCGTCTATATGTCTGCGCTCAACAAATGTGTAAGCTGCATTAATTTCTTTAGACTTGCGTTCTGCTATCGCTTGGAATTCATGACCCAACATGCTGACCTTATCCGGGTGATATTGCGAGATTTTCCTTTTGTAAGCTGCCTTGATTTCTTCCAGGGTCGCAGTCTTGGAAACTTCCAGTATTTCAAACCATTGCGATGCCCGCACAAATGAGGTTTTCGCTAGCGGATCTTGCTTCAATGCGGCATCCTCAAAAGACTTTTCATGGGGCTCATGTTCCCGTGCTTTAGTTTTACCCAATTGACCAAGTAGATATCGCATGATGAGAAAGCCTAAGATCGCCCAGACCCACAACAGCCAGCCAATTTTGCTTATCTCTTCAAACATTTTTCAAGCACTTCCAAGTCCCGTAGTTCATCAGGAATATCAGTTTTAGTTTTGAGTTCAGCTATGCGATTGGTTAAGCGGTGGGCAAGCAGTTCAGCCATTTCTGGGTCACGGCATTTACGTTGCTGCCATATGCCTAGAGGTACTGCACCTATGCTCACGGTTTGGTGACGTAGCAAAATCTTATTTAGATCGACTAGATAGGCAGGCACTAGCAAACATTCCACAGCTAAGCCCGCTAGCTGTAAGGAGCCGAGGCGCAAGTCTAGGGGCATGCGGACAGCAATTGACATTGCTACCAGCCACACCACTCCATGTGTCACCAATAGTGGCAGCACAATCGCCTCAAAACCTGTACTATGCGATCTCAGCATTAGGAAAAATAACACAAACAAGTATGTGTAGCCGAGAAAAACCAGCGGATATGTAGCGCTAACAAAGCGCCGTAAGCGGCGCGAATCGTGGCGATATGTTTGCAATTCAACTGGCGACGTCTGGCTGGTAGTTGTAACGCGGCGGTCTAGCAAATTTATTGGATTTAACCAAATCAGTTCTTGACGCGAAAAGTCCAAGCGCTGGACTGAATCAAAACTTAAGATGCCCCTCGCATTTATGCGCAAAACATCTTGCCCAGGTTTGATAAATATCAAATTGTTAAAAAATAGGAACCCGAAAAGCATCAGCCAGAAGAGCATTGCCTCCGTGGGCATTATTTTTTACCAACCAACCTCTTGATGCCTGCCCATAAAGCTCCAATTCCAGCCAGTACTGCGATCCACAACAGCTTAAGGCCACCTTTTTTTGTTGCAACGGCTGCGGCACCGCCGAGAACCAATGCGCCAAGACCATAAGCGGCAACCTTATCGCCTTCTTTCCACTCCCGGTACTTTTCACCGCTGACGTAATCATAGTTTTTTATCGCCTGTTTGAAGTCAGCCAAGTCAGATTCAAGGGAGCTGGGCTCGGATACCAAGATAGCCGATGTATAACCGCCTCGTCCAAGAATTTTGGTAGTGACATTTATGGTGATCTGCTTTGTAGAGTCTTCCTGGAGTTTCGTGCCCCACTCTAGAAGTTTTGTATTGTTGTCGTAGCGTGGCGGGAAATACCAATCAAGTAATGTCAATGTGGGCAAGCCCTGCTTCTGTTTTTCAGCGTTGTTCTTAATATTGCCCTCCTTTAAACTTGCAAGCAGTGTGTCCGGGTCAATTTTTTCGTCGTCTTTGACATAGCCTGCATCTGCGTACTGCAAGATCGCAAACCAGTTCGCCCTACCGTTCGCATTGACAATGGTGTAAGAGGTTTGTTGAGATAAATTACCGTTCGCTTTAAGGAATTGCGCTGTGTTTGGAGCATCTAAGAACTGTAAAGAGCCAACAAGTTTAATCTCCGCTTTGTCACTAACCTTGCCAACGGCTGGAGCTTTTTGCCAATTTAGTGAGGCAATAATTTCACCAGGCGTTTGTTGGGCGAAGGCTGCCGATGCAATAACAAACACGGTAAGTGCAAGTGCGGTGTTTTTCATGTGCTTAACTCTTGTGGGGTCAATGATTAATTTGCCATGACTATATAGTGTCCTAGGGGTAGTACAAGATTCGTTCTGTAGTTTCTCGAACGAGTGAACCGAACTTGCTATTAAGCGAGTCTGAATTCGGTTTTGGATTTTTTGATCAGGCTCTGCCACCTTCCTTGCAAGGGCAAGACCAGCACAAAAGAACATATTTGAGTAGCTTGCTGGGTTGCAATCAAGGGAGGGCCGGGCACGCAAGCCGCGACAGACAGACAACTGAGCGAGAAATATCAGCTATTAAATCAGGAGCTGTTTGCGCCTATTTCATATGGGTTTTCAGCCTATTTTGATACAAAAAAGGCTTCAAAACCAACGCTTTGAAGCCTCTTTGTTTCCACCTGAATTGCTCCAGGTTAAAGGAAATAACCAGGGTTTAATAGCCGCCTCTTCCACCACCACCGCCACCTGAACGGCCGCCACCAGCACCGCCGCCGCCGTACGGGCTGCGAAAGCCGCCGTCACCGCCGCCGCCTGAACGCCCGCCGCCACCGTAGCCACCACCACCGCCTGAGCGGTCGCCGCCTGAGCGGTCACCGCCGCCGCCGTAACCGCCACCACCTGAACGGTCTCCACCGCTACCGCCACCACCGTAGCCGCCGCCACCACCGCCGCCAAAGCCACCGCCGCCTGAACGGGGAGGGCGTGCCTCCATTGGACGGGCTTCATTGACCACAACACTGCGACCGCCCAGTGGCTGACCATTCATGCCAGTAATTGCAGCTTGCGCCTCAGCATCGCTGCCCATTTCTACAAAACCAAAGCCTTTTGAGCGGCCGGTTTCGCGCTCCATCATGACTTTGGCGCTGGTAACAGCACCAAACTGGCCAAAAGATTGCTGCAGGTCTTCGTCGCGGACCGAATATGGCAAATTGCCGACGTAAAGTTTGTTGCCCATGAAGGGATTCCTCTAAAAACACATCAATCGAAATCGATAAACAAAATCGATAAACAAAAGCAATCGAGCCCCGTTGGCACAACAAATCTTTAAACGTACCGCCTTTGGCCGTACCGATGTAGCGCGCGAAACTGACCGATCACTGACCCGTTTAAATTGTCATGCAGATCCGAAAACCTGCCCAAAAATTTATACCCACAGATTATGCGCCACCCGGTAGTTATTCACGCAATTAGAGTATTCACCTAGGAGGTGTAAAGAGCGTGCGATCTACGGGCTGTTGTCGTCTGCGCCAGAGTAATTGCGCCATTTCCCCATCACAGCCCGCATGGTAAGCACCTGTTTTTCAAATTTCGGGCAGACCTTGCAGGCCAGCATATGCAGTTTCAAAGCCACAACATCGTTTAACTGGAGGTTTCGGTCTTCCCGGGCAATGACCAGCGCAGCAGCCTGTTTGCAAGTGCGCCTCAAAGGCAAATTAATTGGCATAAATCAGTGAATTCTGACAGGTGTTTAGCGTGCGAACTGGCCAAACCAGTTGATATTCAGGCACTCTTGCAGGCGCAGTCGTGCGCGGTGTAGTTGTACATATAAATTGGTCGGTGTCAGGGAAAGTTCCTTACAAATTTCTTGCGACGAAAGCTCAAGCCATTCGCGCATCAAGAAAAGTCGGCCTTGCGCTGGTGGCAATCGCTCCAGGCAGGCATCAAGAACGGCAAAAAACTGATGCTGTTGCAGATCCTGGTGCGGGTCGCCCCATGACGCAGGTTGCTCCGCAAAATGGCCATCGGCTTTAAAAGCCAGCCGATCCAACTCATCGCCTTCGTTATACAGATCCGAATCCAGCTGCGAGACTTCGCGCGTATGGCAACGAATGAGATCAATCACCTTGTGCTTGAGAATGCCAACCAGCCAGGTTTTAAGTTGCGAGCGGTTGCCAAAGCTTTGCGGCTTTGACAAGGCTGCAAGCAGCGTCTCGGACACTGCATCTTCGGCCCACGCATGGTTGCGCAGCTGTAGCTGTGCATAGCGCAACAGGTAAGTGCGGTGTTCTACCAGCTGCGCCTGAAAAGTCAAATTTGTCATGCGTTGCAGTCTAGCTGGAACTCATGACACGCGGCATACTCCATCCATGCAATCAAAAAAGAAAGGTCTTCACCATGAACTTCAATTTTTTTGGCAGACGGCTGGTTGGCGCATTGTCTGTTGCGCTGCTTGCAGGCTTGGCGCTGGCGCAAAACGCCCCGCCGTCCGTCAAGTCGGCGCCTGACCAGCCGGTTGCAGCGGTAGTGCCGCCCCTGCCACCGTTGCCTGCATCGCCACAACTGGAAGGCAAAACCATCGACGGCACTCCGTTTGACCTGGGCATGCTCAAAGGCAAGGTAGTTCTGGTGATGTTTTGGTCCACCGGTTGTGCGGTGTGCCGCGACAAAATGCCTGAACTGAGGAGCAACTATTCGGGCTGGGCAGGCAAGCCGTTTGAGTTGGTGGCCGTCAGCACCGATGCCAAAGTGCAGGATTTGCTCGACTATGAACGCATCATTTCACGTACCGTTCCCATGAAGGAGCGCTTTGTGCAGGTATGGACGGGAGAGACCGGCTACAAAGACAACCTGGGCAAACATGCCATGCTGCCAGCTGCCTATTTGGTGGACAAAACAGGCAAGGTTGTCGAGCGCTATGTGGGCCGGATTCCGCCAGAGGCATGGGACAAGATTGCAGATTTGCTTTAAATAACTTTGTAAGAATATCGGGCAACAGCGGACTAAGATTTAACCAGGCAGAAAACCTCTACTGGTTGATTGCTAGCTTGTTCAATTTTCATTTTGTGTCAACTTTTTAACTGGAGATTTACCATGAACCAACGTGCCCTGATTGCAGCCGCCGCTGCTTCCCTGTTGTCCACCTTCCTGATTGCTGCGCCTGCCATGGCACAGGAAAAAGAAAAATGCTACGGCATTGCCGAAGCGGGCAAAAACGACTGCGCCAATCTGGCCGGTACGCATTCATGCGCTGGTCAGTCCAAAGTGGCGATGGACGGTGGTGAGTGGAAGTATGTTGCCAAGGGTACCTGTGCTTCCATGAAGGGCATGACAGCCGATGCTGCCAAAGCAAAAATGAAGATGTCTGAGAAGAAAAGCTGATTTGAAAAACTGATTTTTGACCTGATTTTTTCAGTGCCTGAAGCCCCAGCCAATACCGCAGCAGTGGGCATTGGCTGGCGGCATCCCCATTACGGCGGCCTGCTTGACGCATTGCCGTCGCTCGACTTTATTGAAGTCCACTCCGAGAATTTTTTTGCAGCAGGTGGTGCCGCTTTGGCGGTACTTCGCCGTGGCCGCGCGCATTATCCTGTCAGCCTGCATGGCGTTGGTCTGGCGTTAGGCTCCGCCGTAGGCATCGACGCCTGGCACCTGGATCAGCTGGCGCGCCTGGTTGAACAGATTGAGCCGGTTCGCGTGTCAGACCATGCATGCTTTGCGCGCGGCACTGTTGCAGGCCAGAACGTTCATGCGGCAGATCTGCTTCCCATTTCATTTAACAACGCCTCGCTTGATGTGCTGTGCGCCAATGTGCAGCGTGTACAAGACCGCTTGAAACGCCAGTTGCTGGTTGAAAATTTGTCTGCCTACATTGCTTGTCAAAGCAGCTTTGGCAGCAGCAACCTGCTTGAAACCGAATTTCTGAATGCACTGGTCAAACGCACCGGCTGCGCACTGCTGGTTGACGTCAACAATATTTATGTCAACGCACTCAATGAGCAGCTGGCCGGGCGTTGCGCTGACCCGCTGGCTGCGTGTCTGCAATGGGTTGACAACATCGCGCCGCTATCAGTCGGTGAGCTGCACCTGGCAGGACACATTGCCACCGAAGGCATGGTGATTGATGACCATGGCAGCCGCGTGTGCGATGCGGTGTGGCAGATATACCGCCACGCGCAAAAGCGCTTTGGCAATGTTCCGGCACTAATTGAATGGGACACCGACATCCCGCCGCTGGCTGTGTTGCTGGATGAAGCCGCTTTGGCCAAAAGCGTATGAGCATTTCACTGATTGATTGGATATGAGCATTTCATTGGCTCATGAACAGTCGCTGTTGCTCAGCGCACTGGCTGGCTACCCCAGCGACTTTGCTGCAAGACTGCATCCGCGTGGTTTGCAGGTGTACCAGGCCAACCGGGCGGTGCTGGCCGCGCGCACGCTGGCCAGTACCTACCCTGTTATCGCCCAATTGATAGGCGTTGAAAGCTTTGAGCCTTTGGCGCGATATTTTTGGAAAATGTATCCGCCTGAGCGCGGTGATATGGGGCAATGGGGTGCGCAATTGGGCGATTTTTTAAGCACCGCAGCGCAATTGGCCGATGAGCCTTTTTTGGGCGACGTGGCGCGCATCGAGTGGGCGCTGCACTGCGCTGCCAGTGCGGCAGATGCAGTGCTGGACACTGCATCGTTTGCGCTGTTGGCAAGCACCGACGACGCACCAGCCGTGACGTTGTTGCTAAGTCCGGGCACGGTTCTGTTTGCCAGCGCTTATCCGGTGGTCAGTATTTTTCACGCGCATTTGACAGGCCAGGGCAGCCTTGAAAAATCAGCCGAAATGCTGGCACGCGGCATTGGCGAATTCGCACTGGTGTGGCGGCAGGGTTATCAGCCCAAAGTACGAGCGATGTCTGTCGTGGAGCATCAGCTGGTATGTGCGTTTGACAAAGGCCAGCCGCTGGAATCTGCCCTGCTTGCAGCTACCCGGATGGATCCCCTGTTTGACTTCAGTGCCTGGCTGGCTGCAGCTGTGCAAAGTGGCCTGGTGGTCGCTGCCGTTCCTGTAAAAACTTAAACAACAAAGAAGATGAATATGACAAGTTCAACGACCCGCTCCACAGCCCAGTCCATTGCCAACTTTACTGCCAGCATTCACAGCGCATGGAGCCCGATAACCCGTATGCTGAATTCGCTACAACCACTGGCCGCGTTGCTTGCCAGGCTCTACGTTGCCTATGTTTTCTTTTTGTCGGGTCTGACCAAGCTGCGCGACTGGGGCACAACGGTGGCGCTGTTTACAGACGAGTACAAAGTTCCTTTTTTATCGCCGGTTGCCGCTGCCGCTTCGGGTACTGCGGGCGAGCTGGTGCTGCCGGTGCTGCTGGCGCTGGGCCTGGCGGGCCGTTTTTCAGCGCTGGGCTTATTTGTTGTCAATGTGGTTGCGGTGATCTCGCTCAGCGAAATTGCACCCGCTGCCATGCAGCAACACCTGCTGTGGGGCGCGCTGCTGGCGTTTTTAAGCATCTACGGCCCGGGGCCGTGGTCGGCTGACCGTTTGATCCAGAAAAATCAGCTAATGCATCATTAAATAGCTAAACTTAAGCAATTCAGGCCTGTAGCCGTTGAATTATGCGCGCAAGCAGCTATCAATATAATAGCAAATAAAATGCCAGGTCAGACTCGTTTGTCCTGCATGGCATTGGCCAGCTCAACCGCTGATTTCACGCCCATTTTGTCAAACACCCGCGCGCGGTGAACTTCTACCGTGCGTACGCTGATGTCCAGCTGGTCGGCTACCAGCTTGTTCGGCAAACCATCAAGCACCAGCTCCATGACCGCTTTTTCACGCTCGCTTAAAGAGGCCAGGCGGGCTTTTACGCTGCTGCTGGCATCGTTCTGCAGCAGGGCTTGCGCTGAGCTTGCCAGTGCCTGCTCGATTCGGTCTACCAGTGCATTGTCAGAAAATGGTTTTTCGCAAAAATCAAATGCGCCCTGCTTCACGGCTGCTACCGCTGTGGGCACATCGGCATGGCCGGTCAAAAAAATAACCGGCAAGATGCCCAGCAAACCATAGCCTTTCAGCTTGTCAAACAGGGCCAGGCCGCTCATGCCCGGCATCCGGACATCCAGCAGAAGGCAAGACGGCGTGGTGACCTTTAGTCCGCGTAATAGCAGCGCGTCAAATGCTTCAGCACTGGCAAACGCTTCACTTGGCAACCGGCGTGTGCGCAGCAGCCAGGCCAGGGCATCGCGCACACCGCTGTCATCATCAACAATATAAACAGTCGCGTTGTGGGAAGGTTCCATGAATTGCGTCCAGCTTGAATCAGGTTGCTGCCGGCAAAGTAAAACTGAACAGCGTGCCAACAGGTGCAACCGCCTGAAAATCAAGCAAGCCGCCATGCTGCTCAATGACCGTGCGGCACAAGCTTAACCCCAGTCCCATGCCTTCTGCCTTGGTGGTGAAAAACGGTGTGAACAGCTTGTCGGCAACGTCAGCAGAAATGCCGACGCCATGGTCTATCACTGCAAACTCGACCCAGGCCTTTGCAGCGTTGGATGCGGCCTGGCGCACCCGCAGCGTCAAGATACGGGCATCGCCAGCAGTGCTTGAAACCGGCGTGTCCTGCATCGCCTGCATGCCGTTTCTGGCCAGGTTGAGCAGCACCTGTTCGACCATGGTGCGGTCGCATTGCACTGCTTTTGCGCTGGCATCAATGTCAATGACCACCGTGATGCGCAGTTTTTGCGCTTGCAGGCTGACCAGCGGCATGATGGCGTCCATCAGGGCGCGCGGCTCAACCGCAGCATGCGCCTGGTCGCGCCGCCTGACAAAATCATGCACGCTTTTGATCACTTTGCCGGCACGCTCGGCCTGCTCTGCAATGCGCCGGGTGGCCAGCAGCAGGTCGGCACTGATGGCAGGGCTCAAGCTGGACGCGCCTTCCAGCAAATTGAGCGAGCCCACCGCATAGCTTGAAATGGCAGCCAGCGGCTGGTTCAGTTCATGGCTGAGCAAGGAGGCCATCTCGCCCACCATCGCCAGCCGCGCAGTGGCTTGCAGCCGGTCTTGCGTTGCGCGGGACAACTCCTCAGTGCGGCGCTGTTGCGACACATCCAGGATGGCGCTCATCCAGCCGGTATGTTTGCCCAATGCATTGATCAGGGGCGCTTCGATGATCAGCACTTCAAAGCGCGTGCCGTCGGGTTTGATGAAGACCGACTCGTGCCCTTCGCGCGGCAAGTTGCTATTCGCCAGCCGAATATCCTGGCGCTGCTGGTAGGCCGCTGCCAGTTCAGGCGGCCAGTACGGCGAGGGCAAGCTCTGGTTTAACAATTGATGGGGTGCCAACCCCACCATCTGGCAAAAAGCCGGATTGACATAGGTAATTCGACCCGACAGGTCGCGTGCCCGCAGCCCCGTGACCAGCGAGTTCTCCATCGCCTTGCGAAACGCCAGCGCCTCGCCCAGATCATGCTCGACCGACAAGCGCCGGCGCGTGTCACGGGCCAATAAAAACAGCACGGCTAGCAAGGCCAGCGACATCGCTGCCAGCAGCGCTGTCAACACATTCGGAAAGAGCCCGGGCAGTCCCTTGCGGCTTTCCAGGCGCAGCACCACCGTTGTGCCCGGCAAGTCGAGCAGTTGCCGCGCCACAAAAATCTGGTTACCGCGCACACTGCCGCCCAGCAGGGCCAACCGGGTACCGTCAGCTTCGGTAAACGCCAGGCTTTGCCCGCGCGTCAACTGCTTGCTGACCAGCTCGGACAAGATACCCTGCAAGGCGTAAGTGGCCACTGTGTAGCCGGTCAGTTGCCCACCCGCCATGGTGGGCAAACACATGTCGATCAGCTCCAGACCCATGCCATCGGCTTGCGGCACAAAGTAACTGCTTGAATACGCAGCACCACTGACGCGCTGGGCAGCATTGCAAGCGGTGCTGACATCGGCCTGCGCAGTTCCCCGGCCCAAGCGCTCAAAAGCGTCCTGCCGGTAGGGCGTGCTGGTAAAGCCCCTGATGTCGAGGTTGCCTGCCCGCCATTCAATCCGCATGATTTCGCGATGCTCGCGCAGCAGCTGGGTTGCCAGCAACGGCCAGTCGTTTGTCGCTTCGCCTTTGGCACCTGGTGCGTGCAGCGCCTGCAGGCTTTGAATGTTGCGATAAAGCCCGCCTTTGATGTCAATCACTGCCTCGGCTGCGTCGCGCTCCAGCCGGTTTTCAATTTCGCTTTTTTCATAGCGGCCGGCCAGCCACACCAGAGCTGCCAGCAGCACCATCACCAATGCCAGCAGCCAGACCCACAGCACAGAGCGCGGCACAACGAAAGCCCGGCGCATAAGTTTCACAGCAGGCGGTGCTCAAGTGCGGGCAATTTCTGGCGGCATCCGGCCAGGCTGGCTTTATCGATATCAGCAAGCACCACGCCTGGGCTCTGCGCCAGCTCAGCCACCACGTCGCCCCAGGGGCTGATCACCATGCTCTGGCCCCAGGTGCGTCGGCCGTTTTCATGCAGCCCGCCCTGGGCAGCAGCCACTACAAAGGCCAGGTTTTCTATCGCCCGCGCGCGCAGCAGCAGCTCCCAGTGCGCCTGCCCGGTGATGTGGGTAAAGGCGCTGGGCACCAGCAGTACATCGGCTTTCAAGGCGCGGTACAACTCGGGAAAACGCAGGTCGTAGCAAATGCTCAGTCCGACGCGCCAGGTGTGGCCGCCGCGTGACTGCATATCAAAAGCAACCGGCTTGTTGCCAGCCGTCAGCACACGTGATTCGTCATAGCTCTCAACGCCGTTGTCAAAACAAAACAGGTGCATCTTGTCGTAGTGCGCCACGCACTGGCCCTGCGGGTTGTAAACCAGCGAGCGGTTGTACACCTTGCCTGGCTGCGAGGCAATGATGGGCAGCGTACCGCCCACCAGATTGAGATTGAAATCAAACGCGCACTGGCTTAAAAAGTCCTGCAACGGGCCGTCTCCAGCAGGCTCGGCAATCGTCAATTTGTCGGTGTCTTTCAAACCCAGCAAGCAGAAATACTCGGGCAACACAGCCAGCTCTGCACCCGCTGCTGCTGCTTGCTGAAGCAGCGCGCGCGCCGCGTCAAGATTGCGTTTGACGTCAGGTGTTGACACCATTTGTATGGCTGCGATTTTCATAAAAACTTTTGACCAGTCTGATCGGTTATCAGAAGAACGCGTCGGTCAATTGACCGGTTCGGTGGTTTTATTGTCTGATTTGCTGCCCCCCGTTACCTTGGTAACTTTGGGGTCGGCCCAGCTGCCGTCTATATGAAACTCCTGAGTAGCTGCCTTTGTCAATGGGTCACGTAAAAAAATCTGGGCCAAAAAAGTGCCCAGGCCAATGACCGGGTTGATAACAGCAGTGATCAAAGAGGCCGTACCCGCATTTATTTCAGGCACCACCACCACCTTCAAGTCCTGTGTTTCTTTGGCAATGTCGGCACTGCCCTCCATCAGCACGGCTGCATTGACGCCTTTCATCTGCAGGTTGTTGGTAAACGCCAAGCCCTGATTGATGGTGACATCGCCACGCACAAAATCAAAGGCAAAGCCTTCCGAAAAAACGTCCCGAAAGTCCAGCGCCAGGCGACGCGGCAACGACTGCAAACTGAGCACGCCCAACAGTTTTGCCAGGCCCGGGTCGGCTTTTAAAAACTGGCCCGCTTCGATGTTGACATTGAACTGGCCGCTCATGCTGGGGTAGTCCGGGCTCAATGGCGAACCCAGCCAGGCGACCTGGCCAATCATTTTCCCCTTTCCGCGGCGTATGACATCGTTCATGCCGAGGCGGTTCAGCAAGGCGCCAGAGTCCAGCAACGTCAAATCAAAATCCATCGCGGTACGGCGGCGGTCAGCGCCAGGCGCAGCACGCGCGCTGCCAGAAGCCTGGGCATTCAGGGCAACCCAGTTGCCTTTCGCCTTAAACACTGCTTCAGGCAGCGTGACGTCAAATTTTCTCAAGCGCCATTCGCGCACACTGCCCGCGCCTTCACGCGCTGATGCATTGCCTTGCAAATTGATGGCATCAATTTCAATACGGCCCAGCTTTTTACCGCGCAGTTCCAGCTCGTTCACCACTATGTCCAGCGCGGGAATGTTGGCAGGTTGCTCTTCCAGCAGATTTTCAACCTCGCTGGCATTAGCTGGGCCCAAACTGAGGCGTGACAAGCGTGCATACACCCGGCCTGCGTTGGCAGCGCCGCTCTGGCTGAATTCAATGTATCCGTTCATTTCAGCGGCATCCAGATTGGCGCGCCAGACTGTGCCCTCACGGGTTCCGCCAATCACCAGATTGTTGAGCTTGCGGCCACCCAGCGTCAGGTCTTTGGCGCGCAGTGCAATTTTGTCGGGCAAATAGCTTTGTGCCAGTTGCGGCGCATTGCTGGCAAGTGCGGGTGATGCGGGTGATGCGGGCGATATTGATGTTTGTGCGGTTGCCGCAAAAGGGCTGCCGCCAACGGTGGTGGACAGCACTTTTTCCCACGCATCTACGTTGACACTGGCCAGCTTGATATTGGCGGTAACGCCCGCATCAGGCAGCACTGCAGACTCGCCCGGCTCCAGCCCCACCGCAATGCTGCCCCGAATGACTTTGGCTTGCACGCCACTGATGTCACGCACATACTGCACCGCTGCCATTTCCCCAATTGACAAACTCAGCTGGTCTTGCAGCAGCTGCCCAGGAAAATCTGATCCGCGTACCAATGAATTTTCAAAGCGTATGGGAAGCAGAGCATCAGCACTTTTATTGAGCGGTGCGGGCAAGCTGAGCGCCATGCCCTGCAAATTGCTTGTCACCACCACTTCAGTCATGCCGCGCTTAAAACCAATGACAGCGTTGTAGGCAGCACTGCCGCTGGCGTTGTTTGCCAGACGCTGCGCCATGCCAATGTCTTTGGCCTGGCGCAGCGCTTCAGCAGAGACCGTGCCCTGTGCGCGAAAAACAGTGGTTGCCGCAGTGCTGGTTGAAACACCGGATGTGGTGCCTTGAGCCGCATTGCCAGCAGGCTGCTGCAAACCGCCTTCAAAGCGGACGTCGCCGCCCAGCAGCCGGGCCTGTGCAGATGCCACGTTAAAGCCTGACTCGCTGAAAGTCACTGCCCCTTTCAACCCTGCCAACTGAGGCGTGCTGCTGGAAAACTGCACGTCATTGCCTGGCAGTGTCACGGTACCCTGCACGGTAGTTTTGTCAATGTTGGCTATGGGCAAATTCAGGCGCAGCGCGTAGTCAGCTGCGCCGCTGGCAACTGTCGTGTCCAGTACGTTGCCGGTCAGGGTGGCTAACGGCGAGGTGTTGACAGCATTCAGGGCGTCTTTGAGCGGGCCGTTCAAACGCACCTGCACTTCTACAGTTGCCGCGCGCAACAGGTTGGCAATGTGTGCATCGCCCCTGAGTAGTTGTACGCCCGCAATTTTGGCCACCACATTGTTGACTTCAAGCGCAGCGCGGTTGAAAACCAGCTCGCCACTGATGTCACTGAGTGCTGGCCAGGGTGCAGCGCCGGTGGGTTGAATCGATGGCGGCACATAGGCAAAAACACCGTTTTTCATCTTGGCTGAAATCTTGAAATCACCTTTGCTGGCGTCTGTAAAAGGAATCAGGTCAACCGGCCCTTTGACCACAAACCTGACATCGGCCAGCTCGCCTTTTTCCACTGCATCGCGTACGTAGTGGCGCACCGGGTCGGCCAGCACCAACGGCAGGTAGCGGTGAACGCGCGCACCGTTGGCGCGAGTGATAACGCCTTTCAAGTCCAAGATGCCCAGTGCCGTGTCGTCAATCGATCCTGGCTTGCTCTGGCCTGATCGCCAGCTGGCCTCTGCCGAGCCTTCAGCGTCGGCTGCGACAAAGCTGATGTTTTTAAACTGCGCTTCTATTTTTTCGCCCTGCAGCTTCCACTGTGCATCCAGCAACATTTTGTCCAGCACAATGCGCGGCTCCTCAAACACACCCGGTAAATCCAGGTAGCCCTGGCGGATCGCAACAAAGGCTTTACCGCCGCTCTGGTTCACATCAAATTGAACCGTTGCGCCGCCAATGCCCGGCCTGCCGGGTTGCTGGCGGGCTGTTGCCGGGACGCTCTTGCCCTGGGAAGCAGCGTTGCGTGAAAGCGGGCTGGGCAACGCCGCCACCTCCAGCCCGCTGACCGAGCCCCTGGCGTTGTATGCGATGGCTTTCAAGTTGCCACTGGCCGGCAGTTGCCAGGTTGCCTGAAGCGTTTGCACCAGGCCTTTGGGTTTGAACGAAGCCATCAGTGCATGCGTGCTTTCGCCCAGCGGCAGGCGACTGGCAATTTGCGCAACAGCTGCCAGGTCAAGCCGGTCAGCTTTCAATTCATTTTTCTGTTCGGTCTTGCCAGCTGTTCCAGAACTGGTCATGGACAGATTGCCGCCGGGCCAGGCCAGGCCGTCCAGGGTGTTAAACGCCAGGCCCTCGGTAGCAAAATCAAAGCCGTCAGCCAATAGCCGCCCGCTAACCCGGCCGGTCACAGATGTGAGCGCCAGCGGTGCCAGTTTTTTGCCAAGCTGAACGACAACTTTTTGAAGCGCAACATCCAGCGTTGCACCGCCAATCTGCCCCTTGCTGACATCCACCCAGGCCCGAAAACTGCCATGGCCCGATGTGGGATTGATACCGAATGTGTCGATAAGGTAAGGCTTGATTTGCGCCATATTGCCAACTTGCGCGAAGTCGGCGTACAGCTGACCCGTCCAGTCAGCAAAGTTGCCGGAGCCTTTTGACAGCAACGGTTGTTTGAAAATCCCGCGCAGATTAAAACGCTCACCCCAACTGGCGGGCGGTGTGGCGTCAAGCCGAAAAGAGTGCTGCCTGGCGCTGTTTTTCAGTACCCCATCAACCTGCTGCAACTGCAGCATCGGTGCATTGGCCAGTTCATCCGTCCAGCGCACCACGCCGCCCTTGATCGAAAATTCAGGCTGCGAAAAAAACCAGTCAGCAGCAGCGCTGCCATCACCACGCTTTTGATTAACGTCCAGACCACCCACGTAAATTTTGCCGTCCGGGGTTCGGCGGATGTCCAGCACCGGCTGGTCAATCACCAGCTGCTCAAACCCGCCGCTTAAAAGTGAAGTTGCCGACAGCGCCACCAGCACACGCTGCAATTGCAGCACCTGGCGGCCCTTCGCGTCGTTAAGCGTCACGTCGGCCAGCTCAAAAGTCGGTATCAAACCGCTGGACTGGGCTGATATGCGCCCTACCTGCACCGGCATGCCCAAAGCCTTGCTGGCAAGCGATTCAAGGCGTGGGCGAAAGTCTTCGATTCGCGGCACAATCACGGCGTGAAGCAAGCCCCAGGTAGCGCCGAACAACAGCCCGATTGCCATGACCATCCACAAAACCCAACGTGTCACAGCCGCCCATATCCGCAGTCCTCTTGACGGCGCAAACGGTGTGACTACGGGAGTATGGGTGCGGCTGGCTGGAGTAGCGTCATTCATGGGCAAGATAATTATGACCGTCAGCACTGCAAGTAGTTGCGCAGACGCGGTTGATCTTGTGTGACATAGTGTGATGGAGTTGGCTCTTTATTCCCGTTTCGTTCAGCGCATACGCAGGCGTTATTGCGACTGTCTGGGCCTGTTGCCAGCAGGGTCGCCCGGCAAGGTAGCAATGGCCACAACACTGGCTGCCTTGCAGTCTCAGGGCTTTGATCTGGGTGCTGCGTTGCGTGTGCTGCGGCAGCTGGTGATTGAGCGGCTGGTGGTGCTGGACTGTGACACCTCCCAAACCGATGAAGCCCGGTTGAACAGTGTGACCAGCGCCATGACCGAGCTGGCAGAACTGGCCTTGAGCGAAGTGCTACAACAATCAGAGCGCGGGCTGGACGCCCTGTACGGTCCGCCTGCGACAGTTGACGGCAGCCGCGCCCAGATGTGGGTGGTGGGCATGGGCAAACTGGGCGCGCGGGAACTCAATGTGTCCAGCGACATTGACCTGATTTACATCTATGACCAGGACGGCACAACTGCCGGACAGCCGGGTGCAGACCTTGCAATTGCTGAGCGTAGCCGCATTACCTTTCATGAATATTTTGCGCTGCAGGTCAAAGCCATTTATGCGCTGATTGGCGAAGTGACTGAACACGGTTTTGTGTTTCGGCTGGATCTGGCGCTCAGGCCACACGGCAATTCTGGCCCGCCCGCCATGTCGCTGTCGGCGCTCGACGATTACTTTCAGGCTGCAGGCCGCGAATGGGAACGTTTTGCCTGGCTGAAAAGCCGAGTAGTTGCGCCCCAAGCCAGCATTGCCACGGGCGCTGCCATGGCTTTGCGCAATGCTGTGTTGCCGTTTGTCTTCAGGCGTTATCTGGACTACAGCGTGTTTGACGCGCTGCGCATTTTGCACCGCCAGATTCGGGAGCATGCGGCCAAGCGCAGTGCTGGTCGGCCAGAGCGCGCCAACGACGTGAAAATGTCGCGCGGCGGCATTCGTGAAATTGAATTTACCGTGCAACTGCTCCAGGTGGTACGCGGCGGGCAGTTTCCTGAGTTGCGCACCCGCCGCACGGTTGATGCATTGCAGCGGCTGGCGCACGCCGGCCTGATGCCGCAGGTCAATGCCAATGCCTTGATCCATGCGTACCATTTTTTGCGCCATGTCGAGCACCGCATCCAGTACCTGGACGACCAGCAAACCCACACGCTGCCAACCCGTGATGATGACCTGGCCTGGATTGCCCAAACCATGGGTTTCAGCAACAGCTGCCTGTTTTTGCACGAGCTGGACGCGCACCGCGAAGCGGTAGCCGCAGAGTTTGACAAGCTGCTGGGTGGCCAGAGCGAATGCAAAGGTTGCAACAAAGCGGCAACGCCTGCTGCCGCGCCTGGGCTGGATGACTTGCTGGAGCACCTGTCCAGCCAGTGGCCGAAGCAGTTTCGTGAGCGTTTGCAGCTGTGGCGCACCCACCCCAGGGTGCTTGGTCTTAAAGACGAGTCGCGTGCCCGCCTGAGCCAGCTGGTGCAGCGAACCGCACAGTGGCTACAGGACGGCAGCGTGACCGAAGACGCTGCTGTGCGCATCACCGACTGGATGGAGCCATTGCTCAGGCGCGAAAGTTATCTGGCGCTGCTGGTGGAGCGCCCGCAGGTTCATCAGCGCTTGCTGCGCCTGTTGGGCGCGGCCAAATGGCCAGCGCGTTATTTGCTCAAGCATCCGGGCGTGATTGACGAGCTGGCCGTTGACTCCATGCTGCATGAACGCTTTGACATGGGCGGTTATACCCAGGAGTTGCAGGCGCGGCTGGCGTCACTGCGCAGGACGGGTGAAGACAGCGAAGAGGCCTGCCTGAACCTGCTGCGCAGGGCGCATCACGCCGAAGTGTTTCGCACGCTGGCCCGGGATGTTGAGGGTATTTTGACTGTCGAACAAGTCGCCGATGACCTGAGCGCGCTGGCTGAAACCACGCTGGCCATCACACTCGATTGGTGCTGGCAGCGACTGAAAAACAAACACCGGAATGCGCCGCAACTGGCCATCATTGCCTACGGCAAACTGGGCGGCAAGGAGCTGGGTTATGGCAGTGACCTCGACATCGTGTTTGTGTACCAGGACGACGATGAAAAAGCCGCAGAGGTGTATGCCAGTTTGGTGCGCAAGCTGATCAACTGGCTGACCGTTAAAACCGGCGAGGGCGACTTGTTTGAGATTGACACTGCGCTGAGGCCGAATGGAAATTCTGGTTTGCTGGTCACCAGTTTTGCGGCCTACGCCAACTACCAGCAACAGCGCGGCAGCAACACTGCCTGGACCTGGGAGCACCAGGCCATGACGCGGGCCCGATGCATCATTGGCGCAGACACACTGCGTGATCAGTTTGAAAAAATTCGCGAAGGCGTGATTGCCGCGCCAAGAAACGCCCATCTACTGGCCACTGAAATCACCGCCATGCGCCAGAAAGTACGCGCTGCTCACCCGGTCAAAGGCGATGTGTTTGACGTCAAGCACAGCCCCGGCGGAATGGTGGATGCCGAGTTTACGGTGCAGTACCTGGTGTTGTCGCAGTCCGCCCAACACCCCGAGCTGACCGCCAATGTCGGCAACATTGCCTTGTTGCAGCGCGCCGAGACAGCCGGCTTGCTACCCAGCGGTGTTGGTCAGGCAGCCGCCACGGCGTATCGCACATTGCGCCGTGTGCAGCACAAGGCCCGTTTGAATGAAGCGCCTACGCAGGTTGCAGGTGCGGTGCTTGCAACTGAGAAGGCGGCCATTAGCGCACTGTGGTCTGCTGTTTTTCCTTAAACTTTCGGTAATTAAAAGTTGTTGTGTACAGTGGCGTTCAAACGCTGCCATCGTTTCGCAATTCACGTTCCAGGAAAGTATCAGATGTATCAAATGGAGATTCCTGCAACCTATGCAGATTCCACCAAACTACTTGTCAATACATTAAGGGTTGAGCCAACCAACCCTGAAGTGACACCTGATGTAGTAAACGTAGGGCGCGCAACCATTTCAAGACAAGACGTCATTTCTTTTTTGACTGGCCTTCCCGATGAAAGCGTGGATTTAATCATTACAGATCCAGCTTATTCAGGCATGAATCAGCACTTGATGCTTGGTAAAGGCCGAATCGTCGGGAAGTACAACGAAAAAGAAACCGGCGAAAAATGGTTCACTGAGTTTCATGACACGCCTGAAAACTATCGCGTATTTTTGCAGCAGTGTTATCGGGTTATGAAGCCCAATCGACATATTTTTATCATGTTTGATTCGTTCTCGATGCTGACATTGGCGACGGAATTGCGCCAGGTTTTTAATGTGAAAAACGTATTGACCTGGGACAAGGTGAATATTGGCATGGGGCATTATTTCAGGCGACAGTCAGAATTTATTATTTTTGCCAGCAAAGGCAAGCGGCCACTTTCAAGGCGTGACATACCAGACATCTGGAAAATAAAACGCCTTCATCGAGCTGCCTATCCGACGCAAAAACCAGTTGAATTGTTTGAAGCCATGATTGCATCAAGCAAGACCAAAGACGAGAAGGAATTTGTGGTGTGCGACCCCTTCGCAGGATCTGGCAGTTCAGCACTTGCAGCCATAAAACAAGGGGCCAGCTTTATAGGCTGCGATGTATCGGCGAAAGCCTTAACGATTTGCAGCAAACGTTTGCAGGAATTTGCGGACACCGGTGTCGACTTGTACCAACCCAAAGCGGCTTTTGACATGACAGTTCAAAAGAAGTTCTGGTAATGGCAAGTGCCAATAAGTCACGCGCATGGTTTTTTCCAACTTCGCCAAGATCACCGATCAAGTTACTCGGTGAATTGAGTCTGCTTAAACAGCTAGAAGGGAAAAGCTGGAATAAGCAGACTCAACTGGAATTTTGTGAGTTGCTCAAAAACTACCCTGATTTTGAAGGCAGTATTTCAAGTTCTGATCCTGCTTTTTCTGCTCGTGATCGGGCGACCAGAGCACCCCGATTGCTCGGATTTGTCAAATTTCCAAAGCGTGGCGGTTTGTTTGTTTTTACTGAGGCAGGCAATCATTTCTTAAATGCCAATGCCCGTGAGCAAACGCTAATTTTCCAGAGGCAATTGTCTAAAGTTCAATTTTCATCACCATTGCACAAAAGTGGTGGTTTTGAACACATGTCTGTCAGGCCGTTGATGCTGATGGTCAAGCTTTTGCTTGCTCTTGGTGCCATGAGCAAGGAGGAAATCGCGCTGTTTGCAGTCACTCTGACCGACCATCGGAAATTTACAATAACGCTCGGTGAAATCAAAAAATACCGCAAGACCATTTCCGATACGCCCGTTGGAAAAAGAAAATTATTTCGTAAAACTTATGCTTTGCAGCGCGTTGAAAGCATATATAAAGACGATATTGACGCTGGCAACACAACGTTGCGCGAGGGCGGAACCAATTTCGCCAAGATGAAGTACCAAACCCTGCGGGACTATGCAGACTCCACAATTCGTTATGTTCGCGCTACAGGGCTGTTTACCGTTAGCCCGCACGGTCAGCGGCTTACCTTATTGAACGCTAACCTTGCTGATGCCCAATTTTTGTTAGATGCATACGGTATTGGTCTTTCTTCATTTTCTTCACTAGCGTACGAACGTTACATCGATGAATATTTGGGAAATGCCTCGCTTCCAGCAATTAGAAAAGATGATGCAACCGCCCAGACTACTGATCTGGAAAAAATGCTGAGCGTACTTGCGCTTCAGGATCAGAAAAAAGCCAGTTCAATTTCTTCCCGGTACAAAAAGGCAAGCACACACGCTGAGCGGCAACAGATCATTTCAGCTCTGGAAGAGAAAATGGTGGAGCTGCAGGTTCAGTCTGAGGAAAGGGAAATTTGTCAAGAGCTTGCAGTGAGTCTGGAGAAAGTCAAACAGTCGTTTGCTGAAATTGGCAACAAAAAATTTGAGGTTCTGGATCGTCCACTGATGTATGAGTGGAATACCTGGCGCGCCATGGTTTTAATCAATGACGTGAAAGCGATTCAAGGCAATTTCGTCACTGATCCTGACGGTAATCCAGTCACCACAGCAGGCGGTGGAAAACCTGATATTTTGGTTGAATACGCCTCTTTCTGGCTAACGGTTGAAGTTACCCTCAGCAGCGGACTACGGCAATTTGAATCGGAGGGGGAGCCTGTTTCCCGACATCTGGGTGATTTGCAAAGGCTGACTGTTGAACGTTGCGATGAGCGTCCTGTTTTCTGCCTGTTTATTGCAGAATCAGTCGTTGAAACAGTTTTTGGGCATTTCCTGACACTGGCGCGCTATAAAAATCAACGAGCCCTGGGATCATTGAAAATTGTCCCTATGCGCCGCCAGGTGTTCGAGAATCTGGTGGAAGGATCGCTCAAACACCCAGGTTTTAGTGAACAGGTACTGAGGGCGCTTTTGGAATCTTTTTTCTCGCCAGCGGCTCTTCAATTGGGTGAACTCGATTGGGGAAAGTTGATAGACACGCGCATTGGGGACTTCTTTGCTTCCAGTTTCTCTAAATCAGGGTAGTCTCAAAGATGGATTTGAGAAACAGGTTTAAGAAACGGCTTGCATCGTTGTCAGCTTGACACTTTGGCGAATGCCTCAGATTGCAAACTTTGGCAAAATCTTGAGCACAGTTAGCCATCGCGTACCCATTTTTTTAAGACAATCACCATGAAGGTTCTAAGCAATTTCGTTTTAGCTTCATCAGCCGCACTGGCCCTGCTGCTGTCCGGTTGCGCCGCAAACTCGCCGCTATCAACCGTTCCCATGGCAGCGCCTGCCCAGTGGTTTGCGCCGTTACCAGCGGTGATGCCAACATCAGCGGCAAACGCATCCGTCAGCCTGCCGCACAACGGCAGTTTGACCCATCTGTCACAGTGGTGGCAGCAGCAAAATGACCCGCTGCTGGTGGAGTTGATCGATGCTGCGCAAGTGGTCAGCCCGTCCATCGTCACAGCCCGCTCCAATATTTTGCAAGCGCAAGCCCGGCGTGACGGATCTGCAGCGGCGCTGTTACCGATAGTGGGAGCTGCTGGCAATGCCAGTCGCAGCAAGAACCCGCCGACCAGCGGCTTGGGGGCTTCAGCGCTTGTCAATTCAGCCCAGCTGGGCCTGCAAACCAGCTGGGAAATCGACCTGTTTGGCCAGAACGCGGCCGCCCTGAATGCTGAAGAAGAGCGCTTCTCAGGCAGCCAGGCCCGTTTGCACGAAGCCCGGGTGACTGTGGCCGCCGAGGTTGCCAGTGACTATTACAACTTGCGTGCTTGCGAGAAGCAATTGCTTGTCACCAGCGCAGATGCTTCATCACGCCAGCAAACCAGCCGCCTGACCGCGCAGCTGACGCAGGCCGGGTTTGCAGCCCCCGCCACTGCCGGCCTGGCCCGTGCCAGCGCGGCAGAGGGCAATAGCCGCATGACCCAGCAGCGCGCGGAATGCGCGCTGTTTGTCAAAGCGCTGTCGGCCATGACGGCATTGCCAGAGCCCGACTTGCGCCAAAAGCTGGCACTGGCAACGCCTGTGCCAGCCCCGCAAGGCATTGCCAGCATTTCAAGCGTGCCAGCCGAGGTGTTGAGCCAGCGGCCCGATGTTTATAGCGCTGCCCGCGAGCTTGCCGCTGCCAGTTTTGACGTCGGCAGCGCTGAGGCCCAGCGTTATCCGCGTTTGACGCTGAACGGCTCCATTGCTGCCAACAGGGTTCGTGCCGGCGGGTTTTCTCAGGGCTATAACACCTGGTCGATTGGCCCTTTGGCCCTGACCGTGCCTCTGTTTGACGGCGGTGCTGTCAATGCCAATATCAACGCAGTCAAAGCGCGCTACGAAGAGGCTGTTGGCAAATACCGCGGCACGGTCAGGCAAGCCGTGCGGGAAGTTGAAGTGGCGCTGGTCAACCTGCAAAGTACCACCGACCGCCAAAACGACACCAACGTAGCTGCCGAGGGCTACAGTGCTTCGTTTGAAGGAACGCAGGCCCGCTACAAGGCAGGTTTGGCCAGTCTGGTCGAGCTGGAAGACTCGCGGCGTGTGCTGCTGGCGGCTCAAAGCGGGCTGGTCAGCCTGGAGCGCGAACGCCGCAGCGCATGGATCGCGCTGTACCGCGCATTGGGCGGCGGCTGGAGCGCGGCCGCGCGCACGAGCCTGGCATTGCCAAGCACCGCGCCCGCGTCGGCTGGTGCTGCGCAGGCTGCCTTGCCTGTGAGGTAAGTTGTACCGACTGATAAATACCTAGCACATTTACGACTATCAAACTATGACCCGTCACAATCACTTTCCAGTTGCTATTAATATAGTAGCTGCTTGCGCTCTATTTATATCGGCTACAGCACTATTTCCTTCATATTTGCAGGCTGCAGACGATAAAAAGCCGGCAGCTCCCAAACCGTCCCTGACAGTCACCACTGTGCAACCTGTGCTGCGCAATTTGCCAGTCAAGCTGTTGGCCAATGGCAATGTCAGCGCCTGGCAGGAAGCCAGCATTGGCAGTGAAGCCAATGGTTTGCGGCTGGTCAGCGTGAACGTCAACGTGGGTGACAAAGTAACCAAAGGCCAGGTGCTGGCCACCTTTGCAACCGACCAGGTCACTGCTGAAGTGGCCCAGGCCCGGGCCAGCTATGCAGAAGTAGAAGCCAGCGCGCTGGATGCAACGGTTAACGCCAGCAAAGCCCGCACTTTGCAAGCCAGCGGCGCGCTCAGCGACCAACAGATCAACCAATACCTGACTCTTGAGAAAAGCGCCAAAGCGCGCCTGGAAGTGGCCAAAGCCGCGCTGGCTGTGCAGCAGGTGCGCTTAAAGCAAACCCGGCTGGTGGCACCTGACAGCGGCGTGATTTCGATGCGCAGTGCCACGCTGGGCGCAGTGGTCGGCAGCGGCACAGAGCTTTTTAAAATGATTCGCGGCGGCCGCCTGGAGTGGCGCGCTGAAGTGACCTCCACCGAGCTGGCCAACATCAAGCCTGGGGCCAACGTAACCGTGACTGCTGCCAGCGGCGCCAAAGTGCAAGGCAGGGTGCGCATACTCAGCCCCACGGTAGATGCAGTGACACGCAACGCGCTTGTGTATGTTGATTTGCCTGCTAATGCGGACATCAAGGCAGGAATGTTTGCCAAGGGTGAATTTGAAGGCGGCGCCAGTGCCCCGGTCTTGACTTTGCCGCAGCAAGCCCTGGTGCTGCGCGACGGTTTTACCTACGCCATGCGGTTGGAGCCGGGCAACAAAATCGCGCAGGTTAAGCTGCAAACCGGCAGGCGTGCAGGCGATTCGGTGGAAGTGCTGCAGGGCGCCAAAGCCGGTGAGCAGTTTGTCGCCAGCGGCGCGGCGTTTTTGGCCGATGGCGATGTGGTGAAGGTGGTTGCAGCGCCAGCTGCCAGCCCGGTTGTTCCCAGCGCTTCAAAGTAGCCCGCATGAAGGCACGCGTCATTCCCGCGAAGGCGGGAATCCAGTACCCGAATTTGCGCGATATCCCCTGGATTCCCGCCTTCGCGGGAATGACGCGTGTTGCACTTTGCGGCAAGTACAAATC
>JAYUVG010000229.1:0-8332 GCA_043754255.1 Polaromonas sp. | reverse complement strand
CCTCGGAGCGTGGGGCGGCAACGGCGCGGGTGTCATGATCATCAGAGCTGCCACTTTGTCAGGCACAGGCAGCTTGCTGGCCAACGGTGGCAATGGTTTTAGGCCAAATACAGCGGGCAGCTGTACAGACGCTGCTGGCGGCGCCGGTGCGGGTGGCACGATATTGGCTGCAGTCAATACCGGGCTGTCCGGGCGGGTCATCAGCGCCAATGGCGGCACAGGCGCGTCGTCCAGCTACAGCGAGCATGGCCCGGGCGGCGGCGGCGGCGGCGGCGTTGTGTATTACAACAGCGGTGCGGGTGTGCCTTCCATCACTGCAACCGGTGGCGCCAATGGCCTGGACACCCCAACAATCTCGCCCGTTTCGCCCTGGTTTGCAACCACCGGAACTGTCTCAGCGCTGACAGCATCAACAACCTCTTTCACCACCAGCTGCTCGACTGTTCTGGACGTCACCAAAACCAATGCTGTCAGTTCAGTACAAGCTGGCGGTACGACGTCTTACACCGTGACGTTTTCAAATTCCGGCGCTACTGCTGCAGACGGCGCTATCGCCAGGGACTTGCCCAGTCAGGGTTTGAGCTGCACTGTATCAAGCTGCACCGCAGGCCTGTTGCCCATTCCTGCCACCTGTCCGGCACCTGCAGCCTGGCCGAATTTGATAACACTCGGTGGGTTGCCGATACCAGGATTGCCGGCCAAAAGCAGCGTTACTTTTGTTGTGACATGCAACGTCACTGCTACCGGACAATAGGGGTCATGACATCGACTTCTGCTTCCTCCCCAGACCTGAGCTTTACCCTGCCAGCAACGTCAGATTCAATCCCGCTTGAGCAGTCGCCGCCACTTCGCACCATCCGCAGCTTTGTGCGCCGCACTGGCCGCACAACCGCCGGGCAAGCCCGGGCTTTTGAATCAATTGGGCCTGTAGCCCTGATAAAATACGCGCAAACAGCTATTGATTTAGTAGCAGTTTTCGGGCGTGACGCGCCCACTATTCTGGAAATCGGCTTTGGCATGGGCGAGGCAACTGCGCAGATTGCAGCAGGCAAACCTGATACCAATTTTTTGTGCTGTGAAGTGCACACCCCGGGCGTCGGCGCTTTATTAAAAAGAATCGAAGAGCAAAGCCTGGCCAACATCCGCATCCTCCAGCACGATGCAGTAGAGGTGATCGACAACATGCTGGCGCTTGGCGTTCTCGCCGGTATTCACATCTTTTTTCCGGATCCGTGGCACAAGAAAAAGCACAACAAGCGCAGGTTGATTCAGGCGCCGCTGATCGCAAAACTCGCCGCCCGCTTAAAGCCCGGTGGCTACCTGCACTGCGCGACTGATTGGCAACCGTATGCTGAGCAAATTCTGGAAGTGTTGAGCGCAGAGCCACTGCTTGCAAATACATCGCCCGATGGCTACGCCCCCAAGCCCGACTACCGCCCGCTCACCAAGTTCGAAAACCGTGGCATCAAGCTGGGGCATGGGGTGTGGGATGTTGTGTTTAAGCGATCGGTTCCCGGCTTATTCCCTCTCCCCCCGGGAGAGGGCTAGGGTGAGGGCTGCCCCCGCACCCACCCTCTCATCGCCAGCCCACGGCCTGCCCACCAGAGCCGGCGTAGGCCCCAGCTGTGTAGGCTTACCCGCAGGCAACTGGCCCACCATCACAGATTTTCTCGTCGAACGCTTCCCCGCCATCAGCCGGGAAGTCTGGCTCCAGCGCATGGCCAACCAGCTGGTGGCAGATGAATTCGGTGAGCTGGTTACACCCGAACGCCCTTACCCCAGCCACATGCGCATTTACTACTACCGCGCTGTTGACGAAGAAGTACGAATTCCTTTTGACGAAGCAGTGCTTTATCAGGACGAGCATCTGGTCGTAGCCGACAAACCGCATTTTCTGCCAGTCACGCCTTCAGGCCATTACCTGCAAGAAACACTGCTGGTGCGGCTTAAAAAACGCTTGGGGCTGGATACGCTCATCCCGATTCACCGCATTGACCGCGAAACCGCCGGGCTGGTTCTGTTTAGCGTGCAGCCGCATGAACGCAACGCTTACCAGGCCATGTTCAGAAACCACACCGTGACGAAACACTACGAGGCCATAGCGCCGCGCCCAGGTGGCCTGACATTTCCGCTGACCCGCAGATCCAGAATTGTTGAGGACACGCTGTTTTTCAGGCAACGTGAAGTGCCTGGCGCGCCGAACAGCGAAACGCACATCGATGTGATGGAAACCGTTGGTGAAAATGCTCGGTACGCATTGAGCCCGGTCACCGGCAAAAAGCACCAGCTGCGGGTGCACATGAATGCTTTGGGTTTGCCGATCACCAATGACCGCATGTACCCGCCC
This sequence comes from Polaromonas sp., assembly GCA_043754255.1. Classification (GTDB taxonomy): domain Bacteria; phylum Pseudomonadota; class Gammaproteobacteria; order Burkholderiales; family Burkholderiaceae_C; genus Polaromonas. Next base: position 5,985 of record JAYUVG010000229.1, on the reverse strand, counting down.
GTGGCTGACACGCCTGAAGACAACTTCGCATTGCCGCTGCAACTGCTGGCCAAATCGATTGCGTTTATCGACCCGGTGACGGGTGAATCAAGGAAGTTTGACAGCCGTTTTACTTTGAACTTTGGTGCACCACCAGTCACTTGCCACGGTTCCTAGCTAGCCATCTGACGCCGCGACACATAGCTCAACGTGTCAACCAGCGCCACCATCAGCAGCATGGCTAACAGGATGCTGCTGGTCTCCTGCATTTGAAACAAGCCCATATGAAAAGCCAGCATTTGGCCCAGCCCACCTGCGCCGACCACGCCCAGCACAGCAGCGGCGCGGATGTTGTTTTCCCAGCGGTACAGCACGTAGCTGAGCAGTTGCGGCAGGATTTGCGGCAGTGTGGCGTACCAGAAGATTTTGGCTTGGCTCACTCCACGCGTGCGCAGCGCTAACGCGGGGCCAGGGCTGGCGTTTTCAATGCTCTCGGCAAATAACCGTCCCAACACACCAGTGGTGTGCAGGGCCAGCGCCAATGTGCCGGCCAAGGGCCCCAGGCCGGCACTGATCAGCAGCAGTGCAGCCCACACCAGCTCGGGAATGCTGCGCAGCATATTGAGCAGCAGACGGGATGCAGCGCGCCAACGGGCTGGGTCTTCGCTGTGGGTTTGGGCGCCAGGTACAGCAAGTGCCAGGCCAAAAAACACCGCCAGCAGTGTGCCCAGGGCGCTCATTGCCAGCGTTTCTAGTGCCGCCCAGCCAAGCTTGACCAAAAATTTGGTTTCGGTTTCAGGCACCAGCATTTCACCGATGAATTTGCCCATGCGGCGAGCCGCGTCAGCACTGAAAAACTGAGCCCACTTCAAGTCCAGCGTCCAGAAGCTGGCAACCGCCAGGCACATCAGGCCCAACATAAACCAGCAGGCTTTGCAGCGCCCATCAAACAGCGGCGGCGGCAGCTTCTTGGGCTCGGTTTGGTTCATGGCTGACATGGCGTGCTAACCCAGTGTTCTGCGCAGCCAGGCGCTGACTGCATCGGCCAGCCAAACCAGCAGCATGAAAACTATCAAAATGGTGGCCACCTCTGAGCCATTGAACATCTTCATCGATGCATCCATCAGCTGGCCCAGCCCGCCAGCGCCCACAAAGCCCAGCACTGCTGATGAGCGAATGGCGCATTCCCAGCGGTATACGGTGTAGCTGGTCAACTCGGCTGCGTTTTGAGGCAGCAAGCCGTAAAAAAATGCCTGCAGCGGGCTGGCACCATTGCGCAGCAAACTTTGCGTCACCTGCGCGTCGCCGCTTTCTAAAATTTCTGCGTACACCTTGCCCAGCATGCCGGCGTAGGTCAAGGCAATCGCAATGACGCCTGCGGTGGGGCCCAGGCCAACCACGCGTACAAAAATCAGCGCCCAGATCAGCTCTGGCACACTGCGCAGCACCACCATCATCCAGCGCAGCAGTGTGCGAGCCGCGCTTGGCAGTGCGTTCATCCTGCCGGTCAGGCCAGAGACTGACAACACCCGCACCGACAGCAGCGCCAGCGGTATCGCCAGCACCAGTGCCAAAGTAATACCCGCCGTCGCAATGGCCACAGTGCGCCAGGTTTCTTTGGCGACCAGCAGCAAAAATTCGCCATCGATTTTGGGCGGGAAAAAGTCGCCTAAAAACTTGAGCGTGGGCTTCAGATTGCTGGCTTCAAACAATGTCCAGACTTTGAACTCGGTCAGCACGAGCATGGGCCATAGCAGCACCACGCTGGCCAGCACCCAGAAGACACGGGCCGACCAGGCCGGATCGCGCCTGGGCGCTGCTACTCGCGATGACACCATCAGCGGCAATGCATCACCGCAGGCAGCGGCGGCGTACCCGGCGGGTTGTCATGCTCAACCGCAGGGCCAGCCAGCTCATGCGGGTGCTGGGCGTACAGGTCTTGCAAGTGGGCTTTGCTGACGTGGGCTGCGGCCAGGTCAAACACCACCTGCCCGTCACGCATACCGATGATGCGCGGGAACGCTCTGAGCGCCATCTCCACATGGTGCAGGGTAGCGATCAGCGTAGCTTTTCTCTCGGTGGCAACCTCTAGCAGGGCTTTGATGGCCTGTTCGCTTCTGGCGGGGTCTAGTGCAGACAAAGGCTCGTCAACCAGCAGCAACTGCGCATCAGAGGCCAAAATCCGGGCCAGGCCCACGCGTTGGCGTTCACCGCCTGACAAGCGGTCAACTCTTTCAAACAACTTCTCGCGCAGGTCAAACCGGGCCAGCGCGGCATCCGCTGCGTCAATATGCGACGGGTAAAACAGGCTGCGCAAGCTGGCCCACAAACCCATCTGCGGCAAACGCCCTGCCAGCACCGCCGTAACCACCCGCTGGCGCGGCGGCAGAGGCGGCACTTGCGGTGCCAAAAAGAGCTGGCCACGCAATTGTTGCAAGCCTTTGACGGGCAAGTCCCAGGGATTGACACTGCCCAGTATGAGATGCCCGGTGGTCGGCCTCAAGGCACAGGCCAACAAGTGCAGCAGCGTGGTTTTGCCCGCACCCGACGGGCCAATGACGGCCACATGCTCGCCAGACTGCACACTGATGGACACCTGCCGCACGGCATCCGGCACAGTGCCGCGCGCTGCAGGGTGGCGAGCCGATGCGTCGGCCAAATGAACGTTCACGCTGCTTGCTTGCTTACTTGAGCAAACCGGCGCTGCGGGCCGCCGCCTCAATGCCTTTGTAGTTGTCGGGGCTGGTGGCGATATAGCGGGTAGCGCGGTTCAAGTCGAGGATTTCTTTGCCCTCAGCCGTTTTGGGGTCAATGTCCAGCAGCGCTTTTTTAACGCGCTCGCGCTGTGCGGCTGGCATGTCTGCATGAACTGACCAGTTGTAGTTAAAGTAGCCTGGCGTGGTGAAAAACACCACTGCATCCTTTTCAGAAACCTTGCCCTCTTTGACAAACTTGTTCCACACCGTGATGTCCAACGCTGCTGCATCAACCTTGCCGCTGGTCACAGAGGCGATGGTGGCATCGTGCGCGCCTGAGTAAGCCACACGTTTGAAGTCTTTGTCGGGGTCAATTTTGTTGTCCAGCAAAAAGCTGCGCGGCATCAAGTGGCCGGAGGTAGATGACTGTGAACCAAAACTGACCTGTTTGCCTTTTAAATCTGCCAGGGTTTTGATGCCTGAATCAGGCTTGGTGATGAAAACAGACTGGAATTTGGTGTCCTCCACACGCTGTGCAATCGGAATGATTTTGCCGCCAGACCGTACATTGGCCTGCACAAAAGTAAAGCCACCAAACCACACCATGTCCACCTGCTTGTTGACCAGCGCCTCAACCGCTGCAGGGTAGTCAGACACCGCAGTGAACTCAACCTTTTGACCCAGTTTCCCTTCCAGATACTTGACGATGGGGCCGAACTTGCGGGTTTGCTCAGTCGCCGCCTCCTCAGGGATAGTGGTAACCCGAAAAACAGACTGTGACAAGGCAGCGCCCGTCAGGGCAAAACCAGTAACAGCCAAAACCAGCTTTAAAAACAAACGGCTCATAGGAACTCCAAAAAAAGCAGAACTGACAGACATTAAATCGCCGTCTGTAGAGTAGCAACCCGCTATGCTATCAGGGTGTTTTAACCTTCATGCGCGCCTGCTTTGACAACACCTCACACCGCCTCCCTTTTATTTATCAACCTGAATGCGCAAAGCCACTCATCGTCTGGTCAGGTGCAAGCTGAATTGACTGCAGGGCTTTTGGCCAGAGCGGCTCACATCGCGCCCAAACACTTTTACAACCTGCTGGGCTCCAAACTTTTTGAAGCCATCACACTGCTTGATGAGTACTACCCGACCCGAACTGAAGCGGCTATTTTTGAAGCACACCGGTCGGACATCACTCAAACTATTTCAGATTCGGGCATACAAAACGCTTGTCTGATTGACCTGGGCGCCGGCAATTGCGCAAAGTCTGCCGCATTCATTGCGCACCTCAAACCAGCCCAGTTTGTACCGGTTGATATCTCCATTGAGTTCTTGCGCGACGCTGCCAGCCAGGTGCAAGCGAGCTTTCCTGGTCTGAACATCGTGGGCGTGGGCATGGATTTTTCTAGCACGCTCAGCCTGCCTGAAGCAGTACAAAAAAATGACCGCGTATTTTTTTACCCCGGCTCCAGTCTGGGCAACTTCTCACCACCCGATGCGTTGAGGTTTTTGCAGCAGATTGCAAGCAGCGAACAAGGCAATGCTAAGGGTTTGTTACTGGGCATTGATCTGGTGAAGGACGCTATGGTGCTTGAAGCTGCCTACGACGATGCCCCCGGCGTGACGGCTGCTTTTAACAAAAACGTGCTGCTCAATATCAACGAACAATTGGGCACTGACTTTGACCTGCGGCAATGGCGGCATGTGGCGCTTTTTAATGCGATTGAATCGCGGATTGAAATGCATCTTGAGGCTACTGAAGACACCACAGTGCGGTGGCCGGGGCACGAACGAGCCTTTGCATCCGGCGAACGCATTCATACTGAAAACTCTTACAAGTACACGCTGGCCGGCATGACTGCGCTGCTCAGGCAAGCCGGATTTAGCCAGGTGCAGCACTGGACGGATTCACAGAGTTGGTTTGGCGTGTTTTGGGCTACCAGATAACGCAGTGTTTCTGGATTGCCGGGAATGAAGGTTTTCACAGCGACTGTAGAGCGCCTCTGATGCCAGAACGCGTCATCCCCGCGAAGGCGGGGATCCAGATCGGTGGTGGCCTTGTTTGCAGTACGAAGACCGGACTGGGTTCCCTCTATTGCCGGGAATGACGGATTTAAGTGAAATGTGCCTGTAACCCATGTAAATAGCGCGCAAGCAGCTCCTGAATAGATAGCAGACGCAGGCTTGGCGCTACACCCGCTCAGTCACCCAGGCCTGAACAGATTTAAGCGCATCTGCAAGTTTGGACGCATCGGTACCGCCCGCCATCGCCATATCCGCCTTGCCGCCGCCTTTGCCGCCGACTTGTTGGGCCACAAAATTTACCAGCTCACCGGCCTTGACTTTGCCGGTGCTGTCGGCTGTCACGCCCGCTGCAATTTGCACCTTGTCGCCATCAACAGCGGCCAACACAATGACAGCGGTTTTCAGCTTGTCCTTGAGCTTGTCCATCGTGTCGCGCAAAGTCTTCGCATCAGCGCCCTCCAGCTTTGCCGCCAGCACTTTAATGCCGTTGACATCCACCGCCTGCAGCATCAGCTCATCACCTTGTGATGAAGCGAGTTTGCCTTTGAGTGCAGCAATTTCTTTTTCAAGTGCGCGGGCGTTGTCAAGCACTTGGTCAATCCGGTTTTGCAGCTCTGCCGGGTTGGCTTTAAGCGATGCAGCAGCTGTGCCCACGGCGCTCTCAAGCGACTGCAAATAAGCCAACGCTGCCTGGCCGGTAATGGCCTCAACCCGGCGCACGCCAGACGCCACGCCCGATTCGCTGATGATTTTGAACACGCCGATGTCGCCTGTGCGCACAACGTGTGTGCCGCCACACAGCTCCTTGCTGGAGCCAATGCTGAGCACCCGAACCTTGTCGCCATACTTTTCGCCAAACAGCATCACAGCGCCTGTTTTTTGCGCCGCTTCCATGTCCATTTCGCTGGCGTCTGTTGCATGGTTGGCCAGGATTTCATTGTTGACCAGTGCCTCAATCTCGCGGATTTGCGCGCTAGTGACTGGTGCGTTGTGAGTAAAGTCAAAACGCGTTTTGTCCGCATCAACCAGACTGCCTTTTTGCTGCACATGCGAGCCGAGCACCTCGCGCAGGGCTTTGTGCATCAAATGCGTGGCGCTGTGGTTGCGGATGGTGCGGCCACGGGCTTCGGCGTTGACTTTTGCTTGTACTGCGTCACCAACTTTCAGCACGCCAGAGTGCATGGTGCCATGATGGCCGAACACGTCGGCCTTGATTTTTTGGGTGTCCAGCACAGCAAACACCGTGCCCCCACCCCCGCCCTCCCCCAGCGGGGGAGGGAGTAAAACTGGC
>JAYUVG010000228.1:0-4503 GCA_043754255.1 Polaromonas sp. | reverse complement strand
CCCGCCTTCGCGGGAATGACGGATTTTTCAACATGAAACCTGCAACCGCCCATCTGAATTTGCCTTTTTTCGATGATGTTCACCGCGCACTTGGCGAGGAGCTGGTTGAATGGGCCGCGACGCAAAAAGTCGATGAAACCGATGACCGCGCTGCTTGCCGCGAATGGGTAGAGCGGCTGGGTGATGCTGGCTGGTTGCGCTACTGTGTGCCTGCTGCATTTGGTGGCGCGCTGCCCAAGCTTGATTCGCGCGCACTGGTTATCTTGCGTGAAACGCTGGCCTTTCATTCACCGCTGGCTGACTTTGCATTTGCCATGCAGGGGCTGGGCAGCGGCGCTATCACGCTGGCGGGCACACCAGCGCAGCAAGCCGACTACTTGCCACACGTGGCCAGTGGTAAAAAAATTGCCGCTTTCGCTTTGAGTGAAGCAGATGCGGGGTCTGACGCCGGTGCCATGACAACCACTGCAACACAAGTCGGCGATGGCTGGGTCATCAACGGCAGTAAAACCTGGATCAGCAACGGCGGCATTGCGGATTTTTATGTGACGTTTGTCAAGACCGATGCTGATGCGGGAACGCGCGGCATCACGCCCTTTATTGTTGATGCGGCTACGCCTGGCCTGGACGCCAGCGCGCACATCGCCGTGATGGCACCGCACCCGCTGGCTACGCTTGAATTTAACAACTGTGTTTTGCCTGCTGCCAGTCAGTTGGGTGAGTTGAATGGTGGATTTAAATTGGCCATGCAAACGCTGGACATCTTCCGCGCATCAGTCGCTGCAGCAGCCCTGGGCATGGCGCGGCGGGCGCTGGCTGAGGCCGTGGGTTATTCAAAACAGCGCAGCATGTTTGGCGGCAAGCTGGCTGACTTTCAATTGACCCAAGCCAAACTGGGCGAGATGGCGGCGCTGGTGGATGCAGCCGCGCTGCTGACTTACCGTGCGGCATGGTTGCGCGATGAAGGCGAGCGTACAGGCAACATTGCAAGAGTCACTTCAGAGGCTGCGATGGCGAAAATGACCGCCACAGAAAACGCCCAGCGCGTGATTGACATGGCGCTGCAAATGCATGGCGGGCTGGGCGTAAAGGTTGGTACAAAGGTGGAAAGTCTGTACCGCGACATTCGCTCTTTGCGCATTTATGAAGGTGCGACTGAGGTGCAGCAACTGATCATTGGAAAGGCTCTGCTTCGAAATGGATGACAACATGATCTCGTCGCCCTCGCTGCATACCGACCCCTTTGTTCAAAGCCGCCTGCCAGCACCCGGGCTGCGCGCTGAAATGCGCTATGACTTGCCGGAGCTGTGCATTGCCGACCAGGCCAATCTGGTTGATGTACTCATGGGGCAAATTTCCTCGCGGGAATGGATGGGCAGGCCTTTTTTACGTTCAGACAAGATCACGCTGAGCTATGCGGATACCAATGAACGCATCAACCGCATTGGACAAGTACTGACGGAAGACTTTGGCTTGGTACCTGGCAACCGTGTGCTTTTGCGTGGGGGTAATTCGATCGGCATGGCATTGGCCTGGCTGGGCGTTGTCAAGGCCGGGCTGATTGCTGTGGCCACCATGCCGCTGCTGCGTGCCAAAGAGCTTGTCGAGGTGATTGAAAAAGCGCATATCCAGTTTGCGCTGTGCGATGCAGCGTTGGTAGATGAGTTGAACACTGCCAGAACGCAAACGACATTCTTGAAAACAATCGTGTCGTTTAATCTGATGAGCGAGGCGGGCTCGCTGGCTGTGTTGTCATCGCAAAAAGATGGGCATTTCAAGCCTTGTTTGACTGCTGCCGATGATGTAGCCATGATGGCTTTCACATCGGGCACTACAGGCAAACCCAAGGCTGCAGTTCACACCCACCGGGACGTGCTGGCCGCGTGCCAGGCCTGGCCGCAGTCTTGCCTGCAAGCCACTGCTGAAGACATCGTGATGGGCTCGCCACCGCTGGCCTTTACTTTTGGTTTGGGCGGTTTGTTGCTGTTTCCGTTTGCAGCGGGTGCTTCTGTTTATTTCCCGGCAATTGCTTACACGCCAGAAGCCATGGTCAAGCTGATCAACCAGACGCATGCCACCATTGTCTACACCGCACCGACGTTCTACAGACAAATGGCTGCGTTCGCCAAGCAGGCAGGTACGCCATCACTGCGCATCTGCGTCAGTGCTGGCGAGGCACTGCCAGACACAACCCGCCAGCTCTGGAAAGACGCAACGGGCATCGAGATGCTGGACGGTATTGGCGCGACCGAGATGTTTCATATTTTTATCTCTGGCCAGCATGGCGAGGTACGGCGTGGCGCAATTGGCAAAGTGGTGCAGGGCTACATTGCCAAAGTGGTCAACGACAACGGCGCGGAAGTCCCCCACGGCACGGTAGGTAAGCTGGCAGTCATAGGCCCCACCAGCTGTAAATACCTGGACGATGCCAGGCAAAGCAATTACGTTAAAGACGGCTGGAATTACCCTGGAGACGCGTTCACGCAGGATGCTGATGGCTACTTTTTCTACCAGGCGCGTGATGACGACATGATCATCACGTCAGGCTACAACGTCGCCGGGCCTGAGGTTGAAGACGCACTGATGCAGCATCCATCAGTGACTGAATGCGGCGTTATTGGCTTGCAAGATGCTGAGCGCGGCATGATCGTCAAGGCTTTTGTAGTGCTCAAGCCAGGTGTAGAAGGTGATGCGGCTTGCATCAAATTGCTGCAAGACCACGTCAAGGCGACGCTCGCACCTTTTAAATATCCGCGCCAGATTGAGTTTATAGACAAGTTGCCCCGAACTGAAACCGGCAAACTGCAACGCTTCAAGTTGCGCAGTGCAGCCACACAAAAAGGATAACAAACCGTGAAAAAAATTCAACCACCTGACTGGCTGGAGCCTAAAGGTTATGCCAATGGCATCAAGGCGCGTGGTTCGCTGATATTCGTTGGCGGACAAATTGGCTGGAATGCAGCTCAGGAGTTTGAAAGCGATGACTTTATCGCGCAGGCGCGGCAGGCCTTGCTCAATGTAAAAGGGGTGCTGATAGCTGGTGGCGCCGGCCCCGAGCATATGGTTCGCATGACCTGGTACGTAACTGACAGGCTTGAATACTCGGCGCGCCTGAAAGAGCTGGGAGCAATCTATCGTGAAGTGATGGGGAAAAATTTTCCGGCAATGACGTGTATTGAAGTGTCAGGCCTGGTGGAGGAACGGGCGCAGATTGAAATTGAGGTGACAGCTGTTCTGCCAGACTGAGTGCCCGAAAGGCGACAATTAACTGCTAAAAATTCCTGTAGCCCACGTAAAGTGCGCGCAAGCAGCTATCATTTACATAGCACTTAATTTTTCAACGCGCCACCCCGGTCACTTCAATCGTTACACGGCGATCAGGTTGCAGGCACCGGATCTGTTGTTCGCGGCTGGCATTGACGGTACAGCCGCTGCTTACTGGCTCCCGCTTTCCCTTACCTTGCGCAACTGATGTAGCGGACTTGACACCCAGAGATTCCAGATATGTCTGAACGGCTTTGGCGCGCGCTTCAGACAATTTGTCATTGTATTTGTCTGAACCCAAACGGTCGGTGTGTCCGGACACTGTCAGCGTTTGAATGGACTTGTAGGCTTTCAAGCGCTGGGCTACCTCGGCCAAGCGCTGTAGCCCACCAGGGATCATGTCCTGGCTGCCCGATTTGTCGAATTTGAACAGCGTATCAGTCATCAGCACATAGGTTTCTTTGCTGACAACAGGAGCAGTGGGTGCAGCTGGTGCAACGGCAGCCGCAGCGCGGGCTACTTCAACTTTTGGAGCTATAACAGCAGCAGGCTGGCAGTTCGCAGCTTCTGCCCTGGCTTTGACCAAATCGTCTTCTACCATTTGCACCCAAGGCGTGGCCTGACGCCAGCCCGTTTGCTCATTGGCATGGCCAGCCCGTACCAGCCGAACTTCAGCGCAAGCTACCGTTTTGGCGTTGCAAGCCAAGGTAGAAGGCTGATTTTTAAGGCTGTTCAATTGCGCCCATAAATCGTTACGCAGGAGAGTGCTTCGCGCTACCAGCGGGGTGTCCAAACCGACTTTTGCGGATTTATCAGTCTCCAATCCCTGAACAATTTTGGCCGCCTCAGTTAACGACTCTTCGATGTAGCCTGTGCGGTCGTTCTCGTGGTATTGGGATTTGGCTGTGTCTAACCAGCATTGCGCCTTGGCCAATGAATAATTGTTTTGCGGTATGCCTGATTCGTTGAGCTTGCGCAAGCGAAGTTGAACAGCATCCAGGGTGCGGCGGTCACCTAATATTCGTTCATCCGTCATGCGCGCTTGCGGCGCGGCCAAGCCTGTTGTGAGCGACGCAGGTCCCGCAGCTTCGGTTTTTTTCACACTGGTACTGCAGCCTGCCAAGCCAAGTACAGCTGCCATCAAAATATAAACAGTGCTTTGGTGGCACCAAGTTGTAGAGCTGTTCATAGCGATCCTAATCATGGTTAGGGTTTCATCACGTTAGGGTCAATCGTTTT
>JAYUVG010000227.1:0-11673 GCA_043754255.1 Polaromonas sp. | reverse complement strand
GCGTGCAGCCACATCAGTTGCTACCAGCACCTGTACGCGACCATCGCGGAAAGCCATCAAGCGGCGGTTGCGCAGGCCTTGGCCCAGCGCGCCGTGCAGCGCCACAGCGCTAAAACCGTCTTGCACCAAATCGTTCGCCAGGCCGTCGCATTCAACCTGCGTGCAGGCAAATACGATGGCTTGATTGATGGTGGTGTCGCGCAGCAAATGGTCAAGCAGCTTGCGCTTGTGGGTCATGTTGTCAGCCCAGTGCAGTGACTGGGTAATAGACGCATGCTTTTCGTGCGGCGAATCGATTTCAACACGTTGTGGCTGGCGCATCACGCGCGTGGCCAGTTGCATGATGCGCGGCGCAAACGTGGCGCTGAACATCATGGTTTGCTTGCGCTCAATCGTCAGCTGGTTGACTTCAGTCAGGTCATCGGCAAAGCCGAGGTCAAGCATGCGGTCGGCTTCGTCAACCACCAGGAACTGAACCTGGTCGAGTTTGATTTGCATGCTGCGCTGTAGGTCAAGCAAACGGCCTGGTGTGGCAACTACCAGGTTTGCGTTTTGTAGTTTGGCAATCTGCAACTGGTACGGAATACCGCCCACCACGTTGGCAATACGCAGGCCGCGGCAATGGCGCACCAGGTCAATCGCGTCGGCGCAAACTTGCTGCGCCAGCTCGCGTGTCGGGCACAAAATCAGCGCGCCAGGTGTGGCGGCTTTGAAGTTGCGCAGGTTGGTCGGGTCTTTGCGCTTTGGCTTTTTAGCGGGTGCTTCGCCGCGTGCAACAGCTTCAGCAGACAAGCGCTCAAACTCGGAGCGCTCAAAGCGCTCGGCTTCTTCTTGCTGCTTGAGCAGCGTGTGCAGCACGGGCAACAAGAACGCAGCAGTTTTGCCGCTACCGGTCTGGCTGGACACCAGCAGGTCGGTGAACTTGGCTTTCTTGTCTGCATTGGTGTCGTCCAAAGCTTGCATGGCCTTGGGGATGGTGGCCAATTGCACGGCGGTGGGCTGGGTAAAGCCCATGTCGGCCACAGCTTGCAGCAGCTCTTTGGCCAGGCCCAGTTTTACAAAGCCGTTTGGCTCTGGAGCAATGGCATCCAGCGATGTTTCCAGCACTTCAGCGCCATTGTTGTCAGCGTCAAAGCCTGCATCAAAGGACGCATCAGCAAACGAGTCGTCACGAATCTCAAAAGAATCAGTCATGTTTTTTCTCAACTTTCATTTACGCCGCTGCTGTCAATAAAAGCATGGCGCAAAAGAACTTGCACGGCTTGCTGTTGCAAGTCGCTTCGTTCATGGTTAATAAAACATCAACCATCAAACGAATATGCGAATCAGGTCAAAAAATTTGCCTGAAACGGTGACTCAATCCAATGAGTCCACAAGTGTGAGGTAGATGTACAAAGAGCTGTGTCAGTGTCCAGCCAAGCCCATGAGTTTAGCACGGAACGCGGGTTTGTACCAATTTTCATCATACATAGTTGTAACGCCCAAAGATTGTTGTCAAGCCGCACAATGGATTGAATGAAAAAGCATTTGTCTGAAACAACTGGCCCGCAGCGCTTGATGTATGGCCTGGCTACAGCGTTGCTTGTAGCAATTGTGCCGTTGCCTGTGGCTTGGCCTTTTCATGGCTTGCTGGCGTGGTGCGCAGGCTTGCTGGTGTACTTGATCCTGGCCTGGTGGTTATGCGCCGGCTTCGACGCCAGCCGTACCCGCGAGCGGGCGCAGGCGCAAGACGAGCCAAGCATGGTGCTGTTTTTAGTATTGCTGCTGGCCACAATAGCGTGCGTGGTGGCCATTGCAGTGCTGATACAGCAAAGCAGTGACCTGTCTGGCTTGCAGCGCGCTCTGTACATTGGCCTGTCAGTGGTTGCGCTTGCCGCTTCGTGGTTGTTTATCCAAACGATCTTTACCTTCCACTACGCGCATCGTTACTACCAGGAGGAGAAGGAAAAAGAACCCGACGGCCCAGGTTTGGTATTTCCTGGTGGGCAAGACCCGGATTATTTTGATTTTTTGTATTACGCCCATGTGGTGGGCATGACATCGCAGGTGTCTGATGTTCAGGTGACATCGCGTGAAATGCGCCGCCTGACATTGCTGCACGGCCTGTTGTCTTTTGGCTTTAATCTGTTGATAGTGGCGCTGAGTATCAATGTTGTGGCGGGTTTGCTTTGAGCTTTTGATTCGTTTAAGTCGGCCACAATTAAGCCCTATAATTTGATATCAAAAATATAGTTTGATATCACTTTAATGAGTTCAAGGATTTGCATATGTCGGCAGTTACGGTCAGAAACTTACCTGAAGAAACGCACCGTGCTCTCAAGCGGCGTGCCGCGCAACATGGCCGAAGTACCGAGGCCGAAATACGCAATATTCTAGAAAATGCCGTTCGCCCCAAGTTGGGTATGGGCAGCGCTTTGGCGGGCATAGGCCGAAGCGTCGGCGGGGTTAATCTTAAAACTGTACGGGATGCAGCTTCTGTTGAAGCTGCGGTTTTTAAATGATTATTCTCGACACCAACGTCGTCTCTGAGCCTTTAAAACCAAAGCCCGATCTGGCAGTTCTAAAGTGGCTGGATGCACAAGACCCGCAAACGCTTTACATCACTACCATCAACCTGGCGGAGCTGTTGGCGGGCATTGAGTTGATGCCTGCAGGTCGAAAGCGAACCCTTCTGCGATCTGCACTGGATGGTCAAATCATGCCGCTGTTTGAAGGGCGCGTACTGCCGTTTGATGCCAAGGCTGCAGTTTTGTTTGCACAGATCAACGCCAGTGTTCAGTCACAAGGCGAAACGATAAGTTTTGCTGATTGTGCGATTGCTGCGATTGCACAGGTCAACAAATTTTCAATCGCCACCAGAAACGAGCGGGACTTTAAAACTACAGGGGTGTCGCTTTTCAGTCCTTGGGATTTTGCAGACTGAGCAAAAGTGGCAAGTCTGATCAGGCTCGTGTAAATTTCACCAGCCCTGTCGCAAGCGCCGTGCCAAAAACAATCACCACTGCGCACAGCATCATCCACAGCGTGACGACCTCCCCTAAAAACACTGCGCCGTAAAACACTGCAAACACCGGTATTAAAAACGTCACTGTCAACGTTCGCTGCGGGCCAGCGCTGGCAATCAGTCTGAAAAACAATATGTAGGCAACCCCTGTGCAAGCCACACCCAGCACAAGCAGCGACGCCCAGGCAGCAGTACCCGGCAACCGGGCCGGCCACATCAATGCAGCAGGCAGGCACAGACCAAGCGTTGCGCCCATCTGGCTGCCGCCTGCGATGACCAATGGCGAAATACCGGCGGTGTATTTTTTGGTGAAGCTGGCGGCATAGCCATAGCAAACGCAGGCCAATAAGCAGGCCAACACAGCCCAGCCGGGTGCAACGCCTGACGGGTTGGCAGGGTCTGCCGTGAAGGTCGCTTTGTCCCATGCCAGCAGCGCCACACCCGCAAAACCAACCACCAGCCCGGCAACACGCGACAGGCCCGGTTTGTCTTTCAGCCAGGCCCAGGCAATCACCGCTCCAAACATGGGCACAGTCGCATTCAAAATTGCTGACAAGCCAGTGGAAATTGCCAGCAGTGCAAATGAAAAGCAGGCAAACGGAATGGCTGAATTAAAAAGGCCCAAATAAAATATTTTTTGCCAGTGCTGCTTCAGTTCAGGCAACAGGCCGCGCAGCATCACGATCGGCAATAAAAACAGCGTTGCAATGCCAACCCGTGCGGCAGCTGTTGGCAGCGGCCCAAACTCCAGCGTGGCAAAGCGCATGAACAAAAACGACGAGCCCCACAGCGCGCCAAGCATCAGGTAGTCAGCCAGCCAGGGTTTTTTAACAGGTGTCAAAACAGATTTTCTTCAAGTGCGCCCTCAAGCTTGAGTAGCGCGGTTTTACGGTCAAGCCCGCCAGCATAGCCCGTCAATGAGCCGTTCGCGCCCAGCACCCTGTGACATGGCACGATGATGCTGATGGGGTTGCGGCCCACTGCTGCGCCTACCGCCCGCACGGCGGCTGCGTTGTTGATGGTTTTGCTGATGCTGCCGTAGCTGCTGGTCCGACCAGATTCAATTGTCAGCATGGCACGCCACACCGATTGCTGAAAATCTGTGCCACCCGACAAGTCAAGCGGCACTTCAAAAATCTGGCGCTGGCCTGCAAAATATTCGGTCAGCTGTAGTGCGGTTTTAAGCAGCACAGGATGAGCAGCATTGACGGGCCAGCTGGCTGGTAATGCCACTGCTTGCGGCAGATGCCGCTGCCCGTCAAACCACACTCCAGCCAACCCGGCCTGTGTTGCTGCGAGTGTCATTGAGCCCAGAGGGCTTTGAAAAGGGGATTGAACGATGGATGGGTCAAATTTCATGGCGTGATCCTTGCTGCGCTTGTTGCCCTCACCCCCGCCCTCTCCCGCGTGCGGGAGAGGGAGTAAGAGCCAGAGTAGTTTCCGAGTTTGCTCCCTCTCCCGCTTGCGGGAGAGGGTTGGGGTGAGGGTGTGTCTCATTCCCACGCCAAGCGCCAGCCCAGGTTCGAATCACCGCATAACTGCGCCACGGCTTCCAGCCAACCGAAGCGGCTTCCGCCAGCCGCGCTGGATTCTTCAAGCCCTGCACGCCCAATATTTTGTGCAGCGCCACGTCGCCAGCCGGAAAGGCATCAGGCCAGCGCAGCGCCCGCATGGCGATGTACTGCGCTGTCCAGTCACCAATGCCGGGCAAGGCTTTAAGCACTTCAATCGTTGCCTGTACATCTGCGCCGCCATGCAACTGCAGGCCACCTGTGACTGCATTGGCCAGGCCAGCAATGGCCGCCTGGCGCTGCCTGACAATGCCCAGCTGACCCAGTTCGTCGCTACTTGCAGCGGCCAACACCGCAGGCGATGGAAACAGCCTGCTTAGTTCAGGCCAGGGCGTTGCAATGGGCTCACCAAATTTGCCCACTAGCCGCTGCGCCAATGTGCGGGCGGCGGCTACAGTAATCTGCTGGCCCAGCACCGCCCGCACAGCCAGTTCAAAACCATCAAGCGCGCCAGGCACCCGCAAAGCATCTCCGGTGGGAAAGTCATGGTGCAGCACCGCATTGATGGCCTGGGGGTCAGCGTCCAGATCGAACAGCGCGCGCACCCTGCGAATCACCAGCGGCAGCACGCTGAGGAGTGATTCGCTGACTGTCAGCAGCAGCTGGCAGCAATCCCCGTCAAAGCGCATCTGCAGCCAGCCGGTGTGCCTGGTACCTGCTGATTCAATGGCAAATGTGCGTGTAACCGTTGAAATATGCGCGCTAGCTGCTATTATTTCAGTAGTGGGGATGTGATGCTTTTGAATAAACGCCATCATCGCTGGCACGTCATAGGGCGGACGGTAGCCCAGCTTGACGGTGATGCCCTGGTCACGAGTGGCCTTGGGTGCAGCGCGCCTGAGCTGCGTTGGATTCAATTGGTAGTGTGCTGCAAAAGCGGCATTGAACCGGCGCACGCTGGCAAAGCCGCTGATCAACGCAACCTGCGTGATGGGGAGCTTCGTGTCGGCCAGTAGTTGCTTGGCGGTGTGCAGCCGCCGCGTTTGCAAATATTGCAGCGGCGACACGCCAAACTGTCCTTCAAAAATACGCCGCAAATGCCGGCCTGAGATGCCAAGCTTAAGCGCCAGCTTGTCTACAGGCGGCGTGCGCAGCGACGGGCCGCCCCTAGCAAGCACAGCCCCCGCGGGGCTTGAGCCTGCGGCTCCAAGCCTGCTTGTGCAGGGTTGGACAGGCGAAAGGGGCGAAGCCTCAGGCAAGCCGCGGCCTGCAAGGTGCAGCGCCATACGCGAAGCGATAAGCGTGGGGGCATCAATACCATTAGCCCAGCTCTCAGGCTCATCCAAAAGTCGCGCTGCCTGATGCGCCAGAATGTAAGACGCATCCTGAATCGACCACACCACCGAATGCGGCGCCAGCTCGGGACGGCAGCGCAGGCAGGGCCGAAAGCCAGCACTTTCAGCCTGCGCCGCATGGCCAAAAAACTGGCAGTTCTCGCGCTTGGGAGCGCGGGCACTGCACACCGGGCGGCAGTAAATGCCGGTGGATGTGACACCTGTGAAAAAGCAGCCATCAAACCGGGCGTCGCGTGCTTTCAAGGCGGCGTAGCAGGCGTCTGGTGACAAGTTGATGTGTTGGTGGATGTGCGGGGCTCGCATGGCTTTTATCTTACCCGTGCTGGCGGTTTTGACTGGCCGTTTCCGGACATGCTACCGACAGGTGGGCAACTTACAATCAAGGCCTTTAAACTTGCTGTCATTGCGGACCTGCCCCGCAATCCATGCACCCAACGGTCACATTCGAAGTGGGGGATGGATCCCGGATCAAGTCCGGGATGACAACTATACGGGGCTTGTCTCATGCATCTCAACGCATCCATCTTCAAGGCCTACGACATTCGCGGCGTCACGCCCACCACCATCAATGAAGAGGTGGCTTTTGCGCTGGGCAAAGCTTTTGGCAGCGCTGCCATTGCGGCAAAAGAAAAAACCGTTGCGGTGGGTCGTGATGGCCGCTTGAGCGGGCCTGCATTAGCGGCTGCCTTGATTCGCGGCCTGGCCGCCAGCGGTATCGATGTGATGGACGTAGGCATGGTGACCACGCCCATGCTGTACTTTGCAGCCAATACGCTGTGCACATCAGGCATTCAGGTCACGGGCAGCCACAACCCGAAAGATTACAACGGCTTCAAGATGGTGCTGGCGGGGCGGGCCATTTTTGGCGATGACATTCAGGCGCTGCACCATGCGATGGTCAATGATGATCTGGCCGAAAAACTGCTGGGCACCAGCAGAGCATTGGTCACTGATGGCAAGGTGTCGCAACACGATATTGCGCCTGCCTACAGAGCGCGAATTGTGGGTGACATCAAACTTGCGCGGCCCATGAAAATTGTGATTGATTCAGGCAATGGCGTTGCAGGTGCTTCAGCTCCCGCCATTTTTCGCGCGTTGGGTTGCGAGGTGATTGAGCTGTTCAGCGAGGTCGATGGCAACTTCCCCAACCATCACCCCGACCCAAGCAAGCCTGAAAACCTGCGCGATCTGATTCAAGCCATCAAAACATCAGGCGCTGAACTCGGCCTGGCTTTTGACGGCGATGGCGACCGGCTCGGCATCATCACGCAAGACGGGCAAAACATTTACCCGGATCGGCAGATGATGCTGTTTGCCCGCGATGTGCTGAGCCGTGTGCCGGGCGGCACTATTTTGTTTGACGTGAAATGTTCGCAGCGGCTGGCTCCTGAAATTGTTGCCGCTGGCGGCGTGCCGCTGATGTACAAAACTGGCCACTCGCTGATCAAGGCAAAGATGAAAGAAATTGACTCTCCTCTGGGCGGCGAGATGAGCGGGCATATATTTTTTAAAGAGCGCTGGTTTGGTTTTGACGACGGCACTTATGCGGGTGCGCGCTTGCTGGAGATTGTCAGCCGCTCTCTAAATGCAAGTGCCGTGCTCAATGCTTTGCCGACAAGTTTCAGCACGCCGGAATTGAATGTAATTTGCAAGGAAGGTGAGCCACATGCGGTGGTGGATGCGCTGGTGAAAAGTGTCAAGTTTGCAGCGCCAGCCGTGATCAATACGATTGACGGCGTGCGTGTTGACTGGCCTGACGGCTTTGGTTTGATTCGCGCGTCCAACACCACACCGGTACTGGTGCTGCGGTTTGAAGGGCACACTGAAGCCGCGCTGAGGCGCATTGAAGCTGACATGCTGGCGCTGCTCAGAAGCGTGAAGCCGGATGCTAGTTTTGCGGCTGCGGCTCATTAGGGATATGAAAGCAGAATGCGGGACAATTTAACGCGGAGTAAGAGGAGTAAAAACAGAGAAAGAGGAGTAGGACATAAAAATTAAAAAAAATGATAAGAGCCTTGATTCCTTTTCTTTCCAAATACTCCGCGTCCTCCGCGCTCTCCGCGTCTCCGCGTTGAAATGCACCCAAATTTTGTCCCTTCAAAACCATGCATGAAAATCCTTCTCGTCAAACTTTCCTCCCTGGGCGATATCGTTCATACGCTGCCCGTAGTGCAGGACATTCTTGCGGCAATGCCAGATGCCCAAATCGACTGGGTGGTTGAAAAAGCTTTTGCGCCACTGTTGACGCAGGTTGAAGGCATCAATCGCATCATTGAATGCGAGGTGCGGCGCTGGCGAAAATCGTTCTGGACAGCGCAGACACGCAGCGAGTGGCGTGCTTTCAAAGTTGATGTGCAGCGCGTCAGCTACGACGCCGTGATTGACCTGCAGGGCTTAACCAAATCGGCGGTGGTGGCGCGGCTGGCCAAATTGACAGCAGACGGAAAGCGTTATGCCATGGCCAATCAAACGGAAGGCTCGGGATACGAAGCGCCGACCCGCTGGGTGGCCGATGTGGCCATACCGCTTGAGTTGCACTGTCACGCGGTAGAGCGTGGGCGGCAACTGGCAGCCACAGCGCTGGGCTTCAAAAATGAAGCATTAAAACAAGCAAATTATGGTTTAAATGTGCCTCTAGCCAACGTAAATAGCGCGCAAGCAGCTCCTGAAAACATAGCAAACAGAATTGTATTTATCCATGGCACATCGCGCCTGGACAAAACCTGGCCACAGAAAAACTGGGTAGAACTGGGCCAGCGCTTGATGGCCAGCGGCTTGCAGATTGCGCTGGTGCATGGCAGCATAGCCGAGCTGGCCACCAGCCAGGCCATTGCCGCGCAGTTGCCGGGCAGCACTGTTTTGCCGGTGCTGTCTCTAAGCGATCTGACGCAAACGCTCGCCACCTGCCAGGGCGCCATCGGCGTTGACAGCGGCGTCAGCCACATCGCTGTGGCGCTGGGGTTGCCACACGTGCAAATCTATAACTTCGACACCGCGTGGCGCACCGGGCCGCTGGATTGCGCGTATCAGGTCAGCGTGTTTTCCCAGCCTGCACCCAGTGTGGATGCTGTCTGGCAAGCCTGGCTGCATTGCCTGGGTGCCAAGGCATGAGCAGTTTCGTTCTTGGTTTGTATTCAGGCCTGATGCGCCTGGCCCAGCCGCTGCTGCGCCGCAAAATGGCCAGGCGCGCTGTGCACGAAAGCGGTTACGGTGAAGCTGTTGAAGAGCGTTTCGGGCGCTACACGCAACCCATTGAAACGTCGTCGCAATTGATCTGGCTGCATGCTGTGTCGCTGGGAGAGACCCGCACCGCTGCCATTTTGCTCAAGGCCTTGCGAGAGCAACATCCGGGGGTGCGGGTGCTGCTTACGCACGGCACGGCAACCGGCCGTGCCGAGGGCAGGGCGCTGCTTATCCCTGGCGACGTGCAGGTCTGGCAGCCGTGGGACACGCGTGTGGTGGTGGAGCGGTTTTTCAACCACTTCAAACCGCGGCTGGGCATATTGGTAGAAACCGAAGTCTGGCCGTGCCTGGTAGCAAGCGCCAAAAAGCGCGCCACGCCGCTGGTGCTTTGCAATGCCAGGCTGTCTGAAAAAACCCTGCAGCAAGCCTTGACGATGGCGCCACTGGCGTTGCCGACATACGGCGGCCTGACGGCGGTGTTTGCGCAAACAGCGGACGATGCCGGGCGCTTTGGCCAGCTTGGTGTGGAGGTTGCAGGCGTTTTTGGCAACCTCAAGTTTGATGCCGCACCCAATGCGCAGTTGCTGCAAACTGGCAAGGCATGGCGCAAAGACCTGGGCCAGCCGGTGCTGATGCTGGCCAGCTCCAGAGACGGTGAAGAAAGCCTGTTTTTAGAGCAAATTAAGGCTCTAGCCGACATAAACAGCGCGCAAGCAGCTCCTGATTTAATAGCAAACGAAATCCCGCGCAATGCCTTGCCGAAATTTCTCATCGTGCCGCGACATCCGCAGCGCTTTGACGAAGTAGCCAGATTGATTCTGCAAAGTGGCTTCAAGCTGTCGCGCCGTTCAAGCTGGGCATCCAGCCCTTCAGCCAATCTTGAAGCCATGCAAGCCGACATCTGGCTGGGCGATACCGTGGGTGAAATGCCGCTGTATTACGCGCTGAGCGATGTGGCTTTGCTGGGCGGCAGTTTTGAAAAGCTTGGCGGGCAAAACCTGATTGAAGCTGCTGCCTGCGGCTGCCCGGTGGTGATGGGGCCGCACACCTTTAATTTTGCCGAGGCGGCTGACTTGGCAGAAGCAGCAGGCACGGCCAAACGCGTGGTGGATATGGCTGGAGCCGTGCTGGCGGCGCTCTTGCTGGTTGGTGACCACCAGGCTCAGAACAACGCAGCATCATCAGGATTGGCATTTGCCGCGCATCATCGGGGCGCGACAGAAAAGACGCTGTGCGCCCTGCAGCCTTTTTTGCAGGCAGGTGCGCATACTCCGAGCGTGCTCCGGGACATGGCAACCGTTTGATGTGCGACAGATTTGCCGTCAGGGTCTTGCGGCATGATGACTGCATAAGTCAGCCAAAAACATCAGGAAACCCATGAAACTGGCTTTGCTGTCAGACATTCACGCGAACATTCAGGCTCTTGATGCCTGTCTGGCGCATGCCTGTGCGCAGGGTGCGCAGCAGTTTGCGTTGCTCGGTGATTTTGTTGGTTATGGCGCTGATCCGGTGGCTGTGGTGCAGCGGGTGCAGGCATTGGTCGGGCAGGGTGCGCTCGTCATCAAGGGCAATCATGACGCGCTGGCCGTCAGGCCGCCGTTGCAGGTTACTAACTTGGGCGACAGCACAGCCAGCTGGACTCACGCCCAACTCGACAGCAGCCAGCGTCAATTTCTGGACAGCCTGCCCCTGGTTCTTGAGCAAGGCTCGGTGTTGCTGGTGCATGCCAGTGTGAACCGACCTGAACTCTGGCGCTACGTGACAGACGAGCGTGCCGCCGCTGCAAGCCTGGCTGCCGTCGCTTCGCCAGCGGTGCGCCATGTGTTTGGCGGCCATGTTCATTTTCAAACCCTGTACTACCGGGGTGCCGGTACCAACGCGGGTTTGATGAAGTTCAAGCCCACGCCGGGTGTGGCTATTCCAGTGCCTAAACACAGGCACTGGCTGGCGACGGTGGGGTCGGTAGGTCAACCCCGGGACGACAACCAGCAGGCCATGTATGCCGTGTTTGACACGGACGCATTGCAACTGACCTTTCACCGTGTTGCTTACGACTACCATGGTGCAGCCGCCGCCATTCGGCAGGCCGGACTACCGGCATTCTTTGCAGACAGACTGGCGCTTGGCCAATGAAGCTGATGAAACCCGGCACAGAGCTGGACGGTTTTACGATTGACCGGTGTATCCATTCGGGTGGCATGGCGCACATCTATAGCGTGCATTACGCTCAAGGCGAAACCCGGGGGGACGGCGACCCTGGGTTTCCGATGGTCATGAAAGTGCCCCGCATGACGGCTGGTGATGGTGCCGAGACCATCATCAGTTTTGAGGTTGAACAGCAGATTATGCAGATCGTGACAGGCACACACGTGCCACGCTTGGTGGCCGTTGGTGATCTGGAAAGAGTACCGTATCTCGTGATGGAATACGTGCAGGGTCAAACCCTGCAGCATTGGCTGGACGCGCCGCAGCGCCCTGACGTGGACGAGTTGGCTCGTCTGGGCGCCGCTGTCGCGCTGGCGGTGCATAGCCTGCACCTGCAAAACACCGTGCATCTGGACCTCAAGCCGGCCAATGTCATCCTCCGGCCCAATGGCAGCGCGGTGCTGTTGGACTTTGG
>JAYUVG010000226.1:0-22028 GCA_043754255.1 Polaromonas sp. | reverse complement strand
CTGCAAACCGAGCGTTTTTGTGACATATTGCACAGCACTGTGGCTTGCGTCCACTCCGTTTTCGATTGCTTTTTCCTGCCTGTCCAGCGCAATGGCTACTGCATGCGGCGTGGCGCCAGCCTTCGAGATGATGGCGATCGACTCCCGCACTGCGGTGCCAGCAGACATCACATCATCAATGATGAGCACCCTGCCCTTGACGGGCGAGCCAACCAGAGTGCCGCCTTCACCGTGGTCTTTGGCCTCTTTGCGGTTGTAGGCAAAAGGAAAATTGCGGCCCAGTCTGGCCAGTTCAATGCTGACAGCCGCAGCCAGTGGAATGCCCTTGTAGGCGGGCCCGAAAATCATGTCAAACTGCAGGCCGTTCGCCGCTTCCTGGGCCAGCAACTGGCGCGCATAAAATTGCGCAAGCCTGCCAAGTTTTGCGCCATCGTCAAACAAGCCAGCATTGAAAAAATAAGGGCTGATCCGGCCCGCTTTGGTTTTGAACTGGCCAAATTTGAGCACCCCCGATTCAATGGCAAACTGGACAAATTCCTGCGCCAACTTGCTGCCTTTTTTTTCGTCTTGCCCCACCATCGGAGTTGCCTTTTGTTGAAATTGACCAGCCTGAATTTGAACGGTATCCGATCTGCCAGCAGCAAAGGCGTTGAAGCCTGGCTGCAGTTGTTACAACCTGATTGTATTTGTGTACAGGAAATCCGCGCCCAGGCGCCTGATGTGCTGGATAAATTTGACGCCTTGGCCGGTATGAAAGGCTATTTTCACTTTGCTGAAAAAAAGGGATACGCCGGTGTCGGCATCTACACCCGACATGAGCCGACGGATGTGATTACGGGCTTTGGGTCTGCTGAGTTTGATGCGGAAGGCCGTTACATTGAGCTGCGCTTTGACAACCCAGCCCGCATGGATTGCCCCAGGCTTTCGGTCATCAGCGCCTACTTTCCCAGCGGCTCGTCTGGTCCTGAAAGGCAAGAGGCCAAATTTCGTTTTCTTGCCAGTTTTTACCCGCATCTGCTTAAATTGAAAGAGCAACGCGACTACGTGTTATGCGCTGATGTCAACATCGCGCACCAGGAAAGTGATTTGAAAAACTTCAAAGGCAACAAGAAAAACAGCGGCTTTTTGCCAGAAGAGCGCGCCTGGATGACGCGGCTTTTAAGTGAAGCAGGCAAAGTAGATGTGTACCGTCATTTGCAACCCACCACCACCGACGCCTGCTACACCTGGTGGAGCAATCGGGGCCAGGCCTATGCCAACAATGTTGGCTGGCGGCTTGACTATCACCTGGCCACACAGGCCATAGCCAGTCTGGCGCGTACCGAGCATATTTACAAAGAGCAACGCTTTTCAGACCATGCGCCGATCACGGTGGATTATGATTTTTCGCTTTGACCCTGATCAGGTCAAGTGCCAAGTCGGCTTGTTGCCCTACACACAATTGCCTTGTCAGGCTGCGGTGGCGAGGGAAGGCTGATATAACGTAAATTGCCTGGCTCCATCCACACCCGATTCATTTTTCAACAACGTTCAAATCAACTTATGGCCTACCAAAGCATCAATCCCTTCACCGGCAAGTTAGAGAAAACCTTCAACGACCTCAGCACCACCGAGATTGAAGACAAGCTGGCATGCGCCGAACGCTGCTTTCAAACCGACTGGCCCAACCGCAGCTTTGCCGAGCGCACTGCGATTTTGAAACGCGCAGCCAGCCTGATGCGGGAACGCGCGCAACCAATGGCCCAATTGATTACCCTGGAGATGGGCAAGCTGATTGCACAAAGCCTGGGCGAAGTCGCTTTGAGCGCTGCCATTCTGGACTATTACGCCGACCATGCCGAGCAGTTTTTAGCGCCTGAAAAACTGGTAACGCCACGTGGCGAGGCGATGGTTGAAAGCAGTCCGCAGGGCGTGCTGTTTGGCGTGGAGCCGTGGAACTATCCGTACTACCAGATCGCACGCTTTGCCGCGCCCAATTTGATGGCTGGCAATGTGGTGATGGTCAAACACGCATCCAGTGTGCCGCAGTGTGCTTTGGCTTTTGAACAGGTGATGCTGGATGCTGGCGCGCCGCTTGGCGCGTACACCAACCTGTTTGCAACCAAAGACCAGGTCGCTCAAGTCATTGCAGACCCGCGCATTCGGGCTGTTGCATTGACGGGCAGCGAAGCAGCGGGTGCGATTGTTGCCGCGCAGGCTGGCAAGCAATTGAAGAAAACAACGCTGGAGCTGGGCGGCAGCGACGCATTTATTGTCCTTAGCGATGCGGACCTGGACAAGGCTGTCAAGCATGCAGTCAGTGGGCGCATGGGTAACTCGGGCCAGGCGTGCACAGCGTCGAAACGCTTTATTGTGGTTGAGTCTTTGGCCGATGCATTTCTGGATAAATTTCAGGCAGCTCTCGGCCAGTTTGCACCGGGTGACCCGATGGACAAGGCCGTCACGCTGGCACCTTTGTCGTCCAGTGGTGCGCTCGAAGGCTTGCTTGAACAAGTGAGCACGGCGGTCAGCCACGGCGCGCGCATTGTCATCGGCGGCAAGCGGGTTGAGGGGCTGCCTGGCAACTTCATGCAGCCGACCATCCTGACGGACATCAGCGCCAGCAACCCGGCTTACAGGGAAGAATTTTTTGGCCCGGTAGCGCTGTTTTTCAGGGTGGCCGATGAGGACGCTGCTGTTGCACTGGCCAATGATTCACCGTACGGTTTGGGCGGCTCTGTGTTTACGCAAGACATTGAACGCGGCAAGCGCGTGGCCCGCAAGATTGACACCGGCATGGTGTTTATCAATTCAGGCGCGGTGTCTTCGCCTGAGCTGCCTTTTGGCGGCGTAAAGAATTCAGGCTACGGGCGTGAACTGTCCAGTGCGGGCATTCAGGAATTTGTCAACAAGAAACTGATTCGGGTGGCTTGATTAGACGACTGGAATGGCGGTGTTGCTGGATAAAAACGAGTCCGTTCCAGCCTGAACAGACGCACGCTTTACATAACTAAATGTTCGTTATTCCCGCGAAGGCGGGAATGACGGGTAATTTCAGGCTATGGCGCTTGTAAATAGCGGGAATACAGCTCCTGATTTTATAGTCTATGCCAGGTTTTTTGCTCTGCACCTCAGCCGTGGCAACTATTTTCTGCAGCTGGAATCTGTTTGTTTTTGCGGCTTTTCGTAGCCCAGTTCGGCTACCGCAGCCCAAGTGCCGCCCCCAGCGTGCGCAAAAGTCAGCCAGCGTTTTACCCGCCTCCTGTTTAAAGCCTGCAGCCAACAACTCAAAGCTTCGAATGCGATCCATCCGGAAGTTGCGAAAGGCGTTTCTTTGCTCACACCAGGCTGTCAGCGTCCAGACTTTGCCCCAGTAAAAGCAGCCCAGTGGGCGCACGGTGCACTGGCTGGTTTTGTGCTGCAAGTCGCTGCAGGCAATGTGTACTTTGTGCTGCGCCTGCACGGCGTCGCGCAGTTCAGCCAGCCGCTGTCGCGTGGCGGCACCAAGCCCCGTCATGGTGTTAAGCGGCGCACGCACTGCCTGGCTTTCGGCTGCGGCACGGGCTGCAGCAGCCAGTACTGACAATATTTTGCTGAGGGCATCTTCAGCGCTACTGGCCAAAGCTGCGTCCTGCCCGATCTGCGCCACACGCACGGCTGCTGCCAGTGCCTTGGCTTCATCGTCGGTGAACATCAGTGGCGGCGAATCAAAACCTGACCCAAGCCAACAACCCACACCGGCGGCGCATGCCTTTTCAAGCTGTTTTCAGATATGTTTTAGGGTTGTAGCCCATATAAAATGCGCGTAAGCAGCTCCTATTTACATAGCATCAAAAAGCGGCTACTTTTTAATGCCGATGTGAATCTCAACCTTGTCTGCGCCTGTGTACGCCTCAAAATCGGTGCCGTAACAGCGCTGCACGCTGAGGTTGCTTTGAAAATATTGCCAGACCACGCCCCAGGTTTGCAGCACGGTTTGCGGCATCGGTCCTGTGGCGCTGAAGACGAGGTACTCGCCCGCCTGCAGTTCAAGTTGACCCTGCGCCTTTGATGCAGCGACACCCGCCGTGACATCAAAGGCGCCCGTATAGTCTGACTCGTAGCCTGAATACACGCCGTAAACGGGTGAATCAGCCAGCTTGCCGGGCAAAGAATCAAACAAGCCTTCGCTGAAAAACCGTCCCCACAGGCTCGCGATTTTGCTGGTCACCGGGTTGAATTCAGCGGCGTTGGTGGTGCGAACGCTGATGCCCGAGACGGGTATCGGTTGGCTAAGTGTTTGGCAGGTGGGTTGCATGAAAGCCCTTTGTTAATCAACTCATTACTTTACAGGGGCGAATTTTAGATATGACCTGGATCGCAACAGCCTTGTAAGAGGTGGTGACACCAGCCAGATTGACGTTGCCGATTTGAAACCATGTGATGGCTTTTTTCTTGAATAACTCCTGAGCAGTTATTGGAGCCTTGATCATGCCGGGGGGCTACTGACAATGTGATGTCAGCAGCTTTTAGCGTGCCATGACTTGCTCAGAATTAACATCAGGCTGCCTGGCGAAAAGAAAAGGAAAGTCTGTGCCCCCGACGCTGAAAAAAATACTTGCCGCACTGACGCTACTTTTGCTGGCTTTCATATTCATCCTGTACTTGACGCTGCGCACCAAAGCAAACGATGTCTCCAGCAAAAAACCATACGCTGAATTTATGGGCAAGCAGCTGGCAATAAAGCGTCCCGCTGCCCTTTTTAAAACCCGCGAGCCTGACGTACAGGTCAATCCTTATGCTCTGACCGACGCACAGCCTGATGCACAAGAAGAAGCGGGCCCGCGTTACGTATTGCCAGCTGGCACAGTGATCACTCTTCAAAAAGCCAAGCTGCTGAGAAACGGCACGAGCGGCTTTGAACGCTCTTACGTTTTAGGCACAGTATTTGTGCCCGAACTTAAAGCCGAAGTCGCCTTTGAATATGCGTGGGGCAAAAACAATTGGTCGAATGCAGCAGATGAAAACGACCACTACACCTTCCCCATGGCGCTGTGGCAAGACCGGGCGATTGACGGCAAATTCAAGTATTGAGGTTTCTGGCCAACGCCTCGTCCAGCACCTCAACCCAATGCCGCACCGGCGTTGCCGTACCACTTTGCAAATGCGTGATGCAGCCGATGTTGGCAGACGCAATCACTTCGGGTTTCATCTCGCCTAAATTGCCCAGCTTGCGATCGCGCAGCTCGTAGGCTATCTTGGGCTGCAGCACTGAATAGGTGCCGGCCGAGCCGCAGCACAAATGCGCTTCGCAACTGGCGGTTTTGATGTTGAAGCCGAGCGCCTGCAGGTGCTTTTCAACACCGCCGCGCAATTGCTGGCCGTGCTGCAGTGTGCAGGGTGGATGAAAGGCAATTTGACCTGGGTTCGCATTGACTTTGCTGCGTAACGTTTCCACCAGATCAGGCAACAACTCGCTCAGGTCACGCGTCAACTCGCTAATACGTTTTGCCTTGGCCGCGTACTGCACATCATCCCGCAGCGCATGGCCGTAGTCTTTGACCATACTGCCGCAGCCTGATGCGTTCATCACAATGCTTTCAATGCCAGCTTCAACATGCGGCCACCAGGCGTCGATGTTGCGGCGCATCTCGTGCTTTGCGCCATCGTGGTCATTCAAGTGGAATTTCACTGCGCCGCAACATCCGGCTTTTCTGGCAATCACGACCTCTATGCCTGCTGCGTCCAGTACCCGCGCCGTGGCTGAGTTGATGTTCGGCATCATGGCGGGTTGCACGCAGCCTTCGAGCAACAACACCTTGCGCTCGTGACTGCGGGTGGGCAGAATGCCAGCAGATTGTTTGGCCGGCACCTTGTTTTTAAGCGATGCAGGCAGCAGCCCGCGCACCGCCTGGCCCAACGCCATGGCGGGCGCAAACAGCGGTGAAGGCAAGCCTTCTTTGAGTGCCCAGCGAACAGCTTTCTCACCCAAAGGCCGCTCGACCCGCTCATCCACCAGCTTGCGGCCAATATCAATCAGGTGGCCATATTCAACGCCGCTGGGGCAGGTGGTTTCGCAGTTGCGGCAGGTCAGGCAGCGGTCTAAATGCAGCTGGGTTTTGCGGGTGGGTACGTCGCCTTCCAGCACCTGCTTGATCAGGTAAATGCGGCCGCGCGGGCCATCCAGCTCATCGCCCAACAACTGGTAAGTGGGACACGTGGCGGTACAAAAACCGCAGTGCACGCACTTGCGCAATATCGCCTCGGCTTCAAGGCCATCAGCAGAGTTCTTGAATTCAGGGGAGAGGTTGGTTTGCATGAGTTGTTTATCAAGGTTGCTGCATCAGGCGGGCTTTGCGCCGTTGCTGGCGACGCCAGTCTGCATACAGGGGCGGCAGTGAAATGGCCAGCAAGCCGAGTGCCAGAGGTAGCACCCAGACAAAGCCGACGTATCTAAAACCCAGCGCGCCGACCAGGCCGCCGGTGATGAACATGCCGAGCAACGCGCAATACAGCCGCAGCTTGATGCGGTTGGCCCGCACGCGTGAATCAGGCGGGCTGCCGGTAGAGTTCCAGTAGAGCATTTTGCCCAGCTCAATGCCCAGGTCAGTGATGACGCCGGTCATGTGTGTGGTACGAATTTGCGATGACGATATTTTGCTGACCAGTGCGTTCTGCAGGCCCATCGTGTATGCCAGCACCAGCAGCGTGAGCGGCACAGCAAACGGCGTTTGACGGGTGAGCGTTGCGCCCATCAGCCCAAAAATCAGCAGCAACACGGCCTCTAACATCAATGGCAAAGCGACCTCACTGCGCGACCAGTGATGGCGCGACCAGTTGACCAGCACCGCTGTGGTTGCCGCGCCCGCCGTAAAAGCCAACAGCGCACCGAACGCGCCCAGCACCAGTTTCATGTTGCCCAGCACCAGGTTGTCGGCCAGCATGGACGCGAAACCCGTCATGTGTGAGGTGTACATGCTGACCAGCAAAAACCCGCCAGCGTTGATTGCCCCTGCGTTAAATGCCAGCAGCCCCCCCAGCAACCGGTTGGTGGCAGCAGTGCGGTGCTGACCCGTCAGGTGGTGAAAAGATCGCAAAGGACGCATGTCAAAAGCTACCAGTCCAGGCTCATGCGGTGCGGGTTGAACACGCCGGCTGGGTCAAACTCATGTTTCAGACCACGGTGAATGCGGTCCAAAGGTGGTTTTAAGGCATCAAATACGCTTGTAGCCCTTGTATTATTTGCGTAAGCAGCTATGAAAAGAGTAGCATGTCCACCCGCTGCCCGGGCCAGCTCGCGCAGCTGCTGGCCTTGCGCTTGGGCAGCGCGCACCCACCGCAGCCCGCCGTGCCATTCAATCAGGGGCGAGTCTGGCAAATCAAGCACGGGGGTGATTTGCGGCACCGACAGTCGCCACAAGTCCTGCCCGGCGGTGCGGTCCGTAAACCACTGCAATTGCTGGTTGCGGCAGAGCTTCCAGTCCGCAGCGGTTTGTGCAAGGGGCATGCGCTCGCCACCCAGTCGGGTGCAGGCTGCTTCAACCGCAGCGACGGCGCCGCGCAGACGCAGATACAGCGTGCCAACACCGTTGTTTATTTCGTTCTCATTTACCCAGCAACTGGCATTGAGCGGCAGCGGCTGGCCGCCCCAGGTGTTGAGCTGTTCGAGTGCCTGAGCCTGGGTCATTTCAAACTTCAGAGTTGCTTCACCGGGCGCAATCGGCAGCACTTTCAGGCTGATTTCTGTCAGCAAACCCAGCGTGCCCATGGCGCCCACCATCAGGCGAGACACGTCGTAGCCCGCCACGTTTTTGATCACCTGGCCGCCAAAGGTCAAATGCTCGCCCTTGCCATTGATGAGCTTGACACCCAGCACAAAGTCGCGCACAGCACCTGCGCTGGCGCGGGCCGGGCCACTCAGGCCGCTGGAGACCATTCCACCGACGGTTGAGGCAGAGGAAAAATGCGGCGGTTCAAAGGCCAGGCATTGGCCGTGCGCCAAAAGCAGTGCCTCCACTTCAGCCAGAGGCGTGCCTGCCAGCACAGTGATCACCAGCTCGCTGGGCTCATAGCTGACCACACCGTTCAATGGCGTAGTGTCGAAAATATCGCCCTCAAGCGCCTGGCCGTAAAAGTCTTTGCTGCCGCCACCGCGTATGCGCAGGCTGCTGCCAGCAGCTGCTGCTGTGCGGATTCGGTCAATGGCAGTGGAGGTAAAATCTGAAGGTGAAGTCATGCGGTAGATGGTACGCGCCATCACCGGATGGTGCGATGAACTTTCTAAACAAGGCTTGCTCGGTTTTTTTACTTGGGCAGGGCAGCCAGCACCCGCTCGGGGCTGATGTCATTGAGGCAACGCATATGACCGGCATCAAGCGCCAGCGGGCAGACCCGCTCAAAGCACGGCGCGCAGTCTAGCGGTGGCTGATAGGCCGGATCGTTTTTAAGCCACAACACGGCTGCCTTGTCGCTCAATGGCGGTGTGTGCAACGGGCTGCTGGAGCCAAATATTGCCACCTGCGGCACACCCAGAGCCGCTGCCACATGCATCAGGCCCGAATCATTGGTTACTATCAATTTGCTAGCTGCTTGCGCGCATATTGCCTGGGCTAGCGTTGTTTTTCCTGCCAGATTGATGCAGTTTTCAGCCGCTGCTGCGATCTGGCTGCACAACTCTGCCTCTTTGCCAGACCCCAGCAAAAGCACCGGGCCTGCCAGCTGCCTGGCCAGCGCCGCGTAATGCTCTGCTGGCCAGCGCTTGGCCGGGCCATATTCAGAACCTGGTGCAAACACGGCGTACGCGCCGCGCTGCAGACCCAGCTCCGCCAGCGTCTTGATGATGTCAACTTCAGGCACACGCAGTTGCGGACGGTCTGCTTCGAACCCGGCCTCTCCGCTGAGTGCCGAATAAAACGCCACCATCGGCGGCCTGTTGTCCGTGCCATTTTTCGGGTTTTTCAGCCGATGCGTCAACAGCCCAATGCGCGCCTCACCCAGGTATCCAATGCGTTTGGGGATGCTGGCCAGAAACGGCAGCAAAGCACTTTTTAGTGAATTGGGCAGCACATAGGCCGCATCAAACTGGCCCTCAAGCTGCCTGGCAATGCTGCGCCGCGCCTTGAATTGCAAACCGCCATGCGCAAACGGGAACTCAATCACGCTGGCAACTTGCGGCATCGCCCGGTACACCGGCGCCACCCACGGCAGCGCCCCGACCGTCAGTTGCTCCCCCCGCGCTGCCAGGCGGCGCAGCAGCGGCTCGGTCATGACAGCATCGCCAATCCACTGCGGCGCAATGATGAGAGAGCGGGTCAAAACAAAAAATTAATTGGAGTCTGACCCCGAATAAATTTAATGGGGGTCAGATTCCAATTAAA
Organism: Polaromonas sp.; assembly: GCA_043754255.1. GTDB lineage: Bacteria > Pseudomonadota > Gammaproteobacteria > Burkholderiales > Burkholderiaceae_C > Polaromonas. Next base: position 12,693 of record JAYUVG010000226.1, on the reverse strand, counting down.
AGCTGGCTGTTGCATAGGATGGATTAATTGCTTTGAACTTAGGGTAAGTAACCGAATGCTCAATGTGTAGTACTCACTAAAATTTCAATGGATGATTGTAAGAACTGCGCGGATGTAGATGCTCGCTATTACAGCCGCTCCCAAAGGCGAATATAAATTGATAACCAGGAGACCCATGATGAAACTTTTGATATTGTCCACAGTGGCTGCGGCTGCTTGCCTATTGTCCCTTGGCGCCATGGCGCAAGCCAGTTCAGCCGCACCCAGTGCTGCGCCGGTAGATCCAACCACATTGGTCAATCAGTTTGAAGCCACTGGCGGCAGGTTTGCCGGTTATCGCCGTTCAGGTGCCAAGGGCATTTGCGCTGCGGGCGAATTTGTCGGCACTGCAGATGCACGCGGCTTGTCAACTGCGACGGTTTTTAGCGGCAAGAGTGTGCCGGTGGTGGTGCGTTTTTCGGTCGGCGGTGGCAATCCGAATGCGCCTGACAACGCAAAAAGCCAGCGCAATCTGGCGCTGCAATTCAATTTACCGGATGGCGAGCGATGGATGATGGGCAATATTTCGGCGCCAGTGTTTGGCGCTTCCACGCCGCAGCAACTTCTTGACAATCTGAAGGTGCGTCAGGCCGACCCGGTCACCAAGGTAGCCGACCCGGCAAAAATCAAGGCCTTCACCGACGCCAACCCTGAGGTGCTGCTGCAAGGCAAACACTTTGCCTCGCAGCCCGTGCCCGCCAGCTATGGCAGCGTCAATTACTGGGGTGTGCATGCGCATGGTTTTGTCAACGCCAGCGGTGCCAAGCAGTTTGGCAAGTGGGTTTTTGAGCCCGTTGCGGGCCTGCAAGGCTTGACGGATGACGAAGCCAAAGCCAAGGGCGCCAACTTTTTGTTTGACGACTTGCGCCAGCGTGTCAAAGACGGCAAGGTGGCTTTCAACTTCAATCTGGAGCTCGCTCAGGCCGGCGACAAACTGGACAGCGCCACAGTGCCGCTGCCTGAAGGCCGCAAAAAAGTTAACCTGGGCATGTTGAAAGTTACCTCTGTGTCTGAAGACGGCGGCGGAACATGCCTGACCACCAACTACAACCCGATGGTGATGCCAAAAGGAGTGGAGGCCTCAGCTGACCCGATGCTGCCTGCCAGAGCAGCGCCTTACGCAGTGTCGCTTGGAAGGCGTTTGGGTGAAGGCGCCAAGCAGCAGTAATTTCTCAAGTCGAAATTTAGGCTCATAACCTTTCATTTAAGCCTTCACTTCAAAACCTTTTTACAAAACATCATCATGACAAACTCACGCAGAATTTTCTTCAAACAATCCCTCACGTGTGCATCGGCATTCACCGCATTGGCACTGACCACAACTACGCACGCTCAAACACCAGCGCCCAATGCTGTGCTGGAAACCAGCGAACAGGCCATGGCTCTTGGCTACAAAGCTGACGCCACAAAAGTAGATGCCAAAAAACACCCCAACCGTGCTGCAAATCAAATCTGCGCAGGCTGCACGTTGTACCAGGGCAAGACAGGTGACGCCTCAGGAGGTTGTGCTGTGTTTGGCAACAACCTGGTAGCAGGCAAGGGCTGGTGCGGCGCGTGGACCCAAAAGGGTTGAGTTAAAAAGCCAGGGAGCGCTGAATAAGTTTTCGCGGTAGGGCGGCAGCCGGATTGGGATGGGCTGCAAGGAAAATTTTGCAGCCAAATAGCTGGCTATTTGCAAGAAATTTGACGCCGCAGACCGCCCAAGGCCGGCTGATCGCACGCCGCGGGGACTTGTTCAGCGCTTCCTTAGTGGTGAGCGCCGAAATGCTCACCAGCTTTTAGCGCATACACCGTGCCGCAGTACGGGCACTTGCCTTGCCCGGTGCGGGCCACGTCCAGGAAAACTCTGGGGTGAGTGCTATAGATTTCCATATGCGCTTTGGTGCTGGGGCAGTACACACCACCTTGGGAATTTAAGTCTGTTGCCAGCAATTCAATGTGGGATGAGGTGGTCATGAAGTTCAAACTTTGGCTAGCCAGGACGCATATTTTGGGTTGCGGCCGTTGACGATGTCAAAAAACGCAGCCTGAATTTTCTCGGTGATCGGGCCGCGCGAACCCGAGCCGATTTCAATCCGGTCTAGCTCACGAATCGGCGTCACTTCAGCCGCAGTGCCGCTGAAAAAAGCTTCGTCAGCAATGTAGATTTCATCGCGTGTGATGGCTTTTTCTTTGAGCTCAATCCCCAAATCCTGGCAGATTGAAAAGATCGTGTTGCGGGTGATGCCGTTCAGTGCTCCAGCGCTTGAATCAGGCGTGTACACCACACCCTTGCGCACCACAAATACGTTTTCGCCTGCGCCCTCGCTCACAAAGCCTTGCGGGTCCAGCAGCAGAGCTTCGTCGTAGCCCTCGTCAGTCGCTTCCATGTTGGCCAAAATTGAATTGGTGTAGTTGCTGACTGCCTTGGCGTGAATCATCGTGATGTTGACGTGGTGGCGCGTGAAACTCGATGTCTTCACGCGAATGCCGCGCTTCAAACCTTCATCACCCAAGTACGCACCCCACGGCCAGGCAGCGACCATCAAATGAATTTTGTTGCCCTTGGGTGACACGCCCAATTTTTCAGAACCAATCCAGGTCAACGGGCGAATGTAGCAGCTGGGCAGCTTGTTGACGCGCACCACATCGAGCGTGGCCTGCATGACTTCAGCTGGTGTGAACGGGATCTTCATGCGCAAGATTTTGGCGCTGTTGAAGAGCCGCTCGGTGTGCTCTTCCAGTCTGAACACTCCTGTGCTGCCGTCCTGCAGTTTGTAAGCCCGCACGCCTTCAAATGCGCCGCAGCCGTAGTGCAGCGTGTGACTGAGCACATGGATCTTGGCGTCACGCCACTCAACCATCTGGCCGTCCATCCAGATTTTGCCGTCGCGGTCGTCTAGTGATTGCGGTGCTGATGCGGGTGCGGGTGCTGCTGTTGCCATGCTTGTCCTGTGAGGTTTGAGATTTTTTGAAAACTGATTTTAAAGGCGATGTGATTTGGCTGAATCTGGCTAAATTTACTTTGGACTTAATTGAAGCACGGTGACGGCTGGCTTTAATGCAGCTTTCTTGGCACGCCTTGCAAAGCCTTTGTCGTCAAAGGTAGCAACCATGCTGCACCTGCGGTAAGCGCTGTGATGCAGCGCATCGGCAAAATCGAAACCTTGGGTCAATGCATCCACAGCAGTTTGCACGGCCAGGCGATCCTCAAATTCAAGTTGCTGAAGGCTAAGCAAATGCAAAAAGACTTCGCGCATTTCAGCTGGCTTGACATCGTATGCCCCGCGCAAAACCCATTCCAGCTCCAGCACGACGGTTTGACTGACCATCAAGCGTTTGCCGCCTTCAATCAACTGACGGGCGGCGTTGCATTGCCTGGCTGTAGCTGCGTCATCTTTGCTGCCAGCAGCTGTGTAGTAGCGCGCCAGAATGTTGGTGTCAAGTCCAATCATGGCGACTTATTTAACAGACTTCTTTGCCAGCAATGTGGCCACATCAAAGTCAGCAGGCACCTGTTTGACTTTTGCCTTGATCATGCCAAAACCACTCTTGGGCATTGGAGCTGCGTTTTGAACGGGCCTGACGCCCACATACGTGCCCGCCTGAAAAAATTCAACCGCTGCGCCAGCTTTAAAGCCAAAGCTCTGGCGCAAGGCAGCCGGGATGGTGACCTGGCCCTTACTGGTCATATTACTGGTCATGTTGCTCGTCGATACTGCACCCATATCCACCTCCTGAAATCTCAAGTGTTACGTGGTAATACCAATTATAAACCTGACGACGGATTTGGGCGGACCAGCAAATGGCTGGCCAGCTTGCCGCCCACAAAAGTGCAGGTCACGACTGATTCGCTGGCGTCTTTCCACTCAAACACTTCAGGCTGCGCGTCCCTCGGTGACTTGAGCAAACCCAGCGAGCGCGTCATGGCCACCACATGCATCAGCGTTGCGCCGGGCTTGAGTTTGGCGTTGAGCATGACGGCGCTGTCAACATGGCCGATGGGCCGATTGGCTGCGCGTTTGAGGATGGTCATCAGGCGGGTGAAATGCAGCAGGATGCCGAAGACCAGAAAAGTCACGACCACGGCGATGCCCGACCAGCCGTAAGAGCGGTAAGCCAGCGCAGCGCCAGCAATGATGGCCAAGGGAATAAGAATTTTTTGCAGGTTCATGGCTGTTGTTTTGACTTGGGTGTGTAGTCCACCTGAGGCAGGTCTTTAAAGTGGGCGTCGCAAGTCACCAACTGGGCGTCGTGCTCAAGAGCCGTGGCGTAGATGAGGGCGTCGATGGCGTGGAGTTTATGTTTTCTGGCCAGGTCAGCCGCCAAAAAGGCTACGCGCTCATTGATTTGCACGTTAACCGCTTCGCGCAGTGCAAGAACGATGAAGTCAGCGCGGGAAGCTTCATACTCGCGCAGCGCCCAGCGACGCAGTTCAAACTGAACCATGCTGGGAACCAACACACTTTGTTTGTCGACAAGCAGCGCATTGAATCGCTTGCCAAGTGGGCTGGCCAAAACAATTTCAATCCACACGCAGGTGTCCAACACCTTCATGCGGCAACTTCGCTGCGGCTCTTTTTTACAGCATTACGCACAGCGGGTTTGCTTTGCCTGATGGGACTGGCCGATGAACGGGGGGCAGGGCTGACCCGCGGCAATATGTCTTCACGCCGGGTGTCACGGTCGCGGTAGTTGCTGGGGTCGCCGCCTTTGCCGATACCAAACAAATCTTCAAGCCTGGGCTGTGGCATGAGGCGAACCGATTTGCCGATGCACAAAAATGCCAGTTTTTGACCAGGTTTCAAGTTCATGCCGTCCCTGATTTCTTTGGGAATGGAGATTTGATACTTGCTGGAAAGCGTAGCGGTGGGGATTGACATTCTTGCGCTCCGTTGATCGATACGATCATTGTAAGAGGAACATCCTCGAAAAATCAAACCATGCGCCCGGTGCGCAGCGCTATGGCCCAGTCTGGCCGCTGGCGTGATTCAGCCAGCTGCGCCATGCTTTCAAAGTCGTACATCACGCAGCGCAAATCAATTTGCCAGCCTCTTGACGTTTGTGTAGCAACGGCAAATCTTGCGTGTGGGCTGCCGGTTTCGATGTGGTGCGGGAATGGATGAACGTCGTCATAAGCAGGCAAACCGACGCTGCCGGGGTTGACGATGGTAATCAGGTGGCCGCCTGCTGGGCTGGGCACACTGACCAAGCGGGGGATATGGGTGTGACCGCAGATGATGAGGCTTGCCGCCCGGTGCGGGCCTGTGCCAAGGCGCTGAAGCACCTCTGCTGGTGTGGCGGCGCGCACGCCAGGTGAGCCGTTTTGGCCAAAGTCATCGGTCACGGTTTCCATCCAGTAATGCAGGTCGCTGTGCGGTGTGCCATGGCAGACGAAAACATCATCAGTTAGCCAAAGCGTGGGTGGCGCGCTGGCCAGCCAGGCGCGGTGGGCGGGTGAAATTTCGCTGGCTGTGCAGGCATCGCTGCGATTCAGTTTGTCCGCCAGCAAAGTGAGCAATTGCCGCTCGTGGTTGCCTGCAATCATGGCAATGCCACGCGCCATCAAGAGGTCAGCCGTGCGCGCAGATTCAAGCGGGCCGCCTAGCGTGTCGCCAACGTTGATGATGTGGTCAATGTCCTCCGCATCAACCTCTGCCAGCACAGCCCGCAGCGCAGGCAGGTTGCCGTGAATGTCTGAAATGATGGCGATTTTCATGGTGGTGGCTCACTTCAAATCATTAAACATCCGTCATTCCCGGCAATAGAGGGAATCCAGTGACGGTCTTGGCACAGTGAAATTTATTGACACCGGACTGGCTACCCGCCTTCGCGGGTATGACGCAAAAATGGCCTGAAGCCCAATTAATACAGGCGCAAAAAGCTCCTGATATCATAGCAATCAAACCACTTCCGCAGGCGGCTGTATGGCCTGAGCTAAGCCTTTGGCCAGCGTCTCAAACACCAGCTGAATCCGCCGCGACGTGCGCAGCTAGCGGTGGGTCGCCAGCCAGACCGGAAACCGTACGGGCAGCACGTCGTCCAGCACACGCCCGATGCCTGGGGTCACTCTGGCAATGTCATCCATCATGATGCCAATGCCCAAGCCGCGCTGCACCAACGCCCAGTTGGCATGCTGCGAAGTTCACGGGTCTTGACAACTCGGTCGTTCCTGGCAATAGAGGGATTCCAGTCCTGCTTTTTGCGCAGCGAATGTTTCGGACACCGGACTGGATGCCCGCCTTCGCGGGTATGACGTATAGCAGGAAAAATTTCGCTGTCTTTAAGTAAATTAAGCCTCTAGCCCAATTAATATAAGCGCAAGCAGCTATCATTAATATAGCAAACCCACTCACGGCTCAGTCATGGAACGCTGCACCCGATCCATCAGCGGTTTCAACAAATAATTCATCGCCGTTCTCTCGCCACTGCGCACAAATACCTCAGCCGGCATACCCGCCCTGATTTCATTTTTCTTCAACTTGACCATGCCCTCGGGCGTGACGTCAATTGAGGCTTTGAAAAAAGGCAGGTTTGTTTTGGGATCCGTCACCACATCAGCAGACACATGCGTCAGCTGGCCTGCAATCTTCGGCGTGCTGGCCTGATTTAACGCTGTAAACAAAATATCCACCGGCAAACCTGGCCTGATTTTGTCAATCAGATGCGGCGGTATTTGCGCTTCAATTTTCAGGACTTCATCGCGTGGCACGATTTCCATCATGGAGGTGCCGGCTGCCACCACACCGCCGATGGTGTGCACCGCGACACCCATGACCAGACCGCTGACTGGCGACTTCACCTCCGTATTGACTACATCAAACTGCAAGCCCTGAAGTCGGCTGCTCAATGATGACACGTCGCGCTGAACGTCTGACAGTTGCGCCTCGACTTCTTTGCGCACATCCTGCTCGCGCGAGACCATGCGCAGTTTGATTTCTGCAATCGATTGACGGCTACGCCCTATGCTGCCTGTATCTTCTGCAATGGCCCCCGACATGCCAGACACAGTGCGCTCATGATCCTGCACACGAATGCGCGGCATGAAACCGTCGTCTGCCAGATTGCGGAGATTTTTCAACTGTTCACGCAGCACGCCGAGTTGATCCTCCTTGGCACGCATGGATGCAACAGTGCCCTGCGTTTGTTGTTCCAGCCCGCGCATGTGTTCCGTCATTGCTGCCAGTTCCGTGCTCAATGATTTGCGCCGGGTCGTAAAAAGCTGGCCTTGCGACGCCATGGCTGCAAGCGCCCTGGGGTCAGAGCTTTCATTTTTTAAAACTGCAGAAAAAACCGGGGCTGCGCTGCCAGTGCTTTCTGCAATCAGGCGCGCCTCTGTCGCCAGACTGGTAAACCATTGGCCTTTGGCAATGTCGAGCTGCGAGCGACTCTGGGTGTCGTCAAAGCGCACCAGCACCTGGCCCGCCGTAACCCGGTCACCCTCTTTGGCAAGAATCGCAACCACCTTCCCGGCTACCAGCGGTTGAACCGCCTTGCGGTTGCCACTGACCACCACCGTGCCAGCAGCTGTGATGCCTGCATCAAGTGGCGCCAGCAACGCCCAGGCTAAAAAGCCGCCAAAGCCAACGACCAGAAGTGCCCAGCCCCAGCGCTGCGCGCGCTGGTAATCCATATCAACAGCTGCTGATGTTTGAAGGATGGCCTGGTCACGCATAACTGTTTATGGTTCAAACAAGCTTGTCAATCTGTCAAACATTTTCAGACGAATTTTTAGGCTCGCCATGACGGTGCGCCTCAACCAGCCGGGGGCGCGGCATGGTTTTCAAACCCGAGGCGGCTGTGTCTGTGGCCAGGCGTGCCCGCATGGCAGCCAGCATGTCGGCACGTGGCCCATAGGCCTTGAGGGTGCCGTCGCCCAACAGCATGATTTTTTGAACCACGTCGAGCGACGCAATCCGATGAGTGATCAGGACAAGGGTGCATCCCCGCGCGGTCAAATCCTTGATCGTTTCAAGCAAAGCTTTTTCCCCCGCCTCGTCAAGATTGGAATTGGGCTCGTCCAGCACCACCAGAGCCGGGTCGCCATACAGCGCCCGCGCCAGCCCTATGCGCTGCTTTTGCCCGCCCGACAAAACACAGGCGCCCACACCCAGCGGGGTGTCATAGCCACTGGGCAAACGCAAAATCAACCCATGCACGCCGGCACGCTCGGCAGCTTTGATGACCTTGCTGGCATCCACATCGCCAAAGCGGGCAATGTTTTCAGCGACGGTTCCGTCAAACAGTTCGATGTCTTGCGGCAAGTAGCCCAGATGCGGGCCCAGCTCGTCCTTGTTCCACTGGTACAGGTCTGCACCGTCAAGCCGCACCGTGCCCGCCGTTGCAGGCCACACGCCCACCAGCAGCCGCGCCAGAGCGGACTTGCCAGCCCCACTCGGGCCAATGATGGCCACCGACTCGCCAGCTCCAATTCCAAAATTGAGGTTCTTCAATATCAGGTGATTAAAACCAGGTGCCGACGTCGCCACGTTGTCAAATCGAACGGCTCCCCGCGGCGCAGCCAGCTGCATGCCGTGCCTGCGAGGTGGATGGCTGGCAAACAGACCCTGAATGCGGGCATAAGCCGCGCGCCCGGTGATGATCTGTTTCCAGTTACCCACCAGCATTTCAACTGGTGCCAATGCCCTGCTGACCAAAATGGACGCCGCAATCATGCTGCCGGGTGAGATCTTGCCCTCCAGCACCAGCAGGGCGCCATACCCGAGCGCCAGGGACTGCATGGTGATGCGTATAAATTTGCTCAGAGCGCCCATGATGGCAGCCTGGTCGCTGGCAGATGCCTGGTGCTGTATCTGCTGTTCGTGAAGGCTGTGCCAGCGTTTGCGGATGTTTGGCAGCATGCCCAGCGCCTCAATAACTTCGGCATTGCGCAGATTGTGGTGTAAAGCATTTTGGGATTGCGAGCTGTACTTTTGTGCTTCGTCCAAATTAGGCTTTGACATTTTTTCATTGACCACAGCTAACGCTGTCAGCAGCAAAGCGCCCACCAGAGCAAAGATGCCCAGTTCAATTGAAAGAAGCGAAACCACCAGTAGATAAATGGGCATCCACGGCGCATCAAACACAGTCAACAATGCGGGGCCGGTCAAGGTTTGGCGCAGCGTATTGAGGTCGTGAATCGGCTGCGTGGCGTTGCTGCCAGACTGCATCAGGCTCCGCTCAAAAGTGGCATTGAAAACCCGGGCATTGAGCTCGTGATCCAGCCGGGCACCTACCCGTACCAGCACCCATGTGCGTATGGCCTCGAGCGCGCCCATAAAGATGAAAACACCCACCAATAGAAGCGTCAAAAAAACCAGCGTTGTCTCGTTTCGGCTGGTCAACACGCGGTCGTACACCTGCAGCATGTACAAAGATGGCGCAAGCATCAGCACATTTAAAAAACCGCTGAAAATGGCTACATGATGAAGGCACTGCGCAGCTTTTGCAGGGCGGCTTTTAATTCATCCTGATGCGGCTGCTGGAGGGGATGAACAGAACTCACAGCGTACTTGATATTATTTTTATAGCTTTTGAATCTTCACCTTTGCAGACGAATGGCTACGCCGCCATCCAGTCACCCATCATCACCGTGACGTTCTGACCCACCAGCACAATGCCGGTCTCGCCGCCTTCAGTCATGCTGTATTGGTCATAGCCCGCTGTGGCTGACACGCCGCGTTGCCAGCCATTACCGATCTGCAACTGATCCCCGGCATCGCCGTCAATTTTCAAAGTGTTGGTCTCAAGAGAGAGCGCCAGCATTTCATCCAGCGTAAAACGGGTAGTTGTAGCGGTTTCATTTCGCATGTCGATAGACTCGATGCCCGTCAAGCTGACGCCCGCCAGTCCTGCCAGATTGAGAAAGCCCAGGTTTTCACTGAACTGCAGTGTGTCACTGCCGCTGCCGCCTGCTACACGCTCCTGACCGGTGTAAATCTTTATGAGGTCGTTTCCGCCGTTGCCCATCAAGGTGTCCAGCCCGCCCCTGCCGTCAATGCGGTTGTCGGCATCGTTGCCCTGGATCACATTTGCCAACGAATTGCCGTTGGCCACCACGCCTGTCCCGCCAATCAAAATGAGGTTTTCAAAGTTGTCCTGCAAGGTGTAGCTGATGTAGCTTTGCACCGTGTCTGTTCCTTCGCTGGCCGCCTCCCACACGTAGTCGCCCGCGTCGTCAACGATCACGGTGTCATTGCCCACACCGCCAAACATCTGGTCTTGACCCAATTCACCATTCAAAAAGTCGTCTCCACCGTCGCCATACAGCACATCGTTGCCGGCGCGCCCCTGCATGTTGTTGTCCAAACTGTTGCCGGTCATGAAATTGTCCAGCTCATTGCCGGCAGCGCTCACTGCAATGTTGCCAATCAATGTGAGGTTTTCAACGTTGCCACCCAGTGCGTAGCTGATGTAGCTTTGCACTGTATCGATCCCCTCGCCGGGGCGCTCGGTGATGGCGTCCAGCACGCTGTCAACAATCAGCATGTCGTCACCCGCGCCGCCTTCCAGCAGATCCTGGCCTTCATCGCCATTCAAAAAGTCGTTGCCAGCTCCACCTTTGAGGTAGTCGTCGCCCGCACGTCCCAGCAAAATGTCAGCACCTGCGGTACCCGTCAGCACATCATTGCCATCAGTGCCGATTTGCGTTGTCACTGGAGCAGGTTGTCCGGCCACACGGCTGTTGATATCGGCGTTGCTCCAGATGGTGTCCGAGAACTTGATGGAATGGATGGGGTAGAGATTGCCTGCAGACGATGCAAAGTAGTTTTCAACGGTCACGCTGTCGTCGCCGTCGTTACGGTCAATCAGCAGGTCATTTCCTGTACGGGACAGCGTTACTTCAGTCGATGCAACGCCTACCGAGCCAGTGCCCATAGAGCCTGCAGGGTACGACGTGACCAGCTCAATGCCCGTGCGGTCTGCAGTGCCTGGAGTTGCAACACCGCGAACAATGTCCTGCCCGTCGCCTTTTTGAAAAATCAGGCGGTTTTGACCGCTCCCGGCATCCAGCACGTCATTGCCCGTGCCGCTGTCCAGAAAGTCGTCACCTGCGTCGCCCAACAGGGTGTCCGCACCAGCACCGCCATAAAGTGTGTCGTTGCCCGTGCCGCCGTCCAGCGTGTCCACGCCAGCTTGCCCATACAAAGTGTCGTCGCCACTTTCTCCAAACAGCATGTCACCGTCGGTCACGAAAACCCTGAGATCATTGCCCTCGCCCTGGTCGCCCCAAATCACATCGTTACCCGCGCCACCGTAAAGCTTGTCCGCGCCCGTGCTGCTGAAAAACGAGTTGCTTCCCGCAAAGAAGGCAAAGTCCCCCTGAATGTAGTCATTGCCATCGCCGCCAGACAGTGTGTCGTTTCCGGTGTTGTTGCCAAGGATGCGGTTGTCAAGGTCGTTGCCAACTGCAGAAAGATTGTTGAAGCGGCCAATCAGGGTCAGATTTTCAACATTGGCAGCCAGGTTGTAGGTACCGGTGAACGTATCGTCCCGAAAGAACACACTGTCAACTCCTTCGTTGGCAAGCTCGATGATGGTGTCGGTACGGTCAACCTCATAGCGGTCATTGCCCGTGCCGCCCAGCAGGCGGTCGTTACCTCCTTGCCCCACTAAAGTGTCATTGCCGGGGCCACCCAGCAGTTGGTCGTCGCCACCACCTCCAAAAATAAGATCATCGCCTTCAAGCCCGTCAATGGTGTCAGGCTCTGCGTCGCCGCTGATGGTGTCATTGCCGTTGGTTGGGTTTGGGGTAAAAGCCATGTCGATATCTCCTGGTGATTAGGTGCACAGGTTGCAACTTGTTTTATTGTGCGAGCCAATTCCTCACAAGGATATTTAACGGGCGTAAGCGAGTGCGTAAAACTGGTAAACAAGAGTTTTAGAGTTATTAGCTGACAGCGGCTGGCTTGTTTGTCTGATGGCAACCATTTGCGAAACTGAAGATGTTTGCAGACGCACTTTTTACTCATGCGTTTGTCTGTGTTTGCAGGCTACTCTGCACCAAAGCCAAAGCTTGCTGGGCCGAACAGTTGCGGCCAAACATTTAAATCGCCGTTCAAAACGGGCTCATTTTTTACCGCTGAGTGGCCTTTTATTTCGCAGTTGGTGCGGCCTGCCGGTTTTTAGATTGAGCTGCGTCAATATGGTTAAACATCCGTCATTCCCGCGAAGGCGTGAATCCAGTGGCGCTTTTGGCACAGTGAATGCAAGAGGCACCGGGCTGGATACCCGCCTTCGCGGGTATGACGGGTAGCAAGCCTATATTTCGTTGTTTTGAATATAAATTAGCCCGCTAGCCGACGTAATATACGCGCAGACAGCTATTAATATAATAGCAAGATCCTTTCTCTCGCACCACTTTGCATCGCCTGCTCAACGCGTATCGCGGCAGGCTGCTCTCGCGGCTTTCTCAAACCGGTTGTCCAGATAAAACTGGCGCCCACGAAGCCACTGAAACAAGCTCTCCAGCGGATACGCCACCAGGAAAATGGGGCCCCAAAGTTCGTACTGCGCGACATGCACTCTTTCATGCGGGCGTAGCGCCGCCTGCTGCTCTGCATTGCGTGCAATGACTGTCAGCGCCGATTGAATATTGAGCCACCCTGCCGATCCAATATTGAGCCAGGGCGGGTTGCTGGTTTTTGAACCAGCAACTGTGGATAAGTTTACTCA
>JAYUVG010000225.1:0-3104 GCA_043754255.1 Polaromonas sp. | reverse complement strand
GCGCGCTGTGGGCCACCATTCAAGCCGCAGGCGTGCAGAGCTTTGGGGAGCCAGCGGCTGCCAATTTCCGCTGGCCAGTCAACCGCGCCGAGGCCTTGCAGCAGCTTGACAACTTTGCCACCCACGCCCTGCCCAATTTTGGCGACTATGAAGACGCCATGAGCCGCAAGGCGCAGCGGCTATTTCACTCGCTGCTGTCGTTTGCCATGAACGTAAAAATGTTGAACCCGCGCGAAGTGGTGCAGCGGGTGGAGGCCGAATGGCAAGCGGGCCGGGTGGAGTTGGCCGCTGCCGAAGGCTTTATCCGTCAGGTGATCGGCTGGCGCGAATACATTCGTGGCATCTATTGGGCGCGCATGCCAGGTTATGACGAGCTCAATTTTTTTGAGCACACCACGCCGCTACCCCAATGGTTCTGGACCGGTGACACCCGCATGAACTGCATGAATGCTGCCATCGGCGGCTCGCTGCAAAACGCCCACGCGCACCACATTCAACGCCTGATGGTCATTGGCAACTTTGCCTTGCTCGCTGGCCTGGATGTGCAGGCGCTGCACCGCTGGTACTTGGGGGTTTACATCGACGCCTTTGAGTGGGTGGAATTGCCCAACACGTTGGGCATGAGCCAGTTTGCTGACGGCGGCTTGCTGGCGACTAAGCCTTATGTGTCAAGTGCTGCCTACATCGATCGCATGAGCGACTACTGCAAAGGCTGCGCGTACGATAAAAAACAGCGCCTGGGTGAATCGGCCTGCCCGTTCAACGCGCTGTACTGGGACTTTTACCAGCGCAACGCCGCCAAGCTGGAGCGCAACCCCCGCATCGGCATGGCCTACCGCCAGCTGGCGAAAATGCCGGTTGAAGAAGTGACTGCGCTGCAAGCCCAGGCGCTGCAGACGCGCCAGCGGCTGGACGCGCTGTGAACCACTCATTTGCATCGTTTAAATGAGCACCGCAAACGTCTTAAATTAGTCCTATAAAAATAGCTAGTTGTGTACATAAGACATCGGCCAGAGGCTTAATTCATATAAATTTTTACTGCTGACCGTCAGCCAGTCTGACAACAGCGTGAAATTTACTTTGGTCTCAGGTGTTGGCATTAAGGCGAAAAGATTACAGTCTGCGATGTTGCCAACAGAAGCAATCGACCGACTGCGATTTCAATTTCGGAAAAAAAACTAAAAACATCAACAATGAGGGACAAGTCATGAGTCTGTCACTCGAAGCCTCAATGGCGAACTGCGCGAAACCAACCTCCGCACCGAGGAAGTGTTGAACGGCATGGATGCCTACATCGCCAAACTCGGAAAACGCATCACCACCTCGGAGGGCCAATTGGCGACCATCACGGCAGCGCTTTATGCCGAGGATGAAGCGCCCACCCCAGAACCCAGAATCATCTTGCGGACTTGACAATGGCCCGCCCGACCCGCTGGCCGTCAAAGCCCTGCAAGACACCAACCCTAACTTCGACCCCGCACTGGTGGGCAGCTATTCCGACGCGCAATGGATGGGCATCGTCAACACCGCGAAGGCCAGGAGGATGCCATTCGCCACGTCGTCGACGGCCGCAATCGCTTGCTGGTGGTGCAGAAAACCGGTTGGGGCAAGAGTTTTGTCTACGTCATTGCCGCCAAGCTGTGGCGCGAAGCGGGCAGCGGCCCGGTCTTGCTCATTTCTCCGCTACTGGCGCTGATCCAGAGTCAGGGTGCGCTCTTGCCACTCATCTTGTAGCTAGCAAACTCTCATAGGGAATGCGCAAACCAGTGTGCAACTTCTTCACCATCTGCAAACTCAAACGCCGCTTGCGGTTGAGCACCTCGGAGACGCGTCCACTCGAACCAATGTAGGGCTCTAGGTCTTTGGGTGTCAGATTTTGCTGTTCCATGCGAAATTTGATGGCATCAACCGGGTCGGCTGGGCCAACGTGATAGTGCTTTTGCTCGTAGGCCTCGATTAAAGCAACCAGTACGTCACGCTCATCGGCCTGTTCAGAGCCCGTAGCGGACTGAAACACCAGTTCCAGCTGCTTGAATGCTGCCTGCAAGTCTTCATCACTGCGAATGGGCTTAATAGTCATTGACACTCTCCACGTTAATTTGATCGTATTGCGCATGGGTGCCAACGAACTTTACCCACGCGATGCCTGCTTGGTATTGCAGCTCGACCACCAGCCGGTACTTGTTACCGGCGATGTTGAACACCGCCCGGTTATTGCTGCAAATACTGACGCTACGGTACTGGTTTTTGATATCTTGCGGTGCCTGCCAGCTTGCCTTTTGCGCTTCGTCATGCCAGCTTTGCAGAGCGCTTTTCGCATCCGAGTAGCCTGGCTGACTCCAAAACTTGACAAGTGAACTTTTGGCGATGACTCGCATGGATGATACTCCCGAATTGGGAGAAGTGTAGCATTTCGCTATAAGCGTCAGTGGTGTTCAGCATCAAGGGCAATGACTACCGTTTGGTGGTGACTGTTGCTTTTCGCTACCAGGCGTTGTGTGTCAAGTTTGTGGGCACACATGCGCAGTACGATGCCATTTATGCCGATACCGTGGAGCTCAAACCATGAACAAACCCGTAGTGACCATTCGCCCCATCCGCAACGACAGCGACTACGATTGGAAAAAGTAACCGGGTTTATGAGGTGCTGGGGCGTAAACGCAAACTAACCCTGCCGATGATTCGTCGCTTGCACAAAGGGCTGGGCATCTCTGCCGAGGTGTTGATTGCCGAGCTGGCCTGAAGATGTCCGATTTATTTAACTTAAACACTCCACCATGAACACATTCCCCGACGGTTTTCGCGCCCTGATCATCGGCGCGTCGGGTGGCATTGGCGCTGCTTTTGTGGATGCACTGACGCAAAACCCGCGCTGCGGGCACGTGCTGGGCCTGCACCGGCAGTCAGACCCGGCCATCGACTTTGACATTGAGCCCAGCGTGGCCTCCGCCGCTGCCGCTCTGGCCCAGCAGACCAAATTTCACCTCATCATCAACGCCACGGGCGTGCTGCACACCCCCGGCGTCATGCCCGAAAAAAAGCTCTCGGACCTGAACTACACCCAATTGATGGACACGTTTCGGATCAACACCTTTGGCCCGGCC
>JAYUVG010000224.1:0-3568 GCA_043754255.1 Polaromonas sp. | reverse complement strand
TTATCAATCATCTTGGGGATGAGGTTATGAAAGTGTTTAAGGTATGAACAATCAATCGACAACAAAACCCACCGTATTTATTGCATCACCGTATACCCGTGGCGATCCCGCAATTAATACGCACTTTCAATGCGCGATGTTTGATCGTCTGTTGACTGACGGAAGGGTGCTTCCAGTAGCCCCACTCTGGACACATTTTCAGCACTTATTGTTCCCCAGACCGTATGCCGATTGGCTCGCGTACGATCAAGCGATGCTAAGACTCTATGACTGCTGCCTGCGTCTGGATGCTACTCACACAGCAACTGGCTACAACGAATCGATTTCATCCGGCGCTGATGCTGAAGTTGATACATTTCGGCGGATGGGCAAGCCCGTATTTTTTTCGGTGGATAGTCTCTATGCTTGGGTCGAACAAATTCAGGAGTAGTGATGCAAAACAAGCGGATGGAGAATTCAATACGGAGTCTGGTTAATCTGTATACGGTTGTAATTGGTGCTGCGCTTTCACTAGCTGTTGCTGGGGCAATAGACATAAATAAAGGGTTGTCATCGCTCAGCGTCACTTCGATACTCCTGTTCGTAGCTTTTATAGCCACGCTCTTTCCTTTCTTTCATGGAGCGTTGCGGCACCTAGATGACGCGTATCTAGAAAATCAAAATCCTTCCATGAAGACTTCAGCATTGATTGTTGATTTCGCGCTTCTTTTTCTACATGCGTTGGCCTTCTTGGTGCTTTCGCAATTGTTGAAACGCCCTGCGGATTTTGCGTGGTTTTTGATTGCGGTTCTTATGATTGATGTGGTGTGGGGCATATTCATGCATCTTGCTTCGCCTGCAAAAGACAAATGGTCTGCGGAGTCGCGCTGGACAACTATCAATTTCTTTTTTATTGCAGTCGGTCTGTTGTATTTGATTGACCAAGAAATTTATCTTGGTGCGGTAGTCCTGACATCTAAGCTGGCCTGGCTTTTAGCTATCGGCTGCGTAACGCGATCAACTGTTGACTACATCTGGTGTCGTGACCTTTACTTTCCGAAGTGACTAAAGTGCCAAATGGACTTCCGCATCTCCGACACCTTCACCGATAGCCTTGCCAAGTTAACCGGCGACGAGCAAAAGCTCGTCAAAACCACCGCCTTTGACTTGCAAATGAACCCGGTTAATCCGGGCATGAGTTTGCACAAGCTGGACAAGGCGAAAGACAAAAACTTTTGGTCAGCCCGTGTTGGCAGTGACATTCGGCTGATATTGCATAAAACAGCCACCAGTCTGCTGCTTTGTTATGTAGACCACCACGACAAGGCTTACAGCTGGGCTGAACGGCGTAAGCTGCAAACGCACCCCACCACGGGTGCTGCGCAATGGGTTGAGATTCGTGAACGGGTAGAAGACGCTGCACCCGCTTGGCCGCACGTGGCGGCAGAGCCTGCGCCCAAGACATGGATGTTTGCACCACTTGCGTCAGCCAAGAAATTGCTGTTTGCGCAGCGTACAGATGCAGAACTGCTGGGCTATGGTGTGCCTGCGGAGTGGCTGGCCGATGTGCGTGCGGCAGATGAAGATGGTTTGATGGCGCTGACCGACCATCTGCCCAAAGAAGCTGCTGAGGCTTTGCTGGAATTAGCCACGGGCGGCACGCCTGCATTGCCGCTGGTGGCAGCCGCCAATGCCAACCCGTTTGACCACCCGGATGCGCAGCGCCGTTTCAGAGTCATGCACGACGTAGACGAGCTGGAGCGGGCGCTGTCAGCCCCGTGGGAAAAGTGGGTGACCTTTTTGCACCCGGCCCAGCGCGAATTTGTAGAGCGCGACTATAGCGGCCCGGCACGGGTGTCGGGCTCGGCAGGTACAGGTAAAACTATCGTGGCCCTGCACCGTGCTGTTTTCTTGGCGCGCAAGCACACTGACAGCCGGGTTCTGCTGGCGACGTTTTCAGAGCCACTGGCCAGTGCGCTACATCAAAAGCTGCGTTTGTTGATCAGCGGTACGCCCAGGCTTGCTGAAAGGCTGGAGGTGCAGTCTATTACCGGTATTGGTGAAAGGCTTTACACCGCGAAAGTAGGTCGATTGAAGTTGGCGTCTAGCCAAGCCGTCGCGCTTGCCTTGCGCCAAGCGCTTGCGCAGACTGCATCAACTGTGACGCCTCCACTAACGCTAGCTTTTGTTGAATCAGAGTGGCGTGACCTGATAGATGAGTGGCAGGTAGAAAGCTGGGAGGCCTACCGCACACTGGTTCGGCTTGGTCGCAAAACGACGTTGCCCGAAAACCGGCGCGCTGCTGTCTGGGCCGTGGTTGAGCATGCGCGGGCAAGCCTGCTTGAGCAAGGCTTGGTAACCCAAGCGCAAATGTTCAGCCAGTTGGCCAGGCATTTTGAAAGCGCGACAAGCTCGCCTTTTGACTTTATCGTGGTGGACGAGGCGCAGGACGTTTCAGTGGCACAGCTCAAGTTCTTGGCTGCGCTGGGCTCGCGGGCCGGGCAGCCCCAAGCAAACAGTCTGTTCTTTGCGGGTGATTTGGGGCAACGCATCTTTCAATTGCCTTTTTCATGGAAGTTTTTGGGCGTGGATGTCAGGGGCCGGGCCCGCACGCTAACCATCAATTACCGTACCTCCCACCAGATTCGGGACCAGGCAGACCGTTTGCTGGGAGCTGAAGTGGCAGACGTGGACGGGAATGTAGAAACGCGCAAAGGTACGGTTTCTGTTTTTAATGGGCAACAACCGCTGATCCGCGTTTTTGAAAACGAGGCTAAAGAGACCGCTGGCGTTGCAGAGTGGCTAAAGGGTCAAAGTCAGCAAGGTGTTCGGGCTTTTGAGATGGCTGTTTTTGTGCGCTCAGAAGCACAGCTTGACCGCGCCAGAGCGGCTGTGCGCGCGGCAGGGCTTGACTTTTACGTGCTCGACGACAAGGTCAGACCAGAAGACGCGAAAGTGTCAATTTGCACCATGCATCTGGCAAAGGGTCTGGAATTTCGTGTCGTGGTGGTGATGGCTTGCGATGATGAAGTAGTGCCATTGCAAAGCCGCATTGCAAACATCGTTGACAGCGCTGATTTGCAAGAGGTGTACAACACAGAACGGCACCTGCTGTACGTGGCGTGTACGCGCGCCAGAGATGCGTTGCTGGTGACGGCAACCGAGCCAGCGTCAGAGTTTCTAGATGATTTGGTGAAATAGATACTATAAATTTAATAGCTGCTTGCGCCCGAATCCATTGGGCTACAGGCATTTTATATACCCGAAAACAGTGATTCTCAGCCTCTGGAAGCCTCCATTCAGGCGATTTCCAGATGCGAAAGCACCTTTGGCCCAAGTCGCGGTATGCTGCACTTTTTAACCGGAGCCGCTCATGCAACTCAAAACTGCACAAGACTTTGACCAGGAACTGTTGATTTTGTTTGACGCCTACGTCCACGGCACGATTGACCGCCGGGGCTTTCTGGACCGCGCACAAAAATTTGCCGTCGGCGGCATGACAGCTGCCGGGCTGCTCGCCGCCCTGAGTCCCGACTTTGCCCGGGCCCAGGTCGTGCCCAAGGACGACAAACGCATCACCACTGAAATG
>JAYUVG010000223.1:0-30238 GCA_043754255.1 Polaromonas sp. | reverse complement strand
TTTCAAATCGTGAATCAGCTGCGCCAAATCTTCAATTGAATAAATGTCGTGATGCGGCGGCGGTGAAATCAGCCCCACGCCAGGCACTGAATAACGCAGCGCGCCGATGTACTCACTGACCTTGCCTCCTGGCAGCTGGCCGCCCTCACCCGGCTTCGCACCCTGCGCCATCTTGATTTGAATCTGATCAGCAGACACCAGATATTCAGCCGTCACGCCAAAGCGGCCGGACGCGACCTGCTTGATTTTTGAGCGCAGTGAATCACCGTCTTGCAGCGGCAAATCAACTTCAACGACTTTGTCGCCAATCACGCTTTTAAGCGTAGCGCCCTGCTTGATCGGGATGCCTTTGAGCTCCTGGCGGTAGCGCGCCGGGTCTTCACCGCCCTCGCCCGTGTTGCTTTTACCGCCGATGCGGTTCATGGCAACGGCCAATGTTGCGTGGGCTTCGGTGCTGATGGAGCCAAGTGACATCGCGCCCGTGGCGAAGCGTTTGACGATTTCTTTGGCGGATTCAACCTCATCAATCGGGATGGCTTTGGCCGGGTCAATCTTGAACTCGAACAGCCCGCGCAGCGTCATATGGCGGCGGTTCTGGTCGTTGATGAGCTGGGCGTATTCTTTGTACGTGCTCCAGTTGTTGGCGCGCGTGGCGTGCTGCAATTTGGCAATCGCGTCGGGTGTCCACATGTGGTTTTCACCGCGCACCCTGAAGGCGTATTCACCACCCGCTTCCAGCATGTTGGCAAGCACCGGGTCATCACTAAAAGCCGCGCGGTGCATGCGCAGCGCTTCTTCAGCAATCTCGAACACGCCCATGCCTTCAACCTGGCTGGCGGTGCCGGTGAAGAACTTGGCAATGGTTTCGCGGTTGAGGCCAATGACTTCAAACAGCTGCGCGCCGCAGTAGCTCATGTAGGTTGACACGCCCATTTTGGACATGATTTTCGACAGGCCTTTACCGACGGCTTTGGTGTAGTTGTAGATGGCTTTTTCGGTGCTCAGGTCGCCCGGCAAGCCGTCGTGCATCTCGGCCAGTGTTTCCATCGCCAGGTACGGGTGAACGGCTTCTGCGCCATAGCCTGCGAGCACGGCGAAGTGGTGTACCTCACGGGCTGAACCGGTCTCAACCACCAGACCAGCCGTGGTGCGCAAGCCGACGCTGACCAAGTGCTGGTGAATGGCTGACAGAGCAAGCAAGGCTGGAATGGCTACTTGCGTAGCGCTAAGCGCCCGGTCGCTAACAATCAAAATGTTCTTGCCAGTTTTGATCGCGTCAACGGCCTCAGCGCACAGCGATGCCAGCTTGGCCTCGACGCCTTCATGACCCCAAGCGAGTGGGTACGTGATGTCGAGCGTGTAGCTTTTGAACTTGCCCTGCGTGTGCGATTCAATGTCGCGCAGCTTTTGCATGTCAGCCACGTTCAGCACCGGCTGCGCTACTTCGAGGCGCATCGGCGGGTTGACCTGGTTGATGTCCAGCAGGTTCGGCTTGGGGCCAATGAACGACACCAGCGACATCACAATCGCTTCGCGAATCGGGTCAATCGGCGGGTTGGTGACCTGCGCGAAGAGCTGCTTGAAGTAGTTGTACAGCGATTTGTTTTTGTTGGACAGCACTGCGAGCGGCGAGTCGTTGCCCATGGAGCCGGTGGCTTCTTCACCGTTGGCCGCCATGGGGGACATCAGGAATTTGATGTCTTCTTGCGTGTAGCCGAAGGCTTGTTGACGGTCTAGAAGCGATGTTTTCGGAGCCGCCTCTTGCTCCCTCTCCCCCTGGGAGAGGGTTGGGGTGAGGGCCGCGCCCGCCTTTTGATTACCCGCCTTCACATCATCCAGTTTGATCCGCAAATTTTCAATCCACTGCTTGTACGGCTTGCTGTGCGCCAGCGTGGCCTTGATCTCTTCGTCGTCAACCATGCGGCCTTGCTCAAGATCAATCAAAAACATCTTGCCGGGCTGCAGCCGCCATTTGCGAACGATTTTGTGCTCTGGAATCGGTAGCACACCCGACTCTGACGCCATGATGACCAAGTCGTCATCGGTCACGCAATAACGTGATGGGCGCAATCCGTTGCGGTCCAGCGTAGCGCCAATCTGGCGACCATCGGTAAACACAATCGACGCCGGGCCGTCCCACGGCTCCAGCATGGCGGCGTGGTATTCATAAAACGCCTTGCGGCGCTCGTCCATCGTGGTGTGCTGCTCCCACGGCTCTGGGATCATCATCATCACGGCCTGGCTGATCGGGTAGCCAGCCATCGTCAGCAGCTCCAGGCAGTTGTCGAACGTGGCGGTGTCAGACTGGTCGGCAAAGCTGATGGGGTAGAGCTTTTGCAAATCCGCGCCGAGCACAGGGGACGACATCACTCCCTCACGCGCCTTCATCCAGTTGTAGTTGCCCTTGACGGTGTTGATTTCGCCGTTGTGCGCAACATAGCGGTACGGGTGGGCCAGCGGCCACTCGGGGAAGGTGTTGGTAGAAAAGCGCTGGTGCACCAGGCCAAGTGCTGAAACGCAGCGCTCGTCCTGCAAATCAAGATAGTAGGTGCCCACCTGGTCAGCCAGCAGAAGACCCTTGTAAACCACCGTGCGGCTGGACATGCTGGGAACGTAATATTCTTTGCTGTGCGTCAGGTGCAGGTTTTGAATGGCGGCACTGGCGGTTTTGCGGATGACATACAACTTGCGCTCCAGCGCGTCCTGCACGATGACGTCGTTGCCACGGCCAATAAAAATTTGCTTGAGGATGGGTTCCTTCAGCCGCACCGTAGGCGACATCGGCATGTCGCGATTGACCGGCACATCGCGCCAACCCAGCAGCACCTGACCTTCAGCCCGGACTGCACGCTCCAACGCCTGCTCACAAGCCAGGCGCGAGGCGTGCTCTTTCGGCAAAAACACCATGCCCACGCCGTATTCACCGGGCGGTGGCAACGTCACGCCTTGTTTGGCCATCTCTTCGCGGTACAACGCATCCGGCAATTGAATCAAGATGCCAGCACCATCCCCCATCAACGCATCAGCGCCCACAGCACCCCGATGGTCCAAATTCTCAAGAATCTTCAAGCCCTGCTGCACGATGGCATGCGACTTGTGCCCTTTGATGTGGGCCACAAAACCGACACCGCAGGCATCATGCTCATGTGCCGGCGAATACAAACCGTGGTCTTGAAGTTGTTTGATTTCTACAGCTGTGGTCATGGCTATTCCTGGATTTGACATATAGCTGCCAATGGTAAATCACATTAGCATATGCACCTAAAATTTTAATGGGGGTCAGATTCCAATTAAATCCCAATTTTTTCGGCTCATTAGAAATCGGGGACAGATTAAAAGAAGTTCAAGTTTGCTGGTCACAAAAACATATTCATTTGCTGGTGTCTACAAAGATATTAGTTTTGGATGCAGGCCGTCCTGCCTTTGCCTGCTTTACGCGACGCTCAGTTCGTTTCTGCAATTCCTCCACAAAATCAGGTTCTCCCAAAGCCCAGCCAGCCAATACCGATCGCGTCATGGCAGCCTGTTGATCAACAGTGACGTCAGCTTTTACCAATTCGGCGTACGCCGCTTCCCGTCCAAACGGAGTATTGGCCAATTCCCAAAAAAGGGAGTGAGGAGTGATTAACTTGTCGCTGCGCGTACCTGCATAAAAGTTGTAACTTGACCAGGGATAGCCTGACGCTTCAGACACCAAACCAGCACGCACAGGGTTCCTGTCGATATAAACCATGCAAGCTAAAAGATAGCGATCTGTCTGGATCAGGGTGGAACGATAACGCCCCTCCCAAAGCGTGCCGGTTCGTCCATGCAGGTCATTGAAATAACGCACGTAACTACGGCCAACTGCCTGCATCATTTGCGGTAGACCAGCGTCTGTTTGCGGCGTAGCCAGCAGGTGAAAATGGTTGGTCATCAACACATATGAATGAATCGCCACCGCAAATTTTTTGGCGTTGTCGTCAATCAGGTTGAGCAGGTGTTTGTAGTCAGCTGCTGAAGTGAAGATAGCCTGACGATTGTTGCCCCGCTGGATGATGTGATGGGGGTAGCCGGGAAGGGTTAGCCTGGGGAGTCGTGCCATGGGCGAGATTTTAATTGGGATCTGACCCCGATTAAATTCTCCGATTAAATTACAGACTGAATTCGGGCTGCATTTATTTTTCAGCGGTGCATTGGGTATGAGGCAACACCTCACGCGCACCTGTTCGCAGCCTGACCAGCACGCACCCTTGAGCCGATTTGAACAGACGAAATTGCTCTGGCTTGTCGTAGTCGCGGCCCGATAACTGAATGCCATCGACGCCGCGTGGGCGGTTTTTTTCAATCACCAACAAGCTGGTTTGCAGCAACGCATCACTGGCCACCACTACGCTGGCCACGCCCATCATGCGAGCCACAGTGCTGCGCAACGCTTGCCCTGACGCGTCGTTGGCAAGCACCAGCACGGCAGGCACTTCAGGTACTTCAGGTACTGCTGAAGCGACAGTTAAGCCAGGCTGGGCGCAACCGGTGACTGCAATTGCGGCAGCCAAAAGCAACACGGAAAACTCAATCATGGGCGAAACGGATGAACGGCGGTTGTGTGGCTCAAGCAGCAGTTTCATAGACCCGTCTGCCGGGTGTACATGCGGTTTTCTCGCGTGAAACTGCGGCCTAAAGCCACATCCCGCCCGGCGCTAGCGGGTAAGCCAGGCACGCTGGCCGCGACAAGGCCGCAGGTCCTGGTGCTGCGGTATTGCAAGGCTGCGGCCAATCGGGCTTCAGAGGGGTCGCCCAATGGCTTGGTAAAGTCGTCGGCCACCACGCAGCCTGCCAACAAATTAGCCTGGTTGGCCCTGCTTGACGGAACAAAGCCGTCTGCGTAGTCGCCGAAACCCGCCTGGTTTACGCCTTTGAACTGGACAGTGAAATAGGTCACGCTGCAGTTGTCTTGAGGGAGAAACCCATAAGGTTTGCCGCAAGTAGCGTTGCCGATCTGAATGACTTCAACGCCGATGCCGGTCAGACCGTTCATGATGGCCTCGCTGGCTGAGCATGTACCGCCGCCGGTCAGTACAAATACGCGTGGCAGATTCAACTGCGGCAAAGGAACATTCCGTGTGGTTGAAAAGCCCTGGCTTACGCTGTAAAAAGGTGTGATGGTGTCTGCATCTGTCGCATTGAAAGGGTTTTTGTCATTAAAGCTCAGCTTTTCGAATACCTTGCCGCGGGTAGCCGCATCACCGGCAATCATGTAAGCCAGCTCGCTGGCAATGCTGAGCAAGCCGCCGCCGTTGTAACGCAGATCAAGCACCAAATCAGCAACGCCTGCGCCGTTGTTTGCGGCTTTAAGCTGGTTAACGGCTGCAATCAGCTGGACTTCAGATGTGGCGATGTGATCGTTGAATTGCAGGTATCCCACGTTAGCGTACGGCGCCGCCAAAGTGCGAACGTTTTGCACAGGCGTTGAGGTAACTGTTGTAGCCGTCATGTCAAAGGTACGGGTGCGGGTTGAACCTAAATCAAGCACTTGAAAAGTGTATTTTTTGCCTGCTAAGGGAGAAAACAAACCCTCGTTGAGCACTGCTGGATCGCCGCTGGCCACATCAACGCCGTTGACGGTCAAAATCTGCGCGCCGCGCGTCAATTGGTTGCTGCTCGCTGGTGATGAGGGTTCGCTGTAAGCGACCACTGCTTTGCGCGGCGGTGTTCTGGCCAGCAGCGCAACCTGAAAACCAAAGCCAACACTGTTGCCTGACGTTGACAAAGCTACCCATTCAGGCGTTGGGTAAGTGAAGTGAAACTGATCTTTTGGCTTGCCGCTCGGTGTAAACAAAGTAGAGCGCAGACTGTTGAAGTAAGTGTCAACCACGTCAAAGCCGGTCATAAGGAAGACGCTGGTCTTGCTATTGTCCGACGCATTGACGTAAGGTGCTGTTGCGCCAATTTCAAACAATTTCGGATCCTGCGGCACCACTTCTTTGTACCAAAGGTAAGTGTCATTGACAAACGAACGGATCCATTGCTTTTCAGTGGTCAGTGATCCGACTTTGTCGCCATAGGGCTGACCTGAAAACGGATCAATCAAACTTGCAGCGCGTGGAGCGGCGCATTGGCCCGCGAAAGCGTCGGCGTTGGCGAGACTGGTCTCCAGGTAGCCAACGCTGCCATTGCCGCTCGTGGCGGGGCTAGTGGCGGGGTTTGTAGCTGGGCTCACGGCCGTGCCCGTTGGCCCAGAAACAAATTGGCTGCAATACACCGGGCTGCCTGAGCAAGTACCTGAATTTCCAGAGCCACCCCCGCATGCTGAAAGCAGGACGACAAGCGCCAAGCTACTTAATCTAATTGCCAGCTGTCGTGTCATTTGCATCAAATTTTCCAAATATATTACTTGTTCAGTTACCCACCTAACGGTATGTTACAGGCATTCGAAGCACCTAAAAATGCAATCATTCGTGTGTTGTCTACGCAAGAATTTCCTTCCGGCCGAATGGTCACGAGAGCAACCAACAGCTTCCGGCAGGGTACAGGCTGCGCAAGCATTAACTTTTGCGCACTTCAATTTTTATTTCAAACCAAGCCGCTCATGCTCTCGGGTAGCAAACCGGTCTGTCATGCCAGCAATGTAATCAGCAACGATACGTTCGGGTTTGATGGAGCCAGCAACCTGCAAACCATGACTTTCGATGCGATTGCCCTGCATATTCGGCAGGCTCTGTGGATCAGACATATACGCTGCAAACAGATCGCGCACCACCTGCTGCGCTTGCTGCATCTTTTCAACAACTTGGGGATGCCGATACAAGTTGTAATGCAAAAACCGCTTCATCATTGCAGATTGCGCCGCCATATCGGGCGTAAAGCAAACCAGTGCAGCTTGTTGCCTGACCGCATCCACGCTCAAAGGCCGGGCATTGGCAAGCGCCAAAGCCGTTGCATCAGTTAGGTCGTAAACCTGGGCACTGAGCATCAGGCGAATCGCTTCAAACAACAACCTGCGCCCCGCCAGACCTGGGTGCTGTGAAAGCGCCTGTTGGGTATGCCATGCAAAAAGCGGCACATCTTGCAACTGCTCAATGCTGAGCAGCCCAGAACGCACGCCGTCATCAATGTCATGCGCGTTGTAGGCAATTTCATCGGCCAGATTGGCCAGTTGGGCCTCCAGGCTGGGCTGTCGCCATAAATTATTGCCTGCGCTTGTGCCCATATGCCGCTGCGCCACTCCACCCGGCTCACGCGCTTCAATGCAGCGGGCATTGCGCGCCGAACAGTGCTTCAAAATGCCTTCGCGGGTTTCAAAAGTCAGATTCAGCCCATTAAACGCAGGATAGCGCTCCTCCAGCGAATCGACCACGCGCAAGGTTTGCAGGTTGTGCTCAAAGCCTGAACTCTGCGGGTCATGCTGCCTGAGGCATTCGCTCAATGCATCTTGCCCCGCATGACCAAATGGGGTGTGACCCAGATCATGGGCAAGCGCGATTGCCTCAACCAGATCTTCATTCAAATGCAGGCTGCGGGCGATTGAGCGGCTTAGCTGCGCGACTTCAAGCGAATGCGTCAGGCGCGAGCGAAACAGATCGCCCTCATGGTTCAAAAAAACCTGCGTTTTATAAACCAGCCTGCGAAACGCTGTGCTGTGCACGATGCGGTCACGATCCCGCTGGTATTCCGTACGGGTGGGCGCAGGGTCTTGGGCAAAGCGGCGTCCGCGCGAGGCGGTTGGGTCACAGGCATAGACTGCAAGTGTCATAAAGTTTGGAATTTAGTATGAATTAAGTGCCAAATCAGGCTGTAGCCGTTATAAAGAGCGCGCAAGCAGCTATAGTATTTATAGCGGTGTAATCTATAGAGCGCAACAAAGATCAATCACTTCACGAACCAGTTTGTCTGGGGCAGGCGCCAGCCGCGCCCTTCCAGGCCCGTCAATCAATACAAAACGAATTTCTCCAGCCTGCGCTTTTTTATCAACCCGCATCAGTTCAAGGTAGCGTTGCGCGTTGTCTTGTGCGTCAAGAACAGGGGCTTTGACAGGCAACCCGGCACGCTGTACAAGCTGGGTCAAACGGGCAACAAAGGCTGCATCGACCAGCCCCATGCGTTGCGACAAATGCGCCGCCATCACCATGCCGCAGCCCACCGCTTCGCCATGCAGCCACTGGCCGTAACCCATGCCCGACTCGATGGCGTGACCAAAAGTGTGGCCAAAATTCAAAATGGCGCGCAGCCCCTGCTCTGTCTCATCCTGACCGACAACATTTGCCTTGATTTGGCAGCTGCGTTCAATGGCGTGGGCAAGCGCTGAAGGCTTGCCTGCAAGCAAATCGTCCAGATTGGTTTCAATCCAGTCAAAAAATGCCATGTCGGCAATCGGGCCGTACTTGATGATTTCTGCCAAACCCGCGCTCAGCTCCCTTGGGGGAAGGGTTTTCAGCACATTCAGATCGCACACCACCAGCTGTGGCTGGTAAAAAGCGCCAATCATGTTTTTACCCAGCGGGTGGTTGATCGCCGTTTTGCCGCCTACTGATGAATCAACCTGCGCCAGCAATGTCGTCGGAACCTGCACAAATGGCACGCCGCGCATGTAGCTGGCTGCTGCAAAACCCGTCATATCCCCTACCACTCCACCACCCAGGGCAAACAAAATGGTTTGTCGGTCACAACCGTTCTCTAACAAAGCATCAAAAATCAGTTGCAGGCACGACCAGGTTTTGTGCACTTCGCCGTCAGCCAAAACACACATAACGATTTTCGAAAATTTGCCTTGTAACGCGGCTTGAAGCTGCGCAGCGTAAAGCGGTGCAACTGTGGTGTTTGAAACAATGACAGCCGCAGTGGCAAACGGCAAATGTTGGTATGTCAGTGCGTCAGCAAACAGGCCAGAGCCAATGATGATGGGGTAGCTGCGATCCGCTAGCGAGATGTGGACTTTGACTGGTTTGGCAATAAGGCTGTTGGTCATACGATCAAGTGTAGAGGCACACGCACCCAGCGCCAGCGACTATTCGTGGGAGCCACGGGCAGGCGGCACGCCTTCTGGTTCAAGCTGCGCCAGGATCAGGTTGACCATATTAGACACAGACGGCTTGCCTGTCTGAATCACATAATGAGCCACTTCGCGGTACAGCGGGTCCCGCTCGGCATAGAGTTCTTGCAGCTTTTCAAGTGGATTTGCGACCTGCAAAAGCGGCCGGTTTTGGTCATGCCGCAATCGCCGAAATATTTCTTCTGGCGCGCAGTGCAAATAAATTGTCGTGCAGCGTGTTTTTAAATTGTCGCGGTTGCTTTGCTGCAAAACAGCGCCACCACCGGTAGAAATAACGCAGTCTGAACGCTGCGTCAACTCATCAATTACCTCTTGCTCGATGACCCGAAAAGCTGGCTCTCCATTGCGTTCAAAGTATTCGCGGATAGAGCAGCCAAGTCGCTGCTCTATCACCAGGTCTGAATCAGTAAAGCTCAGGTTCAACCTCTTGGCCAATTGACGGCCAATGGTTGATTTGCCTGAGCCGGGCAGGCCAACTAGCGAAATCAGCAATTGGAATTACTAAAGTCGAATTCTTAACGGGGTGACAGTCTTCGTTACCGGTGAAGTTATGTTCAAGTCGATTACGTCGCCAGGCCGACATTTAACCAGGTCAACTACCACTAGAGAAGGATCGTAAGTGTTCAAAATTGCAGAAGGAAAAGTCTTTCTTACAGCGCATTCGTCTGAACCTGAAGCTTTCTCTGCTGCTACCAGCGACCCGGTCGGCATGCTGTTTCCATTTTCATCGAACACAAGAATCGAGAAGCCACTAATCGTGCCAGAAGCATTTGGAGCGGAGATTGCCGGAGCGCTAGCAAAAGCCTTCGAACTCGCAAAAACTATCAAATGCTGTTTACGCACTTCGTTACCTCCCCAAACTCCATCGCAAGTGTTCGCAACACCGTTTTCGCCACCAGAACAGGTTTGTTGACCAGCCCTTGGGATGCTGAAATCCAAACCTTGACGAAATGAATAGTTAGCGATTTTATTGTTTTGGCTAGGGAGCGGAAAGTTGTTCACGTCACTTCTGTACGCATTACCCAAGTCCGTAAATGGCTCTCCGGCGTCATAGGCATTGTTTCTATTCAAGTCGTTAAAGTCTTCCTCCCCTTGAACATAAGCGAGTATCGACACCAGACCGTTAAGGGGACGAGTACCCTGGCTGCGAATGGTCGAAGTGCATTGCGAAGTACCCCCAGTAACAACGCAGGTCGGTGGAATCATCACACCAGATTGCGACACAAAATTAACAACTGTTCCATCAGGAACCGGATTTCCTTGCCGGTCTGCAAGCGACAAAGTAATCGGGGTAGTGTCGCCGTCAATAGTTAATCCTTCAAGACTAAATTTCACGGATGCAATGCTTGCCGCTTTCTGAACTGGCCTGCCGGAGGCAATCGTCAAAATTCCGGAAGTCGTAGATATCTGGTTATTTGCAACCAGCGCAGCTCTGACCTGCACAGGCGTCGGCACTGTTCCAGAAAATACGGCTACCGTAACATTACCGCTGCCGTCGCTTGTTTTAATAACTGCAGAACTAGCCCCTAAAACATCCAACGAAACACCAGGCCCTGAATTGACCAATGACACAGCCAATGCCTGATTTGGCAGTGGTTCGCCTATCGAGTTAACGACTTTGAAAGTCACAACCGCCTGGGTGGCCGCTCCTGAGTCGCGCAAGTAAATAATTGCAGGCGCGGTGCTAATAAACTGGATGTTGGTAGCAACTGTTTGAAGGACAGAAATTGATCCAGACCGGGGCCTTGCTCCATCCGATGAAGCAACTATGGTTACATCGGTACCAGCGCAGCCAATAACATCGGCCTTGTAGCTGGTAGAAGCGAATCCGGCGCCATCTGTAGTGACAGTCGCTGGTGAAACGCTACCGCAAGAAGCTGAGAAAGCCACCTGAACCGGGCTCGTGACGGGTGCGCCATTCGCAAGAACCTGGACTGAAATCACCCGATTTCCAAATGCTGCAAGGGGTGCAGTGCCAACGTTAAGGGGCTGTAACGCCAGATTTGTAGTTGAGACGGCAAAATCAACGCCGCCGATAACAGCAACAGTGCCAAAAAGTGCTGTCGCCTTGATGGAACCTGCTCCCGAAACCGCCAAGGAAACGGGTGACAGCTGAATGGTTGCAATACCATTTTGATCAGATAACACTGTTCCTGACGCAGGACTTAGTCGGACCAAGGCAGCATCGGCACTAAAGGTGACCAGCCGCCCAACCACAGGTTTGCCGTCAGCATCCAGCAGTTTTGCTGATGCTGTACTGATACCGCTGCCGCCAATGGACAAGGTGACGGCGTTGTTTGCATCGCGTATTTCAACTACTACAGTCGGCGTTCCTATGACCACGGTTGGGGTAGAGCCCGAGCCTGCGCCTGCGCCAGCGCCAGCGCCTGGATTTGAGGTCGACGGTAGCGACCCGCCGCCAGACGAAGGCGTACCGGCACTGCCACCACCACCGCCACACCCTGCAAGCGTGACCAAGACCACAGCACCCACCATGCACAAAATTCTTTTAAAGCTCATGCTTTTCCCATTGCTCATATTCAAATCCTAAATAAATAATTGGCTATCGAGCCGAGCTGCGGTCTGAAATAACCCGGGGCGTGACAAAAACCAGCAACTCTTTTTTTGTCGCGATAGTGGACTTGGTTTTAAACAAATTTCCTATGCCTGGCAAGTCGCCAAGAAACGGAACTTTGGTTTCGTCTGTGCGTTCATTCAACTCAAAAATGCCGCCGATCACGACGGTACCGCCGTTTTCAACCAGCACCTGCGTTTTGATGTGTTTGGTGTCAATGGCAAAGCCGTTGGCAGTGGCCTGACCAACAGAGTCTTTGTTGACATCGAGCTCCAAAATCACATTGCCCTCGGGGGTAATCTGCGGGGTTACCTCAAGTTTCAGATTGGCCTTGCGAAAAGCAATGGCAGTTGCGCCGCTGGACGTTGCTTGCTGGTATGGCAGCTCGGTGCCTTGCTCAATCAATGCTTTTACCTGATCGGCTGTGACGATACGGGGGCTTGACACGACTTTTCCTTTGCCATCAGCCTCCAGTGCGGATATCTCAAGGTTTAAAAACCGGTTAGCTGCAGAGCTGAAAATTGAAAGTGCAAAAGTAGCAGCATTAAAACCGTTTTGCCCAACCGCTGGCAGATTGACAAAAGTCCCAGCCGCATCGCCCCCGCCGCTCGTGCCGCCGCTGGACGCAATCGCATTGGAATAGCTGGTTCCAAAAGCAACCCGGTTGGAGCCTGCGAGCTGATAGCCACCATCGCCTCCCCGAGCAGCACGCTGGTCAGTACCACCCAGCCTGATGCCCAAAGACCTGCCAAAGGTGTCGCCCGCTTCAACAATACGTGCCTCAATCAGCACCTGCCGGACTGGAATGTCCAGGCGGGCAATCAATGCTTGTACTTGCTCAAGTTTTGAGGGAATATCCGTCACGAACAACTGGTTGGTACGGCCTTCCGCCACCACACTGCCACGCGGCGACAGGATTCTGTTGCCAGATGCATTGTTGCCACCGGGAGCGCCAACCCCGCCTGTACCAATCAGAGCCACGGCTATTTCAGTTGCTTTGGCATAGTTCAACCTGAAGTCCTGGGTACGTACCGGCTCCAGATTCTGCAATGCATTTTTTGACTCCAGCTCCTGCTTGTCTTTGGCTGCAAATTCGTCCTTCGGAGCAATCAGCAAAACGTTGCCATTCTTGCGCATGCCCAATCCCCGTGCTTGCAAAATAATGTCCAGCGCCTGATCCCAGGGCACGTCTTTTAACCGCAGCGTCACCGCACCAGCGACTGAGTCGGAAGCAACAATATTGAAATTGGTGAAGTCAGCAATCACTTGCAGCAGTGAGCGGATTTCAATGTTTTGAAAGTTCAAGGACAGCTTTTCACCGTTGTACCCGGCGCCTTGGGTCAGTTTGCCAGGGTCAATTTTCTGCTGGCGGACTTCCACTACAAACTGGTTGTCACTTTGGTAGGCGCTGTGTTCCCATTGGCCCCGGGGCTCAATCACCATGCGCACCTTGTCGCCTGTTTGAAACGTGGTCACGCTTTGTACCGGTGTACCGAAATCTGATACATCGAGGCGGCGGCGCAAGCCTTCAGGCAATGCTGTTTTGAGGAATTCGACCACCAGAGTTTGCCCTTGCTGGCGAATGTCAACACCGACCTGGTTGTTTGGCAAGTCCACCACAATTCGGCCAGAGTTTTCTGCGCCGCGCCTGAAGTCCAGATCTTTTAAGGGCAGTATGTCTCGGTTGCGATTTTCTGCAAAAGCAGGTGCTATGACAGTTGAAGGAGCAACAACTGCGACAGGATCAAGCGTAATAAGTAGTGACTTGCCTTGTATTTGTGCCTTGTAGGCTGTGCTTGCCTTGAGGTTCAAGACCACGCGCGTTCTTTCGCCCGCTTGAACGACGTTGGCTGAACGCAGATTTCCCACGTTCATGTCAACAGCACTGCGACCCATGGCATTGCCAACACCAGGAAAATCAAGCGCAATGCGTGCTGGTGTCTGAATGCTGAACCCTGTCGGGACAACGGTCAGCGCTTCCGTCAGCTCAATCCTGATGACTTCTGATCCACCTTGCACGGAAGCAGTAACTGCCTGAATTGTGTTGGCTCCCTGGGAATTTGCATACAACGGAGCTATTACCAGCATCAGGCAGAAAGCTGAATGCGCAGCCAGAGGCAATAGCCAGCGCCGGGGTGTGCTGGCTGCGGCAAACGCCTTCATCGGCCATGTTTGCTTGTTCATTTTGATACCTCTTGAAGCTGTAAAGTAGCGGTTCGCTCAATCCATTCACCTGCCGCGTCCTGCACAATTTCGCGCAGGCTCAAACCCGTTTCTGACACGTTGGTGATGCGTCCATAGTTTTGACCCAGGTAATTGCCGACGCGAACCTGATACAGGAGGTTGTCGACCCGCACCAAAGCCACTGGCTTGCCGGTTTTGACCAGACTGCCCACCATGGCAACGGCGTCAAGCGGCGACGCCTCCAGGGGCTCCTTGCGCCTGGCAAGTTCAGGATTGATCAACGCAACGTTAGACGTTGCCTGGCTGGAATCCCGCTTGAGTGCCTGGGTCAGCTTTTGATTGCTGAATGGCTCAACTGAGGCTTCCTGGCTGTAGGCTTGCGGGGCAAATCTGGTCGGCTCTGGTATGCGGTCAACCCGCGATTTAACCTGATTGCGTTGCTCTGTCATCCAGCTTTTGAGCTGATCCTGGTCAGAGAATCCGCAACCAGCCAGCAATGCCAGTACACCCAACGTTGCGGCTATTCGAAATTTGTTGCAAATCATCGTTTTCACTTGGCTTTTGCAGGAGCCGCTGCTTTGCGCTGCAGGGCAACTTCTTCTGTGTCTAAATACCGAAATGTTTTGGCCGTGGTGTCCATCGTCAGATTTCCATCTTTTGCAGGCGCTAAACTTAAATTATTCAGCGTCACGATCCGCGACAAATTGGCAATGTCGGCTGCAAAAGCGCCAATATCGTGGTATTTGCCAACCACGCGTACCGAAATTGGCAATTCAGCGTAGTAGTCTTTCACCACCACCTGACCGGGTTTGAACAGTTCAAACTGCAGTCCACGTCCTTGGCCTGCTGTGTTGATATCTGTCAGCAGTGCGTCCATGTCAGCTTTGCCGGGCAATTGCTTTTCCAGCTGCGTCACGTACTGCAAGACTTGTTCACGCTGCCTTTTTAAAGCATCCAGAC
This sequence comes from Polaromonas sp., assembly GCA_043754255.1. GTDB lineage: Bacteria > Pseudomonadota > Gammaproteobacteria > Burkholderiales > Burkholderiaceae_C > Polaromonas. The sequence goes on along the minus strand of JAYUVG010000223.1, from coordinate 15,491 downwards.
TCGCAGCCTGAAGGAGTTTTTTCGAAAAATCTTCCCTGAGCTTGACTTCAGTAGCCCGCTCCGCAGTCAGTTCATCATCAGAAGCGTTTAGCCAGGCAAACCACAACGCAACAACAACCAGAGCTGTTACGGCCAGACACAACAGGTATCGGGGCAAAGATGGCCAGGTCGGCGGATCGTTGAGGTTCAGCCCAACAAATTGCGCTTTCAGTCTGCTTTGCATTGCTGCAAAGTCAATATCAAGTTTGGGAATTTTTGCCATGGTGGAACTTGATTCAGGCCTTTGGCCCGCTGGCAATCGGTTGCGAAGGCACGCCAGGAGCCGAAGCTGCCGGCTTGGCCTGGTCAGTCGCCCGCTTGAGGGATACACGCATTGAAAAATTCGATACGCGGCGCTGGTCACGGGGCGTCAGAGCAATGCTGGACGCTGTTATTTCGCCCAATTCTGGACGGAAAAGCCATGGGCTGTTGTTGGCCAGGTTGCGCAGCAGCTCAGAAACCCGTTCATTGGACTGGGCTACACCGGTGATCGACACCAACTGGTTGTCCTGCTTCATGCTGGTGATGTAAACACCGTCAGGCAGTTGTTTGACCAGTTCGGTCAGCAGATAAACCGGCAAATTGCGATTGCCTTGCAACTCTTCAACTGCGTTCTGACGGGCACGCAGGGCGGCAATTTCCTGCTGCAAACCGGCAATGTCCTTGATTTGACCTTCAAGTTTGGTAATTTCGGTTTTTAACAGGGTGTTCTTGTCTTTTTGGGCAGAAATTTGGGTTTGATACCAGGAGTAAATGCCGCCGCTGACCAATCCACCTATTAAAACCGCGATACCCAAAGTTACAAAGAAGAACTCCCGACGCTGTTTGCGTGCCGCTTCCCGGTGGGGTAACAGATTGATTAATATCACCGCAAAAATCTCCTCAAAGCCAGGCCGCATGAGGTCAGGTAAGAGGCAACTTCACGCCGCATTTTCTTTTCCTTGACATTGTTTCCAATGGTCATGCCCTGAAAAGGATCCACCTGCAAGGCAGCAAAGGTTGTCTGCTGGGTCACCGACTCCGTCAGTCCCTGCAGCGCAGAAGACCCGCCAGCCAGCATGACATAGTCAACCTTGTTGTGCGGGGTGCTGGTAAAGAAAAACTGCAAGGCGCGGGCAATTTCCTGCGCCATGCTGTCTACAAAAGGTTTAAGTACGCTGGATTCATAATCTTCAGGCAAATCACCACTGCGCTTTTTCGTTTCTGCCTCTTCGGGTGAAAACCCGTACTGCCGAACAATCAGCTGGGTCAGTTGCGCACCGCCGAAAGCCTGGTCTCTTTCATACAGGACTTCATCATTTTTAATGACCTGCATGCTGGTGGTCATGGCACCCACTTCAAACAGCGCTACCAGGGTGTCCAGACCCTTGTTGGGCAAAATTTCGATCAGCCGGGCAGTTGCCAGCCGCGATGCGTAGGATTCGACATCAACGACGACGGGTTTCAAACCAGCCGCTTCAGCCAGGCCCTGACGGTCTTGCACTTTTTCCTTGCGCGATGCAGCAATCAACACTTCTACGTCGCCGCTTGATGTGGTGCTGGGCCCAACCACACAAAAGTCAAGACTGACTTCATCCAGGGAAAACGGAATGTATTGATTTGCTTCAGATTCCACCTGAACCTCAAGCTCTGCATCGCTCAAACCACCGGGCAAAACAATTTTCTTGGTAATGACTGCAGAAGCTGGCAAGGCCATCGCCACGGATCGGGTTTTTGTGCCGCTTTTTTTGACGACCCGGCGAACAGCTTCTGCCACTTCGTCAAATTTTTCGACATTGCCATCAGTGATCCATCCGCGTTCGAGTGGCTCAATGGCGCAGCGGTCAAGCACCAGATTGCCTGCCCTGTCGCGGCTAAGCTCGACCAGCTTGACGCTGGAAGAGCTGATATCAAGACCCAGCAAAGGCGGATCCTGCCGACTAAAAAATGACCCCATGTCAATCAAAACAGCCCCTAAATTGGTTACGAAGTATTTGTTAAATACTTAAGAAGTTACATGAATATTAGCAGCAAGCTCCTTGTGTGATAAGGATTTTCTTGATCTTGCACACATTGACCGTTGCCAAAAGCCGACGCTTGTTTCTGTCAGGAGGTGTCAGACAACGAGCCGAATATTCTGAATCGCAAGTAAATAATTGTGTTTCACACAAATGCCCTGTAATCTTCCAAGCCGGATTTTATAATGCGGGTGTCCGAATACGATGGTACTTATGACGTTTAAAACTCCGCCCGCCAACCCCGCCGATACCAATCCCAGGCCAGCAGGGGCGCATCAGCCGCGTTCTGTCTGGTTGCAATGGCTGTTCAAATTGCTGGCTTGGGCAGCTGGACTGGCTGCCGCAGGCCTGGTGGCCTTGCTGATGGTGATCGGTATGGCTCTGGCTGTGGCCTATCCAAACCTGCCTGATGTTTCGGACTTGTCTGACTATCGGCCCAAATTACCGATGCGGGTTTATTCGGCCGACGGTGTGTTGATTGGCGAGTTTGGTGAAGAAAGGCGCAACCTGACGCCAATTCAGGACATTCCCAAGGTCATGAAAGATGCGGTACTGGCCATTGAAGATGCGCGGTTTTTCTCGCACGGCGGTGTTGACTATTTGGGTGTGATTCGTGCCGGTCTGGCCAATGTGGGGCGCAGCAAGGCGCAGGGCGCATCTACCATCACCATGCAGGTAGCGCGCAATGTGTACCTGTCAGCGGAAAAAACTTACACCCGCAAAATTTACGAAATTTTATTGACTTTCAAGCTGGAACACCTGCTGACAAAAAACCAGATTCTGGAAATCTACATGAACCAGATTTTCCTGGGAAATCGGGCCTACGGTTTTGCTGCTGCCTCAGAGGCTTACTTTGGCAAACCGCTTAAAAGCATCAGCATTGCAGAAGCTGCCATGCTTGCAGGCCTTCCCAAAGCACCTTCAGCCTACAACCCGATCGTCAACCCCAATCGGGCAAAGGCGCGCCAGCTTTACATCATTGAACGGATGCAGGACAACGGTTTTATCACTGCTGAGCAAGCAATTGCAGCCAAAGCTGAAGTACTGGTGGTGAAGACCGGACTCGACGCAGGACGCGTGCATGCCGAATACATCGCTGAAACCGTTCGGCAGATGGTGTTTAACCAGTATGGCGATCAAACGTACACGCGGGGAATGAATGTTTTTACCACCGTCAACGCCGCCGACCAGACTGCTGCATACAAGGCGTTGCGCAAGGGCATCATGGACTACGAACGCCGCCAGAATTATCGGGGGCCCGAAAAATTTATTGACTTGCCTAAAAACGTCAAGGATGTCAAAGAAACTGAAGAAGCCATTGACGAGGCCTTGACAGACAACCCCGACAACGGTGATGTGATGTCAGCGGTGGTGCTTCAGGCCAGTTCCAGGCGAATTGTGGCGATGCGGCAAAACAGCGAAAGCCTGGAAATCACCGGTGATGGATTAAGGCCTGCGCAGTCGGGCCTGGCGGAAAAAGCTGCGCCGAACATCAAAATCCGCCGGGGTGCGCTGATTCGCGTGGCCAAAACGCCCAAAGGCAATTGGGAGATCACGCAGTTGCCAGAGGTTGAAGGCGCCTTTATAGCGCTGGATCCGCGAAGCGGTGCCATTCGAGCGTTGGTCGGTGGTTTTGATTTTGAAAAAAACAAATTCAACCATGTGACTCAGGCGTGGCGTCAGCCTGGCTCCAGTTTCAAGCCGTTTGTTTATTCTGCTGCACTTGAAAAAGGTTTTACACCCGCTACGGTCATCAATGACGCACCACTGTTTTTTGATGCCGGCGTAACAGGCGGGCAGCCGTGGGAGCCTAAAAATTATGACGGCACTTTTGAAGGCCCGATGAGCATGCGCACGGCGTTAAAGAAGTCAAAAAACATGATTTCGATTCGCATCCTTCAATCCATTGGCACTTCATATGGGCAAGAATGGGTTGGAAACTTTGGTTTTGAAGCTGATAAACACCCTGCTTACCTGACGATGGCTCTCGGTGCCGGCTCGGTTACGCCAATGCAGATGGCAACAGGATATTCGGTGTTTGCAAATGGTGGGTATCGCATCAACCCCTACCTGATCACAAAAATCACGGATCAAAAAGGCAGGATACTGGTCGACACCAAAGCGCCAGTACCCAACGAATCTGCACGTGCCATTGATGCGCGAAATGCCTACATCATGTCCAGCCTGCTCCAGGAAGTTGCTCGCTCCGGCACCGCAGCCAAGGCGCAAGCCATGCTCAAACGGCCTGATTTGTACGGCAAAACCGGCACGACCAATGATTCCATTGACACCTGGTTTGTCGGCTACCAGCCAACGCTCACGGCTGCTGTGTGGATGGGCTATGACACTCCCAAAAAACTGGGTGACCGTGAAACCGGTGGCGGCTTGAGTTTGCCGGTATGGATTGATTTCATGGCACATGCGCTTAAATCTGTTCCTGTCAAGGAAATGGCGGTTCCAGAAGGCCTGTTAAATGTAGGCGGCGAGTGGTATTTCGAAGAGTACGCCAGGGGTGCGGGTGTGAGGAGTTTGGGCCTGCGAGACCGGGCGCGCGCACCTGTTGACACAACGAGCCAGCCCCCGCCTGACATGCCAATTTCAGTCCTGCCGCCATCCGATGAGAAACAGCGGATTCTGGATTTGTTCAACAACTAAAAACCACTGCAAGGCCTGCCTGTTCGCTGGCACAGCGGGTCAGCGCCGCGAAAAATTCACTGTTGTCCTTGGTATTGAACCACTGACTGCCATCAAACTTGAAGTGAAAACCACCTGAAGTGGCGGCCATCCAGATTTCCTGCAGGGGTTTTTGCAGATTGATGATGATCTGGCTGCGGTTGGTAAATGTCAGGGTGATCATTGCCCCTGTTCGCTGGTTGTCAATGTCGGCAATGTTTGCATCGTTGATACGGTCACACGTCATCTCAACGGCGGCCAATGCTGTTTCAGCATGGTTCAGGTATTCAAAGTCGGTCATTACAATCTGCTCATGTTTTTACCATTCCGAATCATAGCGGCCATGCTACTGTCAAGCGTGCTGTCAGCCTGTGGCCAAAAAGGTCCACTGTTTTACGCTCCGCAAAGTGTGCCCTACAGCCTGTTTCCAGACAGCAGCACTGCCAAGCCGCCTGCAACGCCGGCATCCAGCACCAAATGAACAGCGCAACTGAACTCCCCGGCCACCCGTTCATCGCTTACCAAGGCAACGCGCTGCATGTTGAAGGTGTTTCGTTAGGCAGCCTGGCGCAAGCGCACGGCACGCCATTGTTTGTGTATTCAAAGGCAGCCATGCTCAGTGCACTGGCTGCCTACCAGCGCGGTTTTGCCGGGCGCGACGTCCAAATTTGCTATGCCATGAAGGCCAATTCTTCGCTGGGCGTCTTGCAGGTGTTTGCAAATGCTGGTTGCGGTTTTGACATTGTTTCGGGCGGTGAGCTGGAACGCGTTACAGCAGCAGGCGGTGATGCCCGCAAAGTCATCTTTTCAGGCGTTGGCAAAACCCGCGTTGAGATGGTGCAGGCTTTGAAAGCGGGCATTGGCTGCTTTAATGTTGAAAGTGAAGCCGAGCTGGATGTGCTGTCAAGTGTGGCACTGGGTATGGGCTTGCTAGCCCCCATCAGCATCCGCGTGAACCCGAATGTAGACCCTAAAACCCACCCGTATATTTCAACTGGCCTGAAAGGCAACAAGTTTGGTGTGGCGCACGTTGATGCACTGCGCATTTACCAGCATGCCGCATCTTTACGCGGCTTGCGCGTGCTGGGCATAGACTGCCACATCGGCTCGCAAATCACCACCACTGCGCCTTATCTGGATGCGATGGATCGCGTGCTTGAGTTGGTCGCCAGCATTGAAGCAGCTGGCATACCGATTGCACATATTGATTTTGGTGGAGGTCTGGGCATCAATTACGAAGGCGACATGCCGCCCAAAGCCGATGCGCTGTGGCAACAGTTGCTGGCCAAAATTGATGCACACGGCTTTGCAGGCAAAAAATTGATGATTGAGCCTGGCCGCTCGCTGGTGGGCAATGCAGGCGTCTGCGTAACTGAGGTGCTGTACCTCAAACCCGGCGAGCAAAAAAACTTTTGCATCATTGACGCTGCCATGAATGACCTGCCCCGGCCTGCGATGTATCAGGCGTTTCACGCTATCGTTCCTTTGTCAATAACCGACCAACCAACGACGGTCTACGACGTGGTCGGCCCGGTATGCGAGAGCGGTGACTGGATAGGCCGTGACCGCACGCTCAATGTACAGGCATGTGAGCACGTGGCCGTGTTGTCAGCAGGCGCCTACTGCATGAGCATGGCCAGCAACTACAACACCCGGGGCCGCGCAGCAGAAGTGCTGGTAGACGGCAACCAGGCACACATTATTCGCCAGCGGGAAACTGCAGAGGATCAGATGCGTGGTGAAAACATTCTTTTGGCGTGAATTGAAAACAAGGCTTTGGAATTCAGTAAAAATTTCCGGCAAGTTAAGGAGTTTGAATGACAAAAAAGCCCAGCCTGTATGAAATATTGGACGTGCCAGAAACAGCCGATGCTTTTGCAATTGAGCATGCCTGGACAACAAAGCTTGCGGCGTTGGAGCAAACGGGCGCTACTGGTGTGGACGTTGCCGAACTGGCATCTCGCAAGCAAATAATCCGGTTGGCTGCCAGCACACTTTTAGACAGTTCGTCCCGCCTGGTTTATGACGCCGAGCTGGCGCGAAATGGCAAGCTTCATCACGCTGGCCAAAACGCCAGTCCAGCAGTTGCCGCCCAACATTCAGCACAAAGTACCGGTCATGGTTTTAACGATCTGGCACTGGTTCCAGTTGTGGCGTCAACCGCTGCCCGAGACTCGATGAATTTGCGGGCAGATGCGTTGGCTCTGCGTGCAGACGCGATGTCTTTGCGAGCAGATGCCATGATCCTTCATTCAGGTGCTGCGATGGCTTCCAGCGGCAATAGTGGTGGCGCAAACGGGTGGCTGCGCTTTGTTCCTTCTGGCCCGATATTGCGCATCGCAGTTTTTCTTGGTGTGATGTGTCTGATTGCTTTAGGCTGGGCACGCTGTTCTGCCAATATGCCAATGCAGCGAAATGCAGTGGAAAGCAAAGCGACCGAAAAAACAGTGTTGCAAGAGTACTTTCAAACCCACGGCGTACGCCCCGCCAATATGGCAGAGATGGAGTTGCTTGAAGCTGAGCGCCGCCGCCGCAGTAACGAAGGCCGCAATGAGCAACAAAACACCGACCAAAAAGTAAAAGCTGAAGCCAAGTTTGAAGAAGATTCGCGCAGGCGCGCTCAAGACGTATCCGATCGGCTGCGCATGGATGAAGAGCGACAACGCATGGATGCAGAGCAACAACAACTAAACACGCAGCAAGAAAATCGTGAGACCGAGCGCCTGCGCAACGAGCGCAAGGATGCCGAACGAGCAGCCGAAGAGCGGCGCATACAAAAGCTGGAAGGGCAATGGCAACAAATCATCCGGCGTTGAATCCGTACGACATCCTGCAGGTGAGTCCAGCCGCCGACGTTCTGGTCATTCGCGCTGCCTATCGCAGCTTGATCCAGCGCTACCATCCGGACCGAAATCCGGGTGATGCCCAAGCAGCAGAGCAAGCTGTTCTTGTTACCCAGGCTTATGAGTTGCTGGCTGACCCGCAGCGAAGGGCTGCCCACGATGCGCAATCCCTGGCTGAGCGTGCGGCACTGCTCCATGCACCACATCGCAAGACCCTGCCACATTCAACGAGCCGTCGGACAAGCGGAGCAAGCGCTTCGCAACCCCGCGGGAATGTATGGGCTCTCTGGGTTGCAGCTGTGCTGGTTTTTTTGTCTCTGGGTTGGGCGTTCAAGCACTTTTTGCTGACCAGCCCTGAAAAAAATTCACCTGAAAGGCAGTTGGCAGAGGTTCGCCTGCAACTGCAAAGCCCGCAGGCCCATGAAGCGCAGCGACGTGCATTATTGGCGCGTAAACAGGCGGTACTTGAGCAGCATGAAGACTTGCGCAAAACTGAAAATATCTTGCGCGCAGAAGACACAGCAAGCCGCAGCCAGACCTTGCTGCTGGAGCCGATAACTGTCAGTTTGATATTGCCGGCTGGCCTGAATGCCTCAAATCTTCAACTGTCGATACCAGAAATAACACTGGTATTGGGCAGTTTTGACACCGTCAAACTGCATGACCATCTGCTCAGACACCGGACTCGCGTTGTGCAGGAACTTGTGCGAAATCTCGCTGCCCATGCTGCTCTGGCTGTGCTCGCGCCGGATTCTGAAGCCCGGCTCAAGCGCCTGGTTCGTGAATCGGTCATGACAAGTCTGGACATTGGCTTTGGCGAGGAGTATCCATCAACATATTTCGAGTCGCCGGGCCGATACGGGGTGGTTGACGTGCTTTTGCCGCAGAACTTTTTGCTGCTCAAACAGCCACTTTAGATTTCGGCAACAGTTTGTGGCACTTTGGATTTGCGCCGGGTGGACAACTGACAAACCACATCTTTTTCAACCGCTGCATTTTGCTACATTTTTTATAGCTGCTAGCGCGCAATTACTGCGGGGTACAAGCGTTTTTTCTTTAAGAATTGAAGGAAACGCCAGCCTAGCAACACAGCAATGATGGCGGCATAGACAAACACTTCGGCAAAGTCGTTTTTGCCTGCCCGCATCCAGAAAAAATGCAGCAAGCCCAAACCCGCAATCACATACACCAGCTTGTGCAGCAACTGCCAGCGCTTGGCTCCCAGGCTTTTGATGGCGGCGTTAAACGATGTGGCTGCAAGTGGCGTGAGCAGCAAAAAGGCCAAAAACCCGACCAGAATAAACGGCCGCTTGATGATGTCTTTGATGATGTCTGCCACGTCAAAACCCATGTCGAACCAGCTATAGCTCAACAGGTGCACCACCACGTAAAAATACACAAACAGGCCGAGCATGCGCCTGAATCGCGCGAGCTGTGGAGTTTGGGTAATGGTGCGCAGCGGCGTGACAGCCAGCACGATGCAAAGAAAACGCAGTGTCCAGTCACCCGTTGCACGAATCAGGTACTCCTGCGGATTGGCACCGGCGCCGTTGGTGGCGACGCGGTAAATCAGCCAGCTGATGGGCAGCATGCACAGGGCAAACAGCAGCGGTTTGGCTGAAGGATGCAGCAGGAGTTTTTTCATGGTGCTCAACAAGATTTCTTAGAAATTCTTCTTCAAGTCCATGCCCGCATACAGCTGCCCGACCTGAGCCTCATAGCCATTGAACATGAGCGTTTTGCGCTTTTTGGCAAACAGGCCGTCGTCGCCAATCCGGCGCTCGCTGGCCTGGCTCCAGCGCGGATGGTCCACAGCCGGGTTCACGTTGGAAAAAAAGCCGTATTCATTGGGCGCAGATTTGTTCCATGCGGTTTTTGGCTCGGTATCGGTAAAGCGGATTTTGACGATGCTCTTGCCGCTTTTAAAGCCGTACTTCCAGGGCACCACCATCCGTACCGGCGCGCCCGACTGGTTGGGCAACACTTCGCCATACATGCCAAACACCAGCATGGCCAACGCGTGCATGGCCTCGTCCATGCGCAGCGCTTCAACATAGGGCCAGGTTAAAACGCGCGAGCCAATGCCAGGCATGGTTTTAGGGTCCGCCACGGTATGAAACTCCACATATTTGGCGCTGCCCAGCGGCTCGACTTTTTTGATCAGTTCCGACAACGAATACCCGACCCACGGGATCACCATCGACCAGCCTTCCACGCAGCGCAGACGGTAAATGCGCTCTTCCTGGGCGCTGAGCTTGACGAGGTCTTCCAGTGTGTAGCTTTTGGGTTGTTTGACCAGGCCCTCAATTGCCACGCTCCATGGTTTGGTCACCAGCGTATGGGCATTCTTGCCGGGGTCGGCCTTGTCAGTGCCGAACTCATAAAAATTGTTATACGTTGTCGCGTCTTTGTAATCGGTGAGTTTTTCCATGGTCAGGGCGCCTGATACCGCTGACTTGCTGCCCGCCAGTGCTGCCAGCTTGCCGGGCTTGTCAACCGTTTGAGCCATGGCTTCACGACCGGCCCAGCCCGCCATGGTTGCACCCGCCGCGCCTGTGGCTAACAACTTCATCAGATCGCGGCGGTTTTGATAGCTTGATTGCGGCGTGGTTTCGCTCGGCAAATTGTGTTGAAAGCCGTCGTCGTTGGTTTTGATAAGCATCAGATGTCCTTTGTTACTTCGTTGGTCTGAATACGCATTTAACTCTTACATGGATTTTCATGAGCATAAAAAAAGCGAGGCTTTTTGCAAAGTCTCGCTTGTTAGAGGGTTGTCAAAGCCAAGGGTTCAATCCCGGCTTGATACAGCTGCTTAACGCAAGCCGGCAATGTAGTCAGACAACGCCTTGATTTCGCGGTCATTGAGCTTGGCCGCAACCTGCGTCATTTGCAGATTGTTTTTGCGAACACCGTCGCGAAAGTAGGTCAACTGCGCGGCAGTGTATTCAGCATGCTGGCCTGACAGGCGCGGATACTGCGCCGGAATGCCAGCGCCATTAGGGCTGTGGCAACCGGCACAGGCTGAAATCTGGCGCTCGGCAATGCCGCCGCGGTAAATACGCTCACCGAGTGCAACCAGGTCTTTGTCTGACGCAGAACCCAGCTTGGCTTTGTTGGCAGTTACCCAAAACGCAATGTTTTTCATGTCTTCTTCAGACAGGGTGGAAGCAATGCCCGTCATGATGGCGTTGGCGCGTTTGCCGGATTTGTACTCCTGCAACTGCTTGACCAGGTATTCAGGATGCTGCTGGGCAAGTTTCGGGTTGGCGGGTGTGCCGGAATTCCCATCGGCACCATGGCAGGCAACGCACGCTGCAAAGCTGGCCTGGCCTTTGACAAGGTCTGGCTTGTATGCAACTGGCATCACTTTGGCAGCGGCTGGTTTGACAGCTTCTGGCTTGTTGTCACCAACAGCCAGGGCGGGCAGGGCAGAAAATGCCAGAACGGCACCCAGGGCGGCGTTTGAAAAATAGGTGGCAAACAGCTTCATGTCGTGGGATGCTTTAATGGTTGTCGCAAATAATTGAAGCCACAATTTTACAATGGGTTCAAAGCAAGCCCCGCCCATCAGGTATTGAAGGGCACGACCAATACACCATGACAACATCTTCAAGCCCGGCAGTTCCACCAGTCAAAAGCGACCCCAAAATTGCCATGGGGTGGCTGCACACAGCCAAATTTTTGACCACCGCCCCGGAGCTCAAGCACCTGCCCCGCCTGGAGGTGCCTGAAATCGCCTTTGTGGGCCGCTCCAACGCTGGCAAGTCCACCTGCATCAACACCCTGACGCAGCAGCACCGGCTGGCCTACGCTTCCAAAACGCCCGGCCGTACGCAGTCGATCAACCTGTTCACGCTGGGCAAGCAAGGCGTGACCGATGCCGTGCTGACCGACCTGCCCGGCTACGGCTATGCAGCTGTGCCCAAAGAAGCCAAGCTGCGCTGGCAGCAGGTGATGGGCAACTATCTGCAAACCAGAGACAACCTGAAAGCCGTGGTGCTGATGTGCGACCCGCGCCGGGGCATGACCGAACTGGATGAGATTTTGCTGGACGTGATTCGGCCCCGGGTTGAAGAGGGTTTGAAATTTTTGATTCTGTTGACCAAGTCTGATAAGTTGAACAAAACCGAGGGCGCAAAAGCGCTTCAAATTGCCAAGCTGAATGCAGGCGGGGGTGATGTGAAACTTTTTTCAGCCCTCAAAAAGCAGGGTGTTGAAGAGGTTGCGCAGCATTTGTGGGACTGGACGCATCCGGTGGTGAAAACTGATCCTGACTAAACATTTGCTCGCCTTGGATGTCTACCTTGATTGCCCGAATAAGCCCGTCATTCCCGCGACGGCGGGAATCCAGATCGGTGGTGACAAGGACTGCAGTTCAAAAACCGGACTGGATCCCCGCCGTCGCGGGGATGACGCACTTGGTTCAGCCTCTACATTTTTAAGCCAAATATGCCTCTAGCCCACATAAATAGCGCGCAAGCAGCTCCTTTATTAATAGCATCATGATTGAAATAACCCAGCAGGCCTTACCCCACGGCATCACCCTGTCGTGCCGCAGTGCAGGTGAAAAGGGCCGCCCGGTTTTGATGTTTCTGCACGGCTTTCCGGAGGCAGCTTTTATTTGGGATCACATGCTGCTGCACTTTTCAAAACCTGAAAACGGCGGCTACCGCTGCATCGCGCCCAACCTGCGCGGCTTTGAGCTGTCGAGTGCCCCAACGGATGTCAGTGCCTACCGGCCCAGGCATCTGGTGCAGGACATTGCGGCGTTGATAGCACTCGTTGGCGGCCGCATTGAAGCGCTGGTGGCGCATGACTGGGGCGGCGCGCTGGCGTGGAATCTGGCCGCCAGTCAGCCACAACTGATTAAAAAACTGGCCATCATCAACTCACCCCACCCGGGCACGTTTTTGCGCGAATTGCAGCATTCGCCCAGCCAGCAAGCGGCCAGCGCGTACATGAACTTCTTGATCAGGCCAGATGCTGAAAAGCTGCTAGCAGAAGACGATTTCAGGCGATTGTTTGCTTTTTTCAAGCCAATTGCCATGGTTGATGGCAAGCCTGGGCCGCGAACGGCGCCCAGCTGGTTAACAGAGACGGTACGCGCTCAATACCGGGATATCTGGCAGCGCGGCTTGACCGGGCCACTCAATTTTTACCGGGCGTCCCCACTTCGGCCAAACCCAGAGCTGGCCAAGCTGGTGATTCCGCGCGAACTGCTTGATGTTCACGTGCCGACGTTGGTGCTGTGGGGCATGGGTGACATCGCCTTGCAGCCAGGTTTGCTGGATGGCCTGGCAGACTATGTCCCTGATATGCAACTGAAACGCATTGAAGGCGCCACGCACTGGATCATCCATGAACAGCCGGCGCTGGTGGCAAAGCATCTGCAGCAGTTTTTGTGTGCCTGATTCAACCTAAGACCTGCGTCATTCCCGCGAAAGCGGGAATCCAGAATTCTTTGCATAGTGCGCGTTATCGGCTACCGGACTGGATTCCCTCCTTCGCGGGAATGACAGATTTTAAGGTTCCAAAGCACTTATTTCATCAGGTTTTAGTGCTCTAGCCCACATAAACAGCGCGCAATCAGCTCACCAATTCATAGCGTCAATAAACCTCAGGCGCGCCTTCAGGCCGGGTTTTAAACCGCTTGTGCACCCAGTAATACTGCGCGGGCTGCTCGTTGATGTAGCCCTGTAGTTGCTGGTTCATGAATGCAGTGTCGGCTACCGCATCGCCGGTGGGATAGTTTTGCCAGGCAGGATGCACCTGCACGTTGTAGCCGGTAGGCGTCATCAGTGCAACGATGGGCACCACCTTGGCGTTACCCAGCCGGGCAAAGCGCGCTAAAGAAGGCACGGTGGCCGTTGGCACGCCGTAAAACGGCACAAACACCGAATCATTGGGGCCAAAGTCCATGTCAGGCAGCAAATACAGGGGCTGGCCGGCCTTGATCGCTGTCACGATAGGTTTAACGCCGTCCGCCCGACCAAACAGGCGCAAGTTGCCGAAGCGCTGGCGTCCGCGCAGTATCCAGCTGTCCACCAGCTTGTTGGATTGGTCGGTGTAAATGGTGGTGGACGGGCGGGGTACGCGCAAAGCAACGCCAGCCCAGGCAGCGTCCATCCCGACAAAGTGCGGCAGAAAAATCACCGTGGGGGCCGTGCCTTGCAGCTCATCGGCAGCGCCGCTCAAGGAGATACGCTGCTGCACCACGGTTTGCGGGGCATGCCAGATCCAGCTTCTGTCCAGCCAGGCCTGCGCAAAATATATGAAGGTTTGACGCGCTAGCCGTTGTATATCGCGCGCGGGCAGCTCCTGAAAGCATAGCGACAAGTTTGCCAACACAACCCGGCGGCGCGCCCCCACCAGCGCGTACAAGGCCCAACCCAGCAGCTTGCCGAGAAAGCGCACCACACCAAGCGGCAGCAAGGCAAGCAGCTGCATGAACAAAATACCACCGCGTGTTGTCCATCGGCTGACCAGCTGGCCGAGCGTTCTCAAGCAGCGTCCTTGCGGGCAGGGTTTGCTGCGTTTTGCCGTGGCGATTTGTAGCGGCCATAGCCCCACAGGTATTGGCCAGGCTGGCTGAGAACAATGGTTTGAATGGCTTGGTTGATGCGGGTCACGGTAGAAATCAAGGTGTCAGGCAGGCTGGGCTCAAGCGGCAAATCCACCGCGGGACGAATTTTAACGATGTAACCCCGCCCTTTTGGCAGCCGCTCACAGCTGACCGGCAGCAGGGCTGCGCCGGTTTGCATGGCCAGCCGCGCTGCCAGTGTCATGGTGTAGGCCGGCTTGCCAAAAAATGGGGCCCATATTCCTTGACCCTCAGGCGGCACCTGGTCAGTCAGCAAGGCTACGGAGCGCCCCGCCCTCAAAGCCTTGTGCATGGCTTTGATGGCACTGAGCGAGGCCGGCAACACCGACAGGTACTGGCGCTGGCGTGCCTTCAACTCAACAGCCGCCAGCCACGCCTGCCGCGCTGGGCGATAGATGGCGGTTATTGAGCCGTACTGCGGCCCCAGCACCTCAGCCAGCGCCTGCGGCCCCATTTCAAAACTGCCGCAGTGGGGGCCGAAAAAGATGACGCCGTTGCCGCGTGCGAATGCCTGATGCGCAAGCTCCAGCCCCTGCATTTGCACATTGCCCAGGCAAGATGCATCAAAGGGTCGAAGCCACAGCCGGGGCAGCTCAGCCACAAAACGCCCCGCCTCGGCAATGGCGGGTCGGGCTACGTCAAACGGCACGCCTGCCTGGGCTGAATTGCTGCGAAAACGCTGGCGGTAGGAAGCGCTGAAAAGCCATACCGCCCAGCCCAAACCACCGCCCAGCGCATGCAGCACAGCCAAAGGTAAAACAGAAGCGATTTGAAACAACCAGAGCATGGTGGAAAAGATGGTGCGTTTTGAGCGGCTTATAATTATTGGGTCGCTGAGTTATTTGAACAACTTGCAGGGCGACGTTAAACATCACTGCTAAAGCGTTCGCCAAAGCATTCCGCTGGCAACGCGCCCAGCAACTTAATGGAGTGTACTGACATGGCGAACGACTTTTTATTTACTTCCGAATCCGTTTCTGAAGGCCATCCTGACAAGGTGGCCGACCAGATTTCTGATGCCATCCTTGACGCAATTTTCAAGCAGGATCCGCTTAGCCGGGTTGCTGCTGAAACGCTGACCAATACCGGATTGGTTGTGCTCGCTGGTGAAATCACCACCAATGCGCATGTTGACTACATCCAGGTGGCGCGCGACACCATCAAGCGCATTGGTTACGACAACACCGAGTACGGCATTGACTACAAAGGCTGCGCGGTGATGGTCTGCTATGACAAGCAGAGCAACGACATTGCCCAGGGCGTTGACCATGCCAGCGATGACCACCTGAACACAGGCGCTGGCGACCAGGGCCTGATGTTTGGCTATGCCTGCGACGA
>JAYUVG010000222.1:0-5014 GCA_043754255.1 Polaromonas sp. | reverse complement strand
GACTGCGCCAGAGCCGGTAGCCCGGTGGTGCTGTTTAACCGCATGACCCAACGCAGCGCTCATGAAGACCACCCGGCCAGCGCTGTCACGTCTGACAACGAAGCCGGTGGCCGCATGGCGGCGCGGCATCTGCACGCAGGGGGCCATCAGCGGATTGCCTACATTGCCGGGCTCGAGCAGTCCAGCACCAACCTGGACCGCGAGCGTGGTTTCAGGGACGAGCTGGCCTTGCTGGGCATGCGCATTCATGCGCGTGCGGTGGGCAACTACAGCTATGAAGGTGCGCAATTGGCTGCCCGGCAGCTGTTTGCCAGCAAAGTCGATCGGCCCGATGCCGTGTTTGTGGGCAGCGACCATATGGCCATGGCAGTCATGGACGTGCTGCGCACCGAGCTGGGCCTGAGCATCCCCAGCGATGTCAGTGTGGTGGGTTTTGACAACGTGCCGCAAGCGGCTTGGGGTGCCTACCAGCTCACGTCGGTTGAACAGCCTGTCGAGCAAATGATTGAAGCCGCAGCCCTGCTGCTGCTGGAGCAGCTTGACGGGGGTGTACAGCCTCGCACCATCACCGTGCCTTGCCGACTGGTGGTGCGTGCATCCAGCAAGAATGAAAAATCTTGAGACAACTCAGTTAATTTTCGCGTGGGTAATTTTTAATAATTAGGAGACAAACCATGAAACGTCGTGAACTGTTGGCAGCTACTTCAATGGCTGGCTTAGGCGGCCTTGCTTCAACTCAGGTGTTCGGCCAGGCCACGGGCGCGCCACTCAAACAAGGCAAGCCGTACGCGGGTACTGAAATCAACTTGCTCACCGTAGTGGCTCCCCAATTCAAGGCACACGAGGCCAAGCTGGCCGAGTTTGAGTCTTTGAGCGGCATCAAGGTCAAGTACCAGTACGTGCCGTTTGCCAGCACGCGTGAAAAGCTCACCGCCGAGCTGGTGGCCGCCAATGCGCAGTACGACGTGCTGTCGGTCATGGATGTCTGGGGCCCGAGCCTGTACAACCTGTTTGACCCGATCAACAGCCGCATTGCAGAAAAGAAAATAGACATGAACCGCTACGCGGGCGCGCACCTGCGTGCGGCACGTGACGGCAACGGCAACGGAAAAAATATCTTGGGCATGCCGATTCGTGGCCACGTGCAGCTGATGTTTTACCGCAAGGACATTTACGACAAGCTGAACATGAAAGCGCCCAACACCTGGGACGAAATGATTGTGCAGGGCAAGGAAATCCAGGCCAAAACAGACCTGTCGGGCGTGTCCATGTACTACGGCAAGACCGCCGGGCAAAACCTGATGATCTGGTTCAACTATCTGTGGGGTCGCGGTGGTGATTTGCTCGATGCCAAGGGCCAGCCTGCATTTAATTCACCGCAGGGCATACAGGCCACGCAAGACTATGTTGATTTGTACTTGAAGCACAAGGTTTGTCCGCCAGGCAGCTCGGGCTTTAACGAGGCCGATGCGGTCAATTCCGTCGCGCAAGGCAAGAGCGCGATGGTGCCGGTGTGGTGGTGGCGCTACGCCGGGTTGGTTGACGCGAAAACCTCCACGCTCAAACCTGAACAAGTGGCTTATGCGGCGCTGCCCGCTTTTCCAGGCAAAGAAGCCACTACGTACACCAACAGCTGGTTTTACGGCATCAACAAATTCGGCAAGAAAAAAGACGCAGCCATGGAGTTTTTGGCCTGGGTCAGCGACCCGGCGATTGAGCGCAATGTGTTGCTTGACAAGTCGCTCAATGAAGTGGTGGCCGTACAAACCAGCAACATGCTCGACGCCGATGTGAATGTGCGCTTCAAGTCCATGCACGTATTTGGCGCGCAAGCACTGCGCGGGGCCAAGGGCACGCCACTGTTTCCGCAGTGGGCACAGGTCAGCGACGTGCTGGAGGCCAGCATCAGTGAAATCATTGGTGGCAAAGTGCAGGTGAAAGCCGCGATGGACAGTGCAGCATTGCGCTGCCGCAAAATTTTGCGCGCCTGATCGTGTGGGCTGGCACTGAAAAAGCAATCAAAAGCAGAGCATGAGTGAGCGCTATTTCAAGTGGTTGCTGCTGGCCCCGACACTGGTGGTGGTGGCGGCCATGGCCGCTTTCCCGCTGGGTTACTCGCTGGTGCTCAGCTTTCGCCAGTGGAAGCTGGCGCAGACGAGCACGCCGGGTGATTTTGTTGGCCTGCAAAACTACACCAACCTGCTGACCGATGACCCGGAGTTTTGGGAAACAGTTCGCGTGACGTGTGTGTTTGTGGGTGCTGATGTGCTGGCGACGCTGGTGATTGCACTGTCTGTGGCCTTGCTGCTGCGCAAAGCAGGGCGCGTCAATTCGCTGGCGCGCGTGTTGCTCATGCTGCCGTTTGTCATGAGTCCGGCCTTGATTGGTATTTCCTTCCGTTTCTTTTTAAACCCCGAGTACGGTGTGCTGCAGGCGGCGTTGGCCAACTTGGTGCCGTGGTTTGCGGGCAAGGTGTGGCTGGCTGATGCAACGCTGTCGATGATTGCGGTGGTGGCCAGCGATGTGTGGCACTGGGCACCGTACATGACGCTGGTCATTTTGGGCGGTCTGGCCAGCATACCGGCCGACACGCAAGAGGCCGCCAAGGTGGACGGCGCATCAAGCTGGGCGGTGTTTCGGGACATCACGCTGCCGCAACTCAAGCCGGTGATTGCCATCGTTTTGCTGCTTAAAACCGTGTTTGCACTCAAGGCTTTCGACACGATTTACACGCTCTCAAGCGGCGGGCCGGGCACAAGTACCCAAACTCTGGCTTACTTTGTGTACCAGACGGCATTTAATTACTACGACATGGGTTACGCCGCCGCTGCGGCCTATGTTTTGACGGCCGTGCTGATGGTGTTGGCCGGGTTCTATCTGCGGCTGCTCTTCAGAAAGCCGTCGTCATGAAGGCGGTGCAAATTCTGCACAGCAACCCCAGGCTTGGGTACGTGACGCCAACAGGCGAGCGCGCCTGGAACTGGGTGCGTCAATTGCTGGCATTCATTGTGGTTGCAGCCATCTTGTTGCCGATTGCCTGGATCATGCTGACCGCCTTCAAGTTGCCGCGCGACGTTTATTCACTGGACAACGCGTTATGGTTCACGCCCACGCTTGAAAATCTGAAAACCATTTTTCGGCACCCGTGGAATTTGGGCAGCAAACTCTTTAACAGCTTGATGGTGGCGGGCAGCACGGTGCTGATTGCCATGCCATTGGCGCTGTGTTCGGCGTATGCGTTTTCACGGTTTGACTTTGCCTTCAAGCAACCGCTGTTTTTAGCCATCATCGCTTCGCAGTTCATACCCGCTGCGGTCGTGGTGTTGCCGTACTTTTTGATGTTCAAAGAGTTGGGCTGGCTTGACACGCGGGGCGCGCTGGTGATGGTGAACCTGTCCATCGTGCTGCCCTACGCGGTATGGATGATCAAGGGCTTTGTCGATGCCGTGCCGCTGGAGATGGAAGAGTCGGCGATGGTCGATGGCGCGTCTCGCCTGCGGGTGTTGTGGGAAATGGTGGTACCCGCTGCTTTGCCGGGCGTCATCACGGCTGCCGTGTTCAGCTTCACGCTGACCTGGAATGAGTTTTTGTTTGCGCTGATTTTGACCAAACAGGACGCGCTGACATTGCCGATTGGCCTGATTGGTTTTCGTACCGAGCGTGGCGATTTGTGGGAGCTGATGGCAGCCGCGGGAATGATCATCACGTTGCCGATGATTTTGATCTCACTGGCGGTGCACAAACAGTTCATCGGCTCGCTGACTGCTGGCAGCACCAAATGAAAAGGACAGCATGACCGCCATTTCCCTTCAGCAACTGGACAAAACCTACCGCAGCGCAGGCAAAGCCGTACGGGTGGTGAAAGACCTGAACCTGGAAATTGCAGACAAAGAATTTCTGGTATTGCTTGGCCCCAGTGGTTGCGGCAAAACCACGACCATGCGCATGGTGGCGGGGCTGGAAGAACCAACCGGCGGAACGATTGCCTTTGATGGCCAGCGCATCAACGAAACGCCGACCCAGCAGCGCGATGTGGCCATGGTGTTCCAAAACTATGGCCTGTACCCGCACATGACGGTGGCGCAAAACATTGGCTACCCGCTCAAGTTACGCAAACTGTCTGCCAATGCTCAAGCCCCTTTGATTGCCAAAGCCGCCCAGCGCGTGGAGCTGACTGATTATTTGCATCGCTACCCGCGTGAGCTGTCGGGTGGCCAGCGTCAGCGGGTGGCTTTGGCACGCAGCATTGTGCGCGAGCCGCGCGTATTTTTAATGGACGAGCCGCTGTCGAATCTGGATGCCAAGCTGCGTGTGGCCATGCGTTCTGAAATCAAGTTTCTGGCGCATGAGCTGCAGGTCACCACCATTTATGTCACGCATGATCAGGTTGAAGCCATGACACTGGCCCACCGTGTGGCACTGATGAAAAACGGTGAAATCCAGCAACTGGCAACACCTGAGGTGATCTACAACGACCCGGCCAACACCTTTGTTGCCGGGTTCATTGGCAATCCGGCGATGAACCTGTTACCCGGCATCGCTGTCGGCGGGCAATTGCAATCGCTTGGCGGCGCGCCTTTGAGCCAAACCGTGCCTGCGCCGCGTGACGGCGCATTGACGGTGGGGGTACGCGCCGAAGACGCCAGTTTGTGCGACCACCACACGGCGCACGTGGTGGCCCCGGTTTTTTCCTGTGAGTTGCTGGGCGATGCGGTGATGGTGACTGTCAAGCTGGGCGGTCAACCGCTCACCGTCAAGGCCGACAAGGGCACACGCTTGAGCTTTGGCGAGCAGATTGGTATTGCGCTGCCGTTGGCCAAGCTGTTCTGGTTTGATGCCGATTCGGGTGCACGAATTCGATGATTGATGCTTGCTCTCAGATGATGGCTTTGGTGCTTTGGCTGTCATCCCGGGCTCGACCCGGGATCTATGCCTTCAGCGGGGCTTGCAGGGAGCGGGGTCATGGATCCCGGATCAAGTCCGGGACGACACGACTGAGTAAGCTGAGTAAGCT
>JAYUVG010000221.1:0-21729 GCA_043754255.1 Polaromonas sp. | reverse complement strand
AGCAACGCGCTTTACTGGCACAGTGGCAGGCAAAAATGGCCAGGCTCAAAACACCGAGCTCACACTGATTACCAGTTCGCAGGGCAACGTGTTCCTCTTCATTCATGCCGCCAAAGACCCCGCCACATTGCAACGCAACCGCGCTCAGATGCTGGACACTGAAAATACTTTTCGCACAATGACTACAGCAGACAGATCTGCCGCCAGGCCATGGATGGTGCGCTCAGCCGTGATGCCGCGTGGCGGCTTTGCAGAGCTGGCCAGAACCTCGCCGCTGTCCAACCCGGAGCAGCAGTTGCGGTTGATCAACGGGGTTTATCCAGCTGGTGACATTCAACCCGGTCTGCCTGTAAAAACGGTGGTGCAGTAACCCCGCGATTTACACGCTTCGTTAAATTTCTTCAGCCCAAAAAGTCTGAGATGCACTAAAGTCAGGCTTCACCAGGAACTTGACCATGAATGCACCCTTGACGCAAGAGCAGCAGTTTTTAATAGAGCGGGCAGACCAGCAAGCGCTGGTGGTACGCAGCTTGCAAGCCGTCGTGCCCGGACACGCATTGCTGTGGAACAACGAGGACACAACACCCTACGAATGCGATGGCCTGACCGCGTACCGGCAGCGCCCGCTGGTGGTGGTGTTGCCCGAAACTTATGAGCAGGTTCAGGCGGTGCTGAAAACCTGCCATGGGCTCAATGTTCCGGTGGTGGCACGCGGTGCCGGCACGGGCCTGAGTGGCGGTGCCATGCCGCACAAAATGGGCGTCACGCTGTCGCTCGCCAAGTTCAACAAAATATTGAAGCTTGACCCCTTCAGCCGCACTGCCGTGGTGCAAGGCGGCGTGCGCAACCTGGCAATATCAGAAGCCGCTGCGCCGCATGGCCTGTATTACGCGCCCGATCCGTCCAGCCAGATTGCCTGCACCATCGGCGGCAATGTGGCTGAAAACTCGGGCGGTGTGCACTGCCTGAAATATGGTTTAACGGTACACAACGTTGTCAAGGTCAAGGGTTTCACAATTGAAGGCGAGGAGGTCGAGTTTGGCAGCGACGCGCTGGACGCGCCAGGCTACGACTTGCTCAGCATCATTGTTGGCAGCGAAGGCATGCTGGCCATCACGACTGAAGTTACCGTCAAGCTGATTCCCAAGCCGCAACTGGCACGCTGCATCATGGCCAGCTTTGATGATTTGCGCAAAGCTGGCGACGCTGTGGCCGCTGTCATTGCAGCGGGCATTATTCCAGCTGGCCTGGAGATGATGGACAAGCCCATGACCGCAGCGGTTGAAGACTTTGTACACGCAGGGTATGACTTGACTGCCGAGGCTATTTTGCTGTGCGAAAGCGATGGCACGGTTGAAGAAGTCGAAGAAGAAATCGGCCGCATGAGCGATGTCTTGCGGCGCTGCGGTGCAACCGCCATCACGGTCAGCGAGAACGAAGCCGAACGATTGAAATTCTGGTCAGGTCGCAAAAATGCTTTTCCCGCCAGCGGACGCATCAGCCCGGACTACATGTGCATGGACTCGACCATCCCACGCAAACGCCTGGCCGATATTTTGCTGGCCATTGCCGAAATGGAAAAAAAGTACGCCTTGCGCTGTGCCAATGTGTTCCACGCAGGCGACGGCAATCTGCATCCGCTGATTTTGTTTGATGCCAACGATGCTGACCAGTTGCACCGCTGCGAAATGTTTGGTGCTGAAATCCTGGAAACCAGCGTTGCGATGGGCGGCACTGTAACGGGCGAGCATGGTGTGGGCATTGAAAAGCTCAACTCCATGTGCGTGCAGTTTTCAAGCGAAGAAAACGAGCAGATGTTTGGTGTCAAGCGTGCGTTTGACAGCCGCAGCCTGTTGAACCCGGGCAAGGTCATCCCGACGCTGAACCGCTGTGCAGAATACGGAAAAATGCTGGTTCGCGGCGGCAAGATTTCGCATCCCGATCTACCCCGATTTTAAAATGCAGGCTCTGCGCGGACTGGCCTGGTTGCTGGCCTTCCAGTCAGTGGGTGAGCTGCTGGCACGCGGCTTGACATTGCCTTTTCCTGGCCCCGTTGTGGGCATGCTGTTGCTGCTGTTTGCCCTGCGCTGGGCTGTGGTTCGTGAGCCCGTCAGCCAGTGCGCTGACTTTTTGCTGTCACACCTTTCCTTACTCTTTGTACCGGTCGGTGTCGGCGTCATGACGCATTTTTCGCTTGTCAGCCAGTACGGTTTTCAAATGCTGCTGGTGATTGTGTTGTCAACACTGGCCGGTTTGGCCGTGACAGTATTCGTCATGCATGGATTTAAAAACCTCAAAAAAAACCTGAACGATGACTGATTTTGTTGAGCTCTGGGTCTACCTGTCAGCGACACCGCTGTTTGGCTTGGCAGCAACGCTGGTCGTTTATGTTGCGGCTCATGCCGTTTACACACGGCTCAACCAGGCGCCCTGGGCCAATCCGGTGTTGTGGACAGTCAGTACGCTGGCAGGTGGGTTGTTGCTGTCAAAAATTCCTTATCCAACCTACTTTGCAGGAGCGCAGTTTATTCATTTCCTGTTGGGCCCTGCTGTGGTGGCACTGGCCTGGCCACTCTGGCAGCGCCGCGCTGAACTGCGCCAGCGCTGGGGGCGTTTGCTGCTGGCTGCAGCCGCTGGCGGGGTAGCGGCCAGTGGGTCGGCATTGCTGTTGGCGTGGACCTTCAAACTGCCGCCGGAAGTCATGCTGTCGCTGGTGCCCAAATCAGTGACCGCACCAGTTGCGATGGGCATTGCCGAAAAAATCGGCGGTATTCCTGCGCTGGCGGCCGTATTTGCGGTGATCACCGGGCTGGTAGGCGCGCTGGCGGGAAAATACCTGTTTGATGCGTTGCGTATCCCTACTACGCCGTCAGGGTGGGCCACACGCGGATTTGCATTGGGTACTGCGGCCCATGGAATAGGCGCAGCACGTGCCCTACAGGTCAATGCCGACGCTGGTGCCTATGCTGCCCTTGCACTGGGACTGCAGGTGATCATGGCATCGCTGTGGATGCCGTTTCTGATTCCGCTGCTGCTCAAGCTGTTTTAAGAGCGCCGCCTACCTGCGTCAAACCGGATGTTTTGCCCGGAGATGTGGCTGTACCGAACAGGATTTCCCCCGCCAGCTGGCCGCCTTCTTCAATGACCAATTTGCCATAACGGATGGTGCCTGTGACCTTGCCAGTCGAGTAAATGACCAGCTTTTGGCGCACTGTCAGGTTGCCATCAAATTCCCCACGAATTTCCGCCACATCTATTTCTGCTGAGCCCTTGAATGCGCCCTGCTCGGCGATTTGCATCACGCGTGAATCCATCGTGGCCTCAACCAGGCCCTCTACTACCAGCGTATCGCAGTCAGTAATCTCAACACCTTTCAGCTTGATATTGGGCCCGACAGTCAGCTTGCTGCCGCCTTCTTTTGTGTCTGTGACAGTGCTCACAGGAGGTGTGGGCGGAGTGCTGGAAGTGGTGTTGACAGTAGGCTGTGGAGCGGCCTGCCTGAGATTTGATGATGATGTCAGAGAGCCCGACGTATCAATTTCGCGTTTGCCAAAAAACGGTGTTGCCATGTGACATCCTTAAAAAAAAATGGATGGTAAACCTATCAAAAATTTAATCTACTTCGAGGATGCAAGATGCGTAACAATTTTAATTTTGTGCTTCAAAATTTCAACAAGAAATGTTTTGTTATTTCGTAAATAATCACAGGCTTGACATACCTGCTTAAAATTTTTTCGGCTGAAGATGTGACTGCCACGGAACGCGAATTGGCTGTGCTTCGTTTTCGTTCAGCACTAGACAACGCACTGGGTGATGAGGCACTGGTGTTGCCGTGCTATCTGGCTTACCGAAAGCTTTTTTTGCAGTGTGCAGATCACCCACGTCCCTGGCCGGTCAGTGCCTCAGAGCTACTGCTGGCTGAACAATGGGAAGCTGCCGAGCTGGCTGCAACACAGGCAGCATTTGGCGTTAACCGGTATCTGGGCGACGCAGACTTTGAGATTCTTGCCAGTCCAGACTGAAGAGCATGACTTCTGGCGCCAGCAAGCTGTGTGTCATTCACTTCCGCGGGGTTTCGATTTAAACCGTTGCATTGGCAGGCACGCGGCTCACAGCCCAGGAATACAGCGCTACAAAAACCAGCGCATCAAACACCGCACCAAAGCAGATATATAAAACAGGCATAAACAGCACTGAAAAATATTGCATGATAAAAGCCTGGGCCAATACCTGATGCGGCACCATGATGGCTAAAAAGCCCAGTATTAAAAATGTGTGAAAGAGTTTAAGCGTGAGGCTCTGGTTCAAAATGTAGTAACCCATGGCCAGCATGATCGGCGTGCCCATCATCACGACATAACCGATTGTCAGGAGTTCTTCGCTGTGGCGGGCTACGCTGTAAGGAAAGTTGCCGGGCAACCACCAAAAATAAATGGTCGCCACCAGCTGCACGATGCAGACAATGCGCAGCGGATATTTAAGCGGCAGGCTCGCGCCTTTCATGGTCAGCGACAACAACAGGCCGGCAATGGTTATCAGCGTGGTAACGCCTAACGCAAGCACGGTTGGCAGTGGCGTGGACACGCTGCCAGTAGAAAGTCGGGGAATGACCTGACCCGCATCATTGAGCGTAAAAGTCTGGCCAAAAACAAGGCCCAGGCCAGACGACCAAAACACAATAACGTCCCGCCAGAAATCCAGCAACACAGGCTTGCCCCAGTACAACAGCGCACACAAAACCAGCGGCAAAAGCAGCGCCTGTGCCAGCAGGTACGGCGTGACTTTCAGTGCAGTTATCGCGCGATGCGGCCGCACTTTGACATGCAGATGCCTGGCTTGTTTAACGGCCAGGAACGCTGCATGAAAACTGCGGTCATGCTCTTTGGCTTCGCTGGCGACAGAAATGTTTTTGCTGAGCATGGTAGTGGGGCAATGTTATTAAAAATCGTGAAAGATACCGATATTCAATCCTGAACGAACGTAAGACGGATTGACATAACGATTGGCACCGACAACAACACCGGTGCGGGGATTTAACCAATGACGCCATGAAAGACTTGCCTCACGGCTTTTAAAATTCACAAGCTGCGCAGCGCTTGCAATGGTTTGGTATCCCTCGCCGCCCCAGGCATAGCGCACAGTGACCAAATCCGCTTTGGCGCGGCCGTAAGTTAGTGCTCCAAACTGCTGCTGCGTCCTGATGGCGCCGGGATTGCTGCTGTTAAAACGCACACCAACTTCAGCAACCCATGGCGATTGAAAGTAATACACCAATCCCAAAGACAGGCTTTCGTCTGAATGACCATCCGGTGCCTTGTAGTAACCCAGGCCGACAGAGCCAACCAGGCTGCGATCCGTCAGAAACTTTCTATACAACGTGGCGTCAACCCGATACTTCGGCAGGTAAAAAGCGCCATCGCCCAGCCCCAGCGCAATATTGCCGTAATAGTCTTCATTGAAAGTCACTGTGTCGCTCAAGCCCAGATATGTTCCATCCTGATTAAAGCGGCGATGCACAGACACCTCACCTTGCAGCAGGTGTGAAGGCAAGCCATAGATGCCGCGCAAGGTAATGTCGCGCCAGTTTGAAAATCCACCGCTCAAATTTTGAAATCCGGTGACGAGCTCCAGCCCGCGTGGCATGTCAGCTGCTGAATCTACAGGAGTGGTAGGCACTATCGCTGGCGATGTCTGAATCAATCCCTGGTTGATGGTTTGTGCTGATACTGCACTGCAATACCCCAGACTGGCCAAGCCGGCTAAAAGCAGAGTTTTTTTACGAAATATGTTTTTCAACATTGAACGGTTCCTGTTGGTAGTTGTAATCAAAACATTATCACTGGCAGCTGGCATTTTTACCAGCGGCCTGAATTTGCCTGCTGGCCAGTATCAGGAAGGCGGCTTCGTCAGTGACTGCCCACCGGTCTGAATGGCGCATGCCAGCAGTTTCCCGCAACCAGCAACGCGCGCTGGGCGTATCGCCCTGCCTTAATGCAAGCACTGCCAAAAGACCCCAGGGATAATCCGTCTGGCCATGTTTGAGCCATTGCCCACGGTGCAACTTCATCCAGTTTTTGTAATAGGTTTTCGACTCCTGGGGCAACAACGGAAAATCTACCAGCAGGGGGAATATCTGGGCCACGTGATCCGGATAAAACTGGGGTTTCTGGCTTTGTTGTTCGACTTGGGTAGATACTAAAAAGCTGTTGTTTGCACCCTGCCAAAAGGTCTTGTAAATATTTTGGGCCAATTTTTCTGCCTCTGCTTTTTTGAACGCCTTTGCATGCGCTTTCAGCGACCATACTTCCAGGTTGTCCATGAACAGGCCATGCAGATACACCGGCGACACCATGTAAATACCGCGGGAAGGCTGATACAGGTTCACCAGTGCTTTTTTACTGGTCGAATAGCTTTTCATCCACGCCGGATTCTCACTCAGGTGATGCGGCATGGTGTCCAGCAGGCGCATCCACAAAGCCAGCAGGGAATCGTCTGCATCGGCTGTTTTGCAGGAAACCCAGGCTTTGGCTGCGCTCAGGCAAAAACGGTCGAAGGTTCCGTCTGGCTTTTGCTTGGTTACCAGCCAATTGGCAAATTTTTCAGACGCCGCGGTTGTGTCCATCCCGTTGTCATGAGCCAACAACAACGCCTGTAAGGCAAAGTAGGGATCGGTAGTATCTCCCTTGTACAGGATCGGGATGGCACCACTTTCGTTTTGGTATCCCGCCAGATTAAAAACCGGACGGGCAGTGCCACAACCGCTCGAGAGCAACAAGCCCAGTACCAGCAAACCTTGCAAAAACGGTTTGGCATTCATTCAGGTTTCACCATCCCGATGTCATGCGCCCAGACTTCTCCATGAATGACCACACCCTCTTCAACAATGATGTTGCGCGCTGTGACAGTGGTCAAAGCATCTGGCAAACCAACAGTTGCGCGCGCTCCCAGCAAAATGTCACTTTCAGAAACCACCGGACCAAAAGCGCTGGCATCCTTGAAAACGTAAATGCGCTTTTCGCAGGTAATGGCTCCTTCAACCCGGCCATGCCGGCTGATGCTGATGCCTTCACGTGCCTTGATGTCGCCAATCACCGTGGTGCCTTTGCCAATGATCAGAAAACCGGTGACCACCAAAGAGCCGTGAAAGCAGCTGCCCTCGGGCAGGATGCAATCCCCGCGAATCAGATACAGCAATGGTGTTTGCTCGATGGCATGGGGCAAATCAGCGTAACTGGCATTCGTCTGACTGGTTTTGAAAGGCGATTTCACCCGGCCTGTCTGCAACCCAAAACGCAATGTCGGTGCCTGCAGGCGTTCAAACCAGACTTCATTGCCCAGCTCTATGGAGGTTCCGGCAGACACGCGGCGCAGTGCAACGCCGTTGTGATCCAGCCGCAGCATGCCGGTTGCATGTGCCCAGTCATGAATGCGGCTGCCATTGCCCAACACAATGTTGCCGTCAGCATAAAGGGATGAAAAAGATGATTCAGGGCCGGTGCGAATATCACCCTGCACGTACAGCTGGCGGGTTGTCTGGATGCCAATGTCCGTTTCGATGGGCCGCTTTGCAATCAGTCTTGTCGTTGCATCAGCAAAGCGCATCGTTTCAATTGGCGTTGTGACAAAGTCAAACTGCTCAAAACCTGTTGCGGGGCCCAGCTTCAGTTTGCCCATCACGTCTGAGTGAAGGCGCCTGGCGAAATGGTCAATGTCGCTTGTGTAGTCTGCTGAAACCGGCAGCGGCGCGACATCGCTGGGGTAGCGCCACTCCCTGAAGGCAGGAAAAAAGGGCAGCGTCAGCAGCAACAAACACAGCACTGCAAACATGGCAAGGGTCACGGCAGTATCAGCCATTATTTGATTACTTTCTGTGTGGTGATAGGTGTTTGAAGGGGCGAGCCGATGGTCAGGTTTGCAGGCGCGCTGACGGGCAGGCTCACTGGAGCGCGGTAGCGAATGGTTTTGTCCCACACCATTTCGCGTTTGAAAATGCGATCCATGATCAAACTCAAAACAGCACCGGCAATGGCAAACAGGCTGACCAAAAAGCCCAGCATATTGAATGGCAGCAAACGCAGCCGCTTGCGATTTCCGTCCAACAAAACCGCCACCACAATTTCAAAGAACGCTGCAAAGTTACCCAGCGTTCCATAAACCATCAACGCGAAAACTGGAATCAGTTGCGACAGCAGCGAGCCCGCGTTGAGGAAATACAAGGCCAGTGCCAGACCCCAGCCGACCAGCATGATGAGCGGGATGACAAAGACGAACAGCAGCAGCAGGCCGTCAATGCGCTGCCCAAGAGTGAGGTAAGAACTGGTCGCAAATTGCCACCAGTAACGCGCCATTACCTGGTTGTGTCCCTTGGCCCACCGGCTGACCTGCTTGATACGGATATTCCAGTCCTCTGGCACTTCTTCATAGCATTCCGAACGGTTGGTATAAATGGTTTTCCAGCCGTTGAACATCAGCCTGAAAGTAATGTCGGTGTCTTCTGCCAGGGTGTCGTCATGCCAGCCGCCGACAGCTTCAACAGCCGACAGACGCACTCCGCCCACCGTGCCGCCGTACTGAGGCAACAAATTCATGTTCATGCGAGCCTGCTGGTCTACCTGGTAGCCTGCCGAGCGCTCCAGATCCAGCAAGCGGGTCAGCAAATTGGCTCCGCTGTTCATGGGCACCACGCGGCCCATCACGGCACCGACTTCCGGGTCGAAAAACGGTGCCACCAGTTGCTTGAGCAAGCCGCGGCCGGGCACATAGTCGGCATCAAAAATAATCGCAATGTCGCCAACAGCAAATTGCAGCGCATCCTTCAGCGCGGCTGATTTGCCGGCCTTGCCTTCGGTTCGGTGAAAGGGGCAAATACGGGTGGGGTAGCGCTGTGCGTAGCCATCAATGATGGATCGCGTGGAATCGCTTGAACGGTCGTTGACGGGAATGATCTTCAGGCGGTCTGCCGGGTAGTCGGTATTGAGCAGTGCAGCCATGCAGCCAGCAATAACTTTTTCTTCATTGTGGGCAGCAATGAAAACGGTGATCATCGGCCAGCGGGCCACTGAAATATCAATGTACGGATGGCGCTGTATGCCCGTCAACCGGTTAAAGGTGAAAAGGAAATGCCTGACGCCATACAGCATCATGATCACCACGATCACAAACAGCATTGAAGCCATGACCGAGGCTACTGGGTAAGCACTAAATGAATCTGGCATAAAAAAATCGTCCGGTGTTATGTCGTCAAGCCCCAAGCCAAAGCACAGCCAAAGCCAGAGCCAGCGCTCAAGCTTTCAGTTTGCCTCCGGGCTCAATCCAGAGTTCAGGCTGCCTCAGCTAGCCTGGCAGGTTGCGTTTGAAAATGTCGCGCCAAAATCTCTACCGTCTGGCTTGACGCGGTGCCGTTGCCAAACGGATTGCCAGCTTGAGACATGCGCTTATAGGCAACCTTGTCTGTGGCAAGGCGCATGACCTGTTTGACAATCGTATTGCGCTCGGCGCCTATCAGCAGGGCACAACCTGCGTCAACCGCTTCAGGGCGTTCAGTTTCATCACGCAGTACCAGCACTGGCACACCAAAGGTGGGCGCTTCTTCCTGCAGACCGCCTGAATCTGTCAATACCAGCCAGGCATCAGCAAGTGCCTGCTGCATTTGCGTGTAGTCCAGTGGCTCGGTCAATGTGATGTTTGCAATGCCTTTCAAAATGCTGTTGACCGGGCCTTTCACCACGGGGTTTAAGTGCACTGGAAACAGAATTTGCAGATCAGGATGCAACGCTGCAATGCCCGCGATGGCGTGGCAAATTTCAGCCAGATCGCGACCCCAGTTTTCACGCCGGTGCACCGTCACTAGCAAATGGCCCTTGCCTTCAATGCTGCGTTTGACACCGCGGTTCGCGCAAGTCCACTGCTGCGCATCAATCACTGTGTTGCCTGTCATGTGAATGAATTCATCGGCAATTCCTTCGTTTTGCAACGCCACGCGGGCGCGCTGTGTAGGCGCAAAATGAAAGCGGGTCAGTCGGCTGATCATTTGCCGCAAGCCCTCTTCTGGAAACGGCCGATCCAGGTTGTAGGTACGCAGACCTGCTTCAATGTGGGCCAACGGTGCACGGTTATAAAACGCAGCCAACCCGCCTTGAAAAGCGCTTTCTGTGTCGCCCTGCACAACGACCAGCGACCACTGCTTTTTAGCCATTTCCACTTCAAGCTGTTGCCTGCAACCGATGCTGAAGTCCAGCAGGCTGCTGCCCACCCGTTTGAGTGTGATGTCAGGCACCACGTCAAAACAGGCCAGGATGCTGGTGGCCATTTCCGCGTGCTGCCCGGTGTGCAGCCAGCTGACTTCAGCCCAGCTGGTTTGCCGAAAGGCGTGGTAAAGCGGAGCCAGCTTGATAATTTCCGGGCGGGTACCGGATACAAAGAGGATGTTGTGCATGGTGTGTTTCAGTGGCAGCGTTTGAGTAGCCCTGATTTGAAACGGCCGAGCTTGTAACGCGCATCAGGCGAATTCCAAGCACGTTGTAGGACGTAACCTTCAGTAACACGGGTCATACTCTTTACACAAATAGTTTCCGCAAACCCTAAGCTTGCGGGCATGCACTTCCAACTATTTGGCCGACGTTTTATCTATCCCCAAGCTCCTGTTACGGGGCGTGACAACGGTGAGCTGATGCTGCTGAAGGCCGGCATGGAAAAGCTCAACGATATTGTGATGATCACGCAAATGTGCTTTCCCGATGAGCCCACCCACAAGATCGTTTATGTCAATGAAGCTTTTGAAAAGCACACCGGTTACAACCGCCAGGAGGTGATGGGCCGCTCACCGAGTTTGCTGCAGGGGCAAGGCAGTCAGTATGCTGAATTGAGCCGGATCCGCACGGCGCTCAACCAGCTGAAACCGATCCACGCAGAGCTGATCAATTACAAGAAAGATGGCTCGCTGTTCTGGATTGAAATGGACATTGTTCCGATCCGGCTGGCCGAGGGCAAGGTGACGCATTGGGTGTCAACAGCACGCGACATCACCCGCCGCAAGACAGCTGAAGAAGAGATTGAATACCTGGCGTTTCATGACCCGTTAACGCAGCTGCCGAATCGCCAGTTGCTGATGGATCGGCTGGAGCGTGTGCTGGCGCAAGGCACTGAAGCTGACATCCATGCCGACCCTGATGAAACCGGTGGCATCAATGGTGCATTGATGTTTATTGACCTTGACAACTTCAAGGTTCTTAACGACACCCTGGGCCATGCGACAGGCGATGAGCTGCTGCGCAAAGTAGCGACCCGGCTGGGTTCATGCGTCAGGCTGAACGATACCGTGGCCCGCCTGGGCGGGGACGAATTTGTGGTGATGCTGGAGAGCCTGCCCAAAGATACAGCAGCCGCTATCGACTACAGCCACATTGTTGGCCAGCGGATTTTGCTGGCGCTCAGCGATCCGTACGACCTGGCTGGCTACCAGCACTACAGCACCTGCAGCATTGGCGTCACGCTGTTTGACAGGCGTGAGCAGTCCATGAGCGACCTGCTCAAACAGGCTGACCTGGCCATGTACCAGGCCAAAGCCTCGGGGCGCAACACCGTCTGCTTTTTTGACCCAAGCCTGCAGGCTTCGGTGATTGCTGATGCCGCGCTGAACATGGAGCTGCGGCAAAGCCTGCGAGCCGGTGATTTTGTTCTGTACTACCAGCCGCAAGTCGGGCGCGAAGGCCGCATGTTTGGCGTAGAAGCTCTGGTGCGCTGGCAGCACCCGGCAAGAGGCCTGATGTTTCCCGACGCGTTCATTGGCCAGGCTGAAGAAAGCGGGCTGATTTTGCAATTGGGGCAGTGGGTGATAGAGACAGCATGCGTCCAGCTGGCCAAATGGGCACAACACGCCGAAACAAGCCACCTGCGCATTGCAGTGAACGTCAGTGTGCGGCAGTTTCGTCACCCCGACTTTGTTGACATGGTGATGGCCACCATCAAGCGGGTTGGCGTCAACGCCAACAAACTCGATCTGGAGCTGACCGAAAGCCTGCTGGCTACCGGAATGGAAGTGACCATCGCCAAAATGGGTTTGCTCAGCAAAGCTGGCGTGACGCTGTCGATTGACGATTTCGGAATCGGCTATTCGGCACTGTCCTATCTCAAACACCTGCCGCTGAACCAGTTAAAAATTGATCGTCTGTTTGTCAAGGACATCCTGAGCGACCCCAACGATGCAGCGATTGCACGCACCATCATTGGCTTGGCCCAAAGCCTGGGCCTGGGTGTGGTGGCCGAGGGTGTAGAGACGATTGAGCAGCGCGACATGCTCAGGCGCTTTGGCTGCGATTCGTATCAGGGACACCTGTTTTGCAAAGCCCTGCCCATTGATGAACTGGAGCAGTTCATGCGGCAGCTGCCAGCCTGATGTGGGGGCAGCACAGGCGCTGCCTGGTCGCATTGGCATTGGGGTTTTGCAAATAATCTGTAGGCATTGCAGAAACTATCACCAACGATTTGCTATTGAAAAAGGAGCTGCTTGCGCGCTACTTACGTGGGCTAGAGCACTAAAAGACTACATAAAACCACTGCGGCATAGTCAGGTCAGATGTAGCTCCGGCACAGCTGGCAGCAATTTACCGGCTGCCAAATATCGCCGTGCCGACACGCACCATCGTGCTGCCGCAATGGATGGCAGCCTCCAGATCAGCCGTCATGCCAATGGACAGCGTATCCATCGGTGCAGACAGCAATCCAGCATCATTTATATGGTCAAATAGTGCTCTAGCCGTTGTATAAAGCGCGCAAGCAGCTACAAAATCAATAGCAGGCTCGGGGATCATCATCAAACCGCGCAACTGCAGACGCGGCAAACTGATAACGCCCTTGATCAGCGCTGCCAACGCATCTGGCGCAACGCCGGACTTGTTGACGCCGCCGTCGATATTGACCTGCAGGCAGATTTGCAGGGGCTTCAAATGCGCCGGGCGTTGCTCGCTCAGGCGCTGCGCAATTTTTAATCTGTCAACCGACTGCACCCAGTCAAAGTGCTCAGCTACCAGTCGGGTTTTGTTGCTTTGCACCGGGCCGATGCAATGCCACTCCAGCGCGGTGTGTTCTTGCAGCGCTGTGATTTTTTCAACTCCCTCGGCAATGTAGTTTTCACCAAAAGCACGCTGGCCGTCCGCCATGGCGTCCAGCACGGCGGCAGCGCCAAAAGTTTTGGACACAGCCAGAAGCCGGACGCTGGCCGGGTTGCGCCCGGCAGCAACGCAAGCAGTGGTGATGCGGTCACGCACGCTTTGAAGGTTACGAACGATCATGGTCATAATCCGACTGTAAACTGCAATCGGTGGGGCTTTGTCCTACAGAGTGTGGTTAAAAATACTGCCAATTTTTTAAGGATTTTCGGGATGGACATCACGCAACTGCTGGCTTTCAGCGTTAAAAACAAGGCGTCTGACCTGCACCTGTCAGCCGGTTTGCCGCCGATGATCCGGGTGCACGGCGACGTCAGGCGCATCAACGTTGAGCCGCTGGATCACAAGCAGGTGCACGCGATGGTGTATGACATCATGAACGACACCCAGCGCAAAAACTTTGAAGAGTTTCTGGAAGTTGACTTTTCATTCGAGATTGATGGCCTGGCGCGTTTTCGGGTCAATGCGTTTAACCAGAACCGCGGCGCTGGTGCTGTTCTGCGAACCATTCCGTCCAAGATTTTGTCGCTCGAGCAGCTCAACGCGCCCAAGATTTTTGGCGATCTGGCGATGAAGGCGCGCGGCATGGTGCTGGTGACCGGGCCCACCGGTTCAGGCAAGTCAACCACGCTGGCAGCCATGGTCAACTACCTGAACGAAAACGAGTACGGCCACATATTGACGGTAGAAGACCCGATTGAGTTTGTGCATGAATCGAAAAAATGCCTGATCAACCAGCGTGAAGTGGGCCCGCACACACTGAGCTTTTCAGCCGCGCTCAAATCTGCATTGCGCGAAGACCCGGACGCCATTCTGGTCGGCGAAATGCGCGACCTGGAAACCATTCGCCTGGCCATGACAGCCGCCGAAACCGGCCACCTGGTGTTTGGCACGCTGCACACCTCAAGTGCCGCTAAAACCATTGACCGCATTATTGACGTGT
The DNA here is from genome assembly GCA_043754255.1 of Polaromonas sp. Classification (GTDB taxonomy): domain Bacteria; phylum Pseudomonadota; class Gammaproteobacteria; order Burkholderiales; family Burkholderiaceae_C; genus Polaromonas. Next base: position 7,620 of record JAYUVG010000221.1, on the reverse strand, counting down.
TTCCAGCGGAAGAAAAGGAAATGATCCGCTCGATGTTGTCTGAATCATTGCAGGCCGTGATTTCGCAAACGCTGTGCAAAACCAAGGACGGCACGGGCCGCGTAGCAGCCCACGAAATCATGCTGGGGACGAGTGCCATCCGCAATCTGATTCGCGAAGGCAAAGTGGCGCAAATGTATTCGTCGATTCAAACCGGCAACAGCGTGGGCATGCAAACGCTGGATCAGAATTTGACCGATCTGGTCAAACGCAATGTGATTTCTGCGGGCGAAGCGCGCGGCAAGGCAAAGATTCCTGACAATTTCCCAGGCTGAAAAATCTGGTTTGGCTCCACATCCCACATCCTCTTCAATGCATTTGTTTGACCACCAATGATCTCTACACACCGACCCATTTTGGCCATGCCAGCTCGCTTGCCGTGGCTGATATCCGTGCGCAGCAAGGGAGGTCGCGCATGAAAGGCATCCTGAAGCTTCTAAAGCGCAAGACGGCGCCCTTGCCGAACGAGGACTTCCGCAATTCGATGATGTTCACCACAGCGTTTGCAGACGTCGGCGTGGACGGCGCGGTACTGATACCGTGGGAGGCTCGCGCCAACGAGATTGAGGCCAAGCGCCTGAGCGTGTCGCGCGGCCTTGATCTGATGCATGGCATCTGGGATTCCGACAAATATATGTCCCGCCTTGACGCCGCATCGGTTGCGCGGCTGGCTCAGTTTTTTGACTTTGCGACGGTTCCTGCAGACCGGGAAATTATTGGCCAGGACGAGCATGGCGACTTCATGGTGGTGCTGCTTTCCGGGTCCATCGCGGTGGACAGGGATCAGCCCTGGGGCGAAACCCTGCGACTGACCGAAGCACAGGCGGGCGACATTCTGGGCGAAATGTCATTGCTGGACAGCGGCCAGCGTTTTTCCAAATGCACGTCGCTCAACGAATGCAAGATTGCGGTGCTGGCCGCCCGGGAACTGGACCAGATGATGGCCACCGACCCTTTGCTGGCTGCCAACCTGATTGCCCTGCTGGCACGAAAGCTGGCATCCCGTCTGCGGGTGGTCAGTGCGCGCCTGAGTGATGTTCGCGCTTGAGTGCCGCATAACCACCCGGCGCCCCGTGTTTTTTCGACACAGACACCAGTACCGCAAGCGGAGATAACCCATGGAACGCGACCAGGCCAGTAAATTTATCAACGAACTTTTAAAGATGATGATCAGCCGCAACGGCAGTGACCTGTTCATCACCAGCGAGTTTCCGCCTGCGATAAAAGTGGACGGAAAAGTCACCAAGGTTTCGCCGCAGCCGCTCAATGCGGGCCACACGATGGCGCTCGCCCGATCCGTCATGAACGACAAGCAGGCGGCTGAATTTGAAAGCAGCAGAGAATGCAACTTTGCCATCAGCCCGCCGGGTGTTGGCCGGTTTCGGGTCAACGCGTTCATGCAGCAGGGAAAAGTCGGCATGGTGATGCGGGTGATTCCTGCGGTGCTGCCCACCATCGACGGGCTGGGCGTGCCGCAAGTGCTCAAGGATGTGGTGATGAACAAGCGCGGCCTGGCCATTCTGGTTGGCGCAACCGGCTCGGGCAAGTCCACCACGCTGGCAGCCATGGTGGACTGGCGCAACGAGCAGTCTTACGGTCACATCATCACGATTGAAGACCCGGTGGAATTTGTGCACCCGCATAAAAATTGCGTGGTGACCCAGCGCGAAGTAGGCCTGGACACCGACAGCTGGGAGATCGCCCTGAAAAACAGCCTGCGCCAGGCACCCGACGTGATTTTGATGGGCGAGGTGCGCGACCGTGAAACCATGGAACACGCCATCGCATTTGCAGAAACCGGCCACTTGTGCCTGTGCACGCTGCATGCCAACAGCGCCAACCAGGCACTGGACCGCATCATCAACTTTTTTCCGGAAGAGCGGCGCACACAGCTGCTGATGGATTTGTCGCTCAACCTCAAGGCGATGGTGTCGCAGCGGCTGATTCCCAAGCAGGACGGCAAGGGCAGGGCAGCGGTGGTTGAAATCATGCTCAACACGCCGCTGATTTCGGACCTGATTTTTAAAGGCGATGTGTCCGAGATCAAAGAGATCATGAAGAAAAGCCGCAACCTGGGTATGCAGACCTTTGACCAGGCACTGTTTGACGCGTTTGAGGCCAACACCATCACCTACGAAGACGCGCTGCGCAATGCCGATTCTGTCAATGATTTGCGGCTGCAGATCAAGCTCAACTCACAGCGCGCCAGGTCGGTGGATCTGGCAGCGGGGACTGAGAACTTTGCGATTGTTTAGGCGGGCACTGCTCAAGCCCGGGGCCTGAAGTCCGCAAAACACATTTCCAGAAAGTCCATCGTTGCGCGGATTTTGGGTGCACGGTGGCGCTCCGCCAAGATAGCTGCGTAGGCCGGGTACTGAACAGGCGAGCAATATCGGGCCAGCACTTGCTTGAGCAGCCCCTGCCCCACCAGCTGCTTGCCCACTACATCGTTGATGCGGCCAATGCCCGCACCCGCCAGGGCCAGCGAGACAACTGCAGCGCTGCTGTTGACCCGAATCTGGCCCTGCACCTGCTCCTCAATCGTTTGACCCTTGCTTGAAAACTGCCAGCGGTTGTGAGCGGCAACCGCGCTGTTGGTAATCAAACTGTGCGCCTTGAGATCATCCACCACGCGCGGCATGCCGTGTTTTTTCAGGTAGCCCGGTGCGGCATACAAAGCGCGCCCATGACTGCCCAGATTGCGTGCAATCACGGTGTCCGCAGGTGGCAAGCCAGCGCGAACTGCAATGTCAATGCCTTCATAAGCCATGTTGACCAGCGCGTCGCTGATGTGCAAGTCAATCTGCAGGTCTGGATGTGCAGCCCTGAGCTCTGCCAGTCGCCCAATCACCACATACTGGGCAAACAACTGGCTGATGCTGATACGCACCGTACCAGTGATGGCCTGACTTCTTGCACCCATGCTGCCGCGCAGTTGCGCATGCTCCTGGACGATGCGCCGCGCAATTTCCAGAAACACTTCGCCATCGCCCGTCAGCGACAAGCTGTGGGTGGTGCGGTGCGCCAGACGCAACTGGCATTGCGCTTCTATTCGGGCGAAGTGCCTGGACACATGACTGGCTGCGACTTGACGGGTGCGGGCAACTTTGGACAGTGACTGCGCAGCAGCAACTTCAATAAACAGGGCGAAATCGTCAAGGCTTAAATTTTTCATGGGATTGCGTGGGTTGAACTGCTTGTGCATTTTCTGCACAAGCGTTGTTCTGCGCAAGTGGTTTCGCTGGCGTGTCAGGCCGATCAAACTTCAAGCTGTTTTTAAACCATGAAACTTTTTCAACTTTTATCAAGGATAGTGATGCCACTCGTTCGTATCAATTTGCCGCAAGCAACTTTGCCTGCTGACCTGGCTGCTGTATCAAGTGCCGTGCACAACGCTCTGGTTGCCACCTTCAATGTGCCTGAGCCTGATAAATTTCAGGCGATTTACAGGCACAACCCTGACGAAATGGTTTGCACACCCGAATTTTTGGAGGTGCAACATTCACAGCATGTGGTGTTTGTTCAAATCAGTTGCTCTTTCGGGCGCAGCATCGACATGAAGAAAGCGCTGTACGCCAAAATCGCCGCAGACATTGCGCAAACCAGCAGTTTTAAGTTTGAGGACGTCATCATCCATCTGCTGGAAACCAGCCGTGAGAACTGGTCGTTTGGCCGAGGTATTGCACAATATGCGCTTTGAAGAACAACTCCTATTGAAAGCCGACATGCCCTCCATCAACGCCAAAACCTACGACGCCAACCGCCCACAAAAAACCGCTTTTTTAGGGCTGGGTGTGATGGGCTTCCCAATGGCTGGCCACCTGGCCACGGCAGGCCATCAGGTCAGTGTGTATAACCGCACTGCTGCAAAATCAATAGCGTTTTGCGCTGAGTTTGCGGGGGCTACACATGGTTTAACACCCAAAGCTGCGGTGGCAGGTGCAGACATTGTGTTTTGCTGTGTGGGCAATGACGCAGACTTGCGCAGTGTCGTGCTGGGCACGGATGGTGCGTTTGCAGGCATGCAGCCCGGCGCTGTTTTTGTAGACCACACCACCGCCTCTGCGGATGTGGCGCGCGAGCTGTATGCCGCAGCTGTTGCTGCTGGCCTGCATTTTGTCGATGCGCCGGTGTCGGGCGGCCAGGCGGGTGCGCAGAACGGCGCGTTGACGGTCATGTGCGGCGGCGATGCAGCTGCTTTTGATGCTGCCAAACCGGCGGGCATGGCGTTTTCAAAAGCCTTTACCTTGATGGGTGCCAGCGGCGCTGGGCAGCTGACCAAAATGGTCAACCAGATTTGTATTGCTGGCCTGGTGCAGGGCTTGAGCGAGGCTATTGCGTTCGGGCAAAAAGCCGGACTGGATGTGAACCAGGTGCTGGATGTGATTGGCAAAGGCGCTGCGCAAAGCTGGCAGCTAGACAATCGCGGCAAGACGATGGTGGCTGACAAATTTGATTTTGGTTTTGCCGTTGACTGGATGCGCAAGGATCTGGGGCTGGTACTTGACGAAGCCAAGCGCAACGGCGCGCGGTTGCCAGTGACCGCGCTGGTTGACCAGTTTTATGCTGATGTGCAGGCCCTGGGCGGGCAGCGGTGGGACACGTCCAGCCTGATCAGGCGGCTGAGCTGATTGAGCGCTGTTTAGTTGTTGACGACAGCCGGTTTGCTCTCAGGCGTTTGCGCTTTGGGCTGCAGGCGTGCCAGGTCGGCCTCACTGATCAGGTCAAACACCCGCACGACTTTTAAAACGCCTGTGGTGGTGCGTGCAATGGCTGTGGCCCTGTCTGCTTCGCGCTGGGTGACGCGGCCCATCAGATAGGTGGTGCCGCGCTCGGTCACTACCTTGAATGAATTGGCAAACAGGTCGCGCGCATCGACCAGCTGGGCCTTGATACGGCCTGTTGCCAGCACATCCGATGAGCGCTGGCTGAGTGTCGAATTGCCCAGCACCGCCAGTTCGTTGACCACCGAAGTAACGTTTTCAACCTTGGCAAGGGTCTGTTCAGCCAGTTGCTTGTCCTGCTCGCTGGGCACTTCACCTGTCAGCAGCACCTGGCGGTTGTAGCTGGTCAGGTTGACGTGACCGCGCTCGCCCATGGCGCTGCGCAGGCGGTTGGAGCCGCGCAGCTCAATGCCTTCGTCTTCGAGTTGCGCGCCTGAAGTGCGCCGGTCAGTGGCCACCAGCGTGCCGCCCGCCATAGCGCCGCCTATCACCAGCGGAACGCATGCAGTCAAGGACGCTGTCAGCAACACAGCGGCACACAAGGACACGGCCAAAGATTTAAAAAATACGGTTTTCATATCAGGGTCTCCGAATCACCAAGTAACTGGGCGTCCACACCGTCGCAAATACAGTGCAGAACCAAAAGATGCACTTCCTGAATCCGCGCAGTACGCTCATGCGGCACGCAGATATGCACATCGGTTTCACGCAGGGCGTGGGTTATTTTTCCACCGCTGCGGCCGGTCAGGGCCACCACGGTCATTTCGCGTTCGTGGGCGGCTTCAATCGCGGCCAGCACATTGCCAGAGTTGCCGCTGGTGCTGAGCGCCAGCAACACGTCGCCCGCGCTTCCAAAAGCGCGCACCTGTTTGGAGAAAATGACATTGAAGTCATAGTCATTGGCAATTGCCGTCAGGATGGAGCTGTCGGTTGTCAGTGCAATGGCAGCGAGTTCGGGCCGCTCACGCTCGTATCGGCCGACAAATTCAGCCGCAAAGTGTTGTGCATCAGCTGCCGAGCCGCCGTTGCCACAAGCCAGCACTTTGCCGCCGCTGGTGACACTGGCCAAAATGGCCTGAATGGCAGCAGCAATCGGTTTTGACAAGACTTGCGCTGATTGGTATTTCAAATCAGCGCTGTCGATAAAGTGCTGTTCAATTCGTTGTTCAAGCATGCCTAGATGATAGCGGGTCACATTGCCGGGCAGGCCCTGCCAGCGCCTTGCATCACATTGGGTAACAAGATTTGGCGAAGGCTTTAGAACTTTGCATTTGGTGGCGGGCGGGTACTGGGCCCGCAACCTAACCGCATTTGCGGCGCAGCCCAAAAATTGCACACGACTTTCAGGAAAAACTGGGGCGCTACTATTTTAATAGCTGCTTGCGCGCTGTTTACGCTGGCTAGAGCCCTAAAACGTATAAAAATCTGTCGTTCCCGCGAAGGCGGAAATCCAGGTGATATCGGGCAAATTCGGGCACTGGATTCCCGCCTTCGCGGGAATGACGGGTGTCTTGGTCTTGGCAATAGTGCTGGCGGGTATTTTGGCCGGGGCGTAAAGGCCAAACCATTCATAGAAGCCTATTAGGAACACAAAGCCCTGATGTTTTCAGGCACTGCAATGGCTTTGATGCGGTTGGGATCGTCCGGATGGCGGATGCAGAACGCCCGGGTCTCCAGGCCTTCGCACAGCACGGTATCGCCCCGTTTGACAATGTGTTTTTGTATAAAAACTTTGGCTCGCCACTCCTGTACGCTGGTGTACACCCGCACCCGCTCGCCGTAGGTGGCGGGGTTTAAAAAGCGGGTGTTGACCTCAAGCAGCGGCGTGCCAATGATGCCGGTGGTCTTGTACAGCTCGCGCCAGGTCGGCACGCCGCACTGGACGAAATAATTCAGCGACGAGGCGTCCATCCATTTTGAAAAATTGGGAAAAAACACAATTCCTGCCGGGTCGCAATCACCAAACATGATTTCAACCTCATACATCACCGACACCACAGCCTTGTTCATCGCCGTCTCCTGTTTTGTACTTTTGCTATATTTTCAGTAGCTGCCTGCGCTATTAACCAACGGGCTATAAGGCCAAATGTTACTTGAAACCGGTCGTTTTTCAAATTTGAAAGGCTATTGGCAGCCCGCCAGCTCTGGCCTGATACCGGCGCCTGTCTCATCCAAGTCGAGCAAAACGCGGGAAACTCCCGATGCACTGCTTCAGCGCAATGCCTACATTATTGCCATTGCATGCGGAGCCTCGTGGCCCTGACGTGTGAGAAGCCGAGGAGACATTATCGAAAAATTGGAGCCTGGTCACTACCCATTGCAAGGCTCCTGAAACAAACCAAAGCGCTGGCGACCCCAGCGCTTTTTTTTGGCTGGTGCTTTTGTGGGCCATGTTCAGGTTGCGAACATCGGCAATGCTTCAGCCTCGGAGCACCGTCATCCCCGCGAAGGAGGGGATCCAGATCGGTAGTGATGTTGTTTGCAATTCAAAGACCGGACTGGATTCCCGCCTTCGCGGGAATGACGGGTTTATGTACTTGAGCCAAATTTTCTGACTGCTATGAGTTCAATAGCTGCTTGCGCCCTATTTATGTTGGCTAGGGCTCTGTTTGATCAACACTTAACAGGGCTTGAACATAAACCTTCGTCATCCCTGGCAATAGAGGGGATCCAGATCGGTGGTGACGTTATTTGCACTTCAAAGACCGGACTGGATTCCCTCTATGGCCGGGAATGACGGATTTTTACAGTGGTTTAACACTACTGTCCGGTGGAATTTAAAGCAGCTCTATTTGGGAGTCCAAAGCAGGGTCTGGTTCAGTCGATTGAGCGATTTTGACCATCTCAGTGATGGACA
>JAYUVG010000220.1:0-6298 GCA_043754255.1 Polaromonas sp. | reverse complement strand
TTTTTTCAGCGCGGGTGGCGAAATTGGTAGACGCACCAGGTTTAGGTCCTGACGGTAGCAATACTGTGCGGGTTCGAGTCCCGCCCCGCGCACCACTTTGGCATTTGCAAATAGACAAGAAAGATCATCATGGCCGTGACTGTTGAAACCCTGGAAAAGCTGGAACGCAAAATCACCTTGAGTCTGCCGGTAGGCGTGATTCAGACGGAAGTCGACGCGCGTTTGAAAAAGCTCGCTCGCACTGTCAAGATGGACGGCTTTCGCCCCGGCAAGGTACCGATGAATGTGGTCAGCCAGCGTTATGGTTATTCAGTTCATTACGAGGTCATGAATGACAAGGTCGGCCAGGCGTTTTCAAGCGCAGCGAACGAAGCCAAACTGCGCGTTGCAGGGCAGCCGCGCATCAGCGAAAAAGAAAGCTCGCCTGAAGGCGAAATGACTTTTGACGCAATTTTTGAGGTGTACCCGGAAGTCAAAATTGGCGACTTGAGTACCGCTGAAATTGAGAAACTGAGCAGCGAAGTCAGCGACGCAGCCATTGACAAAACCCTGGACATTTTGCGCAAGCAGCGCCGCACCTTTTCGCAGCGCGCGATCAGCGCCGCAGCGCAGGAAACCGACCGCGCCACGATTGATTTTGAAGGCAAGATAGACGGCGAGACTTTTGCTGGCGGCAAGGCTGAAGCCTTCCAGTTTTTGATTGGTGATGGCCAGATGCTCAAGGAGTTCGAGCAGGCTGTGCTCGGTATGAAAACCGGCGAAAGCAAAACCTTTCCATTGAGCTTTCCCGCTGACTACCATGGCAAGGAAGTGGCGGGCAAACAGGCTGACTTCATGGTCACTGTGAAAAAGCTGGAAGCTGCACATTTGCCTGAAGTGAACGAGGCGCTGGCCAAATCTCTTGGCATTGCGGATGCAACGGTGGAAGGTTTGCGCTCTGATATCAAAAAGAACCTAGAACGCGAAGTCAAGTTCCGTTTGCTGGCTCGAAACAAAAACGCGGTGATGGACGCGCTGGTGTCCAAAGCCGAATTGGACTTGCCCAATGCAAGCGTTCAATCCGAACTGGACCGGATGATTGAAGCGGCACGCGCCGACCTCAAGCAGCGCGGCGTAAAAGATGCCGACAAAGCGCCTATTCCGGACGATATCTTTCGCCCGCAAGCTGAAAAGCGTGTGCGTCTGGGTCTGGTAGTGGCTGAACTGGTACGCAACAACAGTCTGCAAGCCAAACCGGAGCAGTTAAAAACCCACATTGAAGAGCTGGCCGCCAGCTATGAAAAGCCGCAGGATGTGGTGCGTTGGTACCTGAGCGACAACCAGCGCATGGCTGAAGTCGAGGCGGTGGTGATTGAAAACAATGTGACGAATTTTGTGATGTCACAGGCCAAAGTGACTGAAAAGTCTGTGTCCTTTGACGAGTTGATGGCGCAAAACTAGGCGCTGCGCTGCTTTGGCAAATGGGGTTCGCGCCTGGCTTGAAGTCCAGCGCACAAGCCCCATTTCTGGTTGGTAAGGCAAATTTCAGCAAACTTGTGAACAAACTCTGGAGTTAGAACATGTACAGAAATCAAACCGACAGCATCCCGTTCGGTGCGTACGATTCCATGCAGACTGAAGGCTTGGGGCTCATTCCAATGGTGATTGAACAATCAGGCCGGGGTGAGCGTTCGTATGATATTTATTCGCGTTTGCTGAAAGAGCGTGTGATTTTTCTGGTTGGCCCGGTAGAAGACTACATGGCCAATCTGGTCGTCGCCCAGCTGCTGTTCCTGGAAAGCGAAAACCCGGACAAAGACATTTCCCTGTATATCAATTCGCCCGGCGGCTCGGTCAGTGCGGGTTTGGCAATTTATGACACGATGAATTTCATCAAGCCGGATGTGTCTACGCTGTGTACTGGCATGGCAGCCAGCATGGGATCGTTTTTGTTGAATGCAGGAGCCAAAGGCAAGCGCTTTTCGTTACCTAATTCCAGCGTCATGCTGCACCAGCCGTCTGGTGGCGCACGCGGCATGGCTGCTGATATTGAAATTTCAGCGCGGGAAATTTTGAAAACCCGCGAACTGTTAAATAAAATTTATTCAGACCGCACAGGCCAGCCGGTGGAAAAAATTGCGCGCGACATGGAGCGTGATTACTGGTTGTCAGCAACAGAAGCGAAAGAATACGGGTTGGTGGATGAAGTTATTTCCAAGCGTCCTTGATTCACTTTTGCTTTCCCTGTAACGGCGTTTTCTGTAACAGAAAGCGCCTTTTTTTATTTGGTTATCATTGGTAAAACTTGCATTCAAGTTCAATTTCATGTGAATAAGGCGTCCTCATAATGGCCGAGAAAAAAGGCTCCTCCAGCGAAAAAACTTTGTACTGCTCTTTTTGCGGTAAAAGCCAGCACGAGGTCAAAAAACTGATCGCTGGGCCTTCTGTTTTCATTTGCGACGAATGCATCGATCTTTGCAACGACATCATCCGTGACGAGCTGCCAGCCGGTGGCGAAAGTGGTGATACACGCAGCGATTTGCCAACCCCCATGGACATCAAAACCACGCTGGATGGTTATGTCATTGGCCAGGAACCCGCCAAGCGCACTCTGGCTGTGGCGGTATATAACCATTACAAGCGTTTGCGCCACAAGGAAAAAGCCAAAAAAGACGATGTTGAACTGACCAAAAGCAACATCTTGCTGATTGGCCCGACAGGCTCGGGTAAAACGCTTTTGGCGCAAACATTGGCACGCACCTTGAATGTGCCTTTTGTGATGGCTGACGCTACAACTCTCACTGAAGCCGGTTATGTCGGTGAAGACGTTGAAAACATCATTCAAAAACTGCTGCAAAGCTGCAACTATGAAGTAGAGCGGGCGCAGCAAGGCATTGTTTACATCGATGAAATTGACAAAATTTCACGCAAGTCAGACAACCCGTCCATCACCCGTGATGTGTCGGGCGAGGGCGTTCAGCAAGCGCTGCTTAAGTTGATTGAAGGCACCATGGCTTCGGTGCCGCCGCAAGGGGGGCGCAAGCACCCAAACCAGGACTTTTTGCAGGTAGACACCACCAATATTCTGTTTATTTGCGGTGGAGCGTTTTCAGGTTTGGAGAAAGTCATTGAAAACCGCACCGAGGCATCGGGCATAGGTTTTGGTGCAGCTGTCAAAAGCAAAAAGGCACGCAGTCTGACCGAATCTTTCAAGGACGTGGAGCCAGAAGACCTGATCAAGTTTGGGTTGATTCCCGAATTGGTGGGCCGTATGCCGGTGGTTGCAACGCTGGCAGAGCTCAGTGAAGATGCGCTGGTGCAAATCCTGACGGAGCCTAAGAATGCTGTGGTCAAGCAGTTCAGCCAATTGCTGGCGATGGAAGGCGTTGACCTGGAAATCCGTCCTTCAGCGCTGAAAGCAATTGCCCGCAAGGCGTTGGCCCGCAAGACGGGCGCGCGTGGTTTGCGTTCCATTTTGGAGCAGTCGCTGATCGACACCATGTTTGATTTGCCAACTACCAGCAATGTTGACAAAGTTGTGGTCGATGAATCAACCATTGACGAAAACAAGGCGCCGTTGCTGGTTTACCGTGAAGCCGCCAAAAAGGCGTGATAGTTGCGAGTAGCAATGCACGTCAGGACACAGCGTATTCAAGCCCTTGTTTTTTGACAGCTTGAAGTTTTCTTGTAGCACCCCAGATCATGGGTTGCCAAACTTGTTTTTGAAGGTCTTTTAAAGCACCTATGTCAACACCCACCACTCTGCCTTCTACCCCTCTGGATTTGCCTTTGTTGCCACTGCGCGATGTGGTGGTGTTTCCGCACATGGTGATTCCACTGTTTGTGGGCCGCCCCAAAAGCATCAAGGCGCTGGAAGCTGCGATGGAGTCCGAGCGCCGAATCATGCTGGTGGCTCAAAAAACAGCTGCAAAAGATGAACCTGTCATTGAAGACATGTTTGATGTGGGCTGCGTTGCGACTATTTTGCAGTTGCTCAAGTTGCCTGATGGCACCGTCAAGGTGTTGGTGGAAGGCCAGCAGCGTGCCAGGGTCAATAAATTTGAAGACGGTGAGTTGCACTTCAGTGCCAATGTCACGCCGATGGAGCCGGCAACGATTGCAACAGACAACACCAGTGAAATTGAAGCGCTTCGGCGTGCAGTCATGCAGCAGTTTGACCATTACGTCAAACTGAACAAAAAAATTCCGCCTGAAATTTTGACGTCGATTTCAAGCATCGACGACCCAGGCCGCCTGGCCGACACGATTGCTGCGCATTTGCCGCTCAAGCTGGATGCCAAGCAGGTCATTCTTGGCTTGTCGCCTGTTAAAGAGCGGCTCGAAAACCTGTATGAGCAGCTTGAGCGCGAAGTCGATATTTTGAACGTTGACAAGAAAATCCGCGGCCGGGTCAAGCGGCAGATGGAGAAAAACCAGCGCGATTTTTATTTGAACGAGCAGGTGAAGGCAATTCAAAAAGAGTTGGGTGACGGCGAAGATGGCGCGGATGTGGACGAGATTGAGAAAAAAATCAAAGCCGCCAAGATGCCGAAAGAGGCCAAAAAGAAAGCCGATGCCGAGTTTAAAAAGCTCAAGCTCATGTCGCCCATGTCGGCTGAAGCGACTGTGGTGCGCAATTACATCGACGTGCTGACGGCGTTGCCGTGGAGCAAAAAAACCAAGATCAAGCACGATCTGGTCAACGCAGAAAACGTCTTGAACGAAGACCATTACGGCCTTGAAAAAGTCAAGGATCGCATTGTTGAATACCTTGCGGTGCAGCAGCGGGTGGACAAACTCAAAGCGCCGATCTTGTGCCTGGTGGGCCCGCCTGGTGTGGGCAAAACATCGCTCGGTCAGTCGATTGCCAAGGCCACAGGCCGCAAGTACGTGCGCATGGCACTGGGCGGCATGCGCGACGAGGCTGAGATTCGCGGCCATCGCCGCACTTATATCGGTGCGCTGCCAGGCAAAGTGCTGCAAAGCCTGTCAAAAGCCGGCACGCGCAATCCGCTGTTCTTGCTGGATGAAATTGACAAGCTGGGTACTGACTTTAGAGGCGACCCCTCCAGTGCGTTGCTGGAAGTGCTGGATCCGGAGCAAAACCACACCTTTGGCGACCATTATGTTGAGCTGGATTTTGATCTGAGCGATGTGATGTTTGTCGCTACATCCAACTCGATGAACATCCCGCCAGCGCTGCTGGACCGGATGGAAGTCATTCGCCTGTCAGGCTACACGGAAGACGAAAAAACCAGCATTGCGATGCGATACCTGCTGCCCAAGCAGGTCAAAAACAATGGTGTCAAGGCTGAAGAGCTGGAGGTGCAGGAGCAAGCTGTGCGCGACATCGTGCGCTATTACACGCGTGAGGCTGGTGTGCGTTCGCTCGAACGCGAGCTGGGCAAAATTTGCCGTAAGGTCGTCAAAGGCATTCAGCTTAAAAAAATGACCGCGCAGGTGGTGGTAACGCCAGACAACCTGAATGAATTTCTGGGCGTTCGCAAGTTTGACTATGGCCGTGCGGAAAAGAATAACCAGGTAGGTCAGGTTGTTGGCCTGGCATGGACAGAAGTCGGCGGTGATTTGCTGACGATTGAGGCCGCCATCATGCCAGGCAAGGGCCTGATCACCCGCACTGGCTCTTTAGGCGATGTGATGAAGGAATCAGTAGATGCAGCGCGTACGGTGGTGCGTAGCCGCTCTGCCATGCTGGGCATCAGGGACGACCTGTTTGAAAAGCGGGACATTCACATTCATGTGCCGGACGGCGCCACGCCCAAAGATGGGCCAAGTGCCGGCGCTGCCATGACCACAGCGTTTATTTCTGCGCTGACCGGTATTCCGGTGCGTGGAGATGTCGCCATGACGGGCGAGATCACGTTGCGCGGTGAAGTGACGGCGATTGGCGGCCTGAAAGAAAAGTTGCTGGCTGCTTTGCGTGGCGGTATAAAAACGGTGCTGATCCCGGAAGAAAATGCCAAGGATTTGCAGGAAATTCCTGACAACGTCAAAAATGGGCTGGAGATTATTCCCGTCAAGTGGATTGATCAGGTGCTGAAAGTCGCGCTGGAGCGCATGCCAGTGCCGTTGACTGAAGTAGAACTGGCGTTACCAGTTGCCGCAACTGTTGCCGCGATTGTTGTGCAGCCACTTGACGTTGTTGGCGCTGTTAAACATTGATTCGATTTTCAGAAGTTTACAAAGCAGACCTAAAAATTAAGCTATAATTTGAGGCTTGCAATGCGGGAGTAGCTCAGTTGGTAGAGCGCAACCTTGCCAAGGTTGAGGTCGAGAGTTCGAGACTCTTCTCCCGCTC
>JAYUVG010000219.1:0-24537 GCA_043754255.1 Polaromonas sp. | reverse complement strand
CCAGCAAGCGTCTGGTCGAAGTGCCCGCCACCTATGACACCATCACCGAGCGCATCAAAATTGCCGATGCTTCCAGGGAATGGAAACGCGGCCGCGCCTTCATTGGGCAGGCTGTTGAAGTACGTCCTCTGCGCGGGTTTGTTGTTGGCAACGATGGCAAAGTCGCAGGCAGCCGGGTTGAGCTGGCTTCTGCTGCTAACCCGGTGGGTGGCCTGGCCGCAGTTGACACCAAAATTGTTGCCAGTAACAACAGCAGCCTGGACGATGATGTGATGTGCCTGGTCGTTGTTCCTGAGCAATACCAGGCCATTACGCGCCAGGTGGTCAAAACGGCTGCAACTGTGCGGGAAGTCGAAATCCCGGCTGAATACGCCACTGCTACCCGGCAGGAACTGGTTACCCCTGGCAGCAACGTAGAAACAGCACTGCCAGCAACCTTTCAAACCATCACACGCCAGGAAATCGATATCGACAAACTGAAGGCGGCTGGCTACAAATTTGACGACAAAGGCAACATCATCGCCACCGCGTCGGGCGATCGTGTGCTGCGGGCTGCCAGCTTGAAAACAGGTGCAAAAGGCGTGACCGAAGCCAATGCAGTTGGCAAGGGCGCTGATTCCGGTGAAGAAGGTTACGTGCGCGAAATCAAAATTGCAGCGGTCTACCAGACGGTTACCCGCCAGATATTGGATCAGCCTGCGACAGTGCGCACCACTGAGGTGCCAAGCACTACAAAAAGCGTCAAGTCGCGCATTGAAACATCACCTGCCCGCATCGACGAAACCGTGATCCCGCCGGTGTACAGAACCGCCACCCGCCAGGTGGTTGACCAGGTCGCTACACAGCGTGAAATAGTCATTCCGGCTGAGTATCGCAATGTAGACCGCCGCGTGGTGGACACACCCGCCAGCACCCGAAAGATCCCTGTGGCAGCTGTTTCACAAGCCATTCAGCGCCGGGTGGTAGATGTTGCTGCCAGCATGCGCGAGGAAGTGATTCCTGCTGTGTACCGCACAGTCTCAAGGCAAGTGGTTGACCAGGCAGCCAGTTCACGCGAGATGGATGTTCCCGCCCAGTATGACACCATCAAGTACCAGGTAAAAATAGTCGATGCACGCACGGAAAGCCGCGCCATTTTGTGCGAAACCAACGCCACGCCTGCAAAAATCAAGGAGATTCAGCGCGCATTGCTAACTGCTGGCTACAACCCGGGCGCTATCAATGGCTCGTTGCGCGAAACAACAATGCGCGCAGTCAATGGCTACCAGCAATCCAAAGGTTTGCCGGTGGATGGATTCTTGAATCTGGAAACCGTCAAGTCGCTGGGTGTTTCACCAAATTAAGTGCTTGGGTTAAGTTGGTTATGAAAAAAGCCCGGTCTGCCGGGCTTTTTTATTTGTTCAGGCAGCTCAAATTTTGAGCGTTGGTAGCGCCTGCTGTTCATGTTCGTCAGTTAAAGTCAAGCCAGCCCGGCATGTTGCCAGGGCACACTTTATTTGATTGGAATCATCATGGGCATGTTCAGTTTTATCAAGGAAGCAGGCGAAAAACTTTTTGGCACTGGCGAGGCAAAAGCTGCGCAGGTAGCCGTTGCCGCAGCGCCCACGCCAGAAAACATTGCGGCCATGAGCCAGGCTGCGGGCGACGCGATTGAAACCTATATCGGCACGATGAATCTGGATGTGGAAGGACTGGATGTGAGCTTTGACGCTGCCAGCGGTGCTGTCACTGTTGCAGGCGTGGCTCCTGACCAGGCCACCAAAGAAAAAGTGCTGCTGTGCTGTGGCAATGTGGCCTCAGTTGCGTCCGTCAATGACATGATGACTGTGTCAAGCGAAGAGCCTGAGTCGCAGATGTACATTGTTGTCAGCGGCGACAACCTGTCCAAAATCAGCAAAGAGTTTTACGATACGCCCAACAAATATCAGCAGATTTTTGAAGCCAACAAGCCCATGTTGAGCCATCCGGACAAAATCTATCCTGGCCAGGTGTTGCGCATCCCCGCCGAGGCATAAGACCGAAACTTCTGCTATTGCCGCAAGCTGGCTGTGATGCAAAAAATAACCACCGCACACAGCCAGCCGCTTTTTGATGTGGCGGCAACTCGCCGCATCGAGCAAATGGCAGCCAACGCCCTGCCGCCCAATCTGCTGATGCAGCGTGCGGGTCTGGTAGTTGCCCGTTTAGCCATGGCTGTTGCGCCCCACGCCCAATGCATTTGGGTCGCTTGTGGGCCTGGCAACAACGGTGGCGATGGTTTAGAAGCAGCCATGCATTTGCACCGATGGGGTAAACGGGTCGTGGTGACCTGGATAGGCGCCGCTAAAAATGGTTTGCACAATGATGCGGAAACCGCTCGCGCCCGGGCTACAGCAGCGGGTGTGGAATTTGCCCAACAGCCCCCGCCAAATTTCGATTTTTGTATTGATGCCCTGTTGGGGATAGGCGCAAGTTTTGAGCCTGTGCGTGCGGGCACTGCGCTGATGCTGCAGTGGCTGCAAGTTATGCGTGACAGTTCTGCGCCTTGCCTGGCAGTGGATGTACCCAGTGGCCTGAACGCTGACACGGGTGCGGCGCATGCAATAACTGCTATTAAATCAGGAGCTGCCTGCGCGCATAATACAAGGGCTAGAGGTCAATTTACCCTCTCATTGTTGACTTTGAAGCCCGGTTTGTTCACCTTTGAAGGCCGTGACAGTGCAGGCCAGGTGTGGTTTGATGATTTGGGTATTGACGTGCCGCATACAGAGCCCCCCAGCGCCTGGCTACTTGGTGCAGACAGCGTGGCTGCACCCGAGAGGCTGCACAGCGTCCACAAAGGCAGCTTTGGTGATGTCGCTATCGTGGGTGGCGAAGTGGGTGGTGAATCTACCGCCAGCAGCCACATGGCTGGCGCGGCGTTGCTGGCAGCCCGTGCAGCGCTTCATGCAGGTGCTGGCCGGGTGTTTGTGGCTTTGCTGGGGTCTGGTGCATCTTGCCGTCTGGCAGTCGATACCAACCAGCCAGAACTCATGTTTCGCAGTTTTGAGGCACTGGTTTTGCATCAACAAGTTGTGGTTTGTGGCTGCGGTGGCGGTCAGGCAGTCAAAGCGGTTTTGCCTGAAGTTTTGTCCACTGCAACCCGATTGGTTCTTGATGCTGATGCACTGAACGCAATTGCCAGCGACACGCAACTTCAAACCATGCTCAGGGCAAGGACTGCCCGTGGTGACGCAACAGTACTCACGCCGCATCCGCTGGAAGCCGCGCGCCTGCTGCAAACCAGCGCTGCCAGCATCCAGTCTGACCGCCGCAAAGCCGCTGCCGAACTTGCTAATTTGTATCAGTCAGTGGTGGTGTTAAAAGGCTCTGGAAGCGTGGTAGCGGGGCCGGGCCAGACAAGCCGAATCAACGCCAGCGGCAATGCCTTGCTGGCCACTGCCGGTACCGGTGATGTGCTGGCAGGTATGGTGGGTGCCAATCTTGCCAAGGGGCTGCAACCCTTTGATGCGGCTTGCAGCGCAGTGTTTATGCATGGCCGCGCTGCTGATAACTGGAAGCATAGCCAGCCTCACCAGGCGCTAACCGCCTCAAAACTGGCAGCAGTTTCAGGTTAAAACCATCAAGCCGATTTGAAGCGCCAGAATCAGGACGATGGCTGACAGATCAATACCGCCCACTGACGGAATCACGCGCCGCAGTGGCGCAAGCAGCGGTTCGGTCAAGCGCCCCAGCAGACTGTAAGCCGGTGAGCCAGGTTGTACCCACGACAAAATAGCAAAGCCAATGACCAGAATCATCATCGTTTGCAGAGTTACGCGCAGCAGCATCTTGAATGCAAAAGCCAGCAGCGACAGCAGCATCACAGGCTCAATGGCAGCCATGCCCACACCACCCAAAACAAAAGTGAACAGCACCAGCCAGATCAATGCATAGGTCAGTGCAAACAGCAAGGCCACCAGCAAACTGGCCCAATCAATTTTCGATTGCGCCACCGCCTTGGGCAATGCCAGCCGCACTGGCTTGACCAGCCAGTCCGTTACCGCCATGACAAACACGCCGGGCTGGCCGCGCATGTTGACACGCGTCCAGTTCATCCAGGCGCGCAGCAGCGCGGCAGCGATCAACACAAAGAAAAAGGTTTCCAGCAGAAAGGATAAAACGCGAATCAGCATAATTTTCTAGTGTTCAATGGCGATAAATAATCAGTCATCCCGAACCAAATATTTGTCATCCCGACCTTGAAGAGCTTGCCCCGGACCTCGATCCGGGGGGATCCATCTACGAACAAGCACAGGCCGAAATTCGGGGGCATGGATTGCGGCTCAAGGCCGCAATGACGGATTGTTTTCAACGACGCGGCTTTTTACCTTGCTTGCGCCCCGCCTTGGCTGATGTTTTACCCGCAGCCTTTTTTACCGACGCTTTCAGCGCCTGAATCGGCGAGGGCAACAAACCACCCGAGCCGCGCTCAGTCCGGCTTGACGACGACGAACCCGATCCCTGATTTGGCCTGCTGGGTGCTGCGCTAGAGCGCCGGTTGCCTTTGCCATCACGCGCCACGCCGCGCTCTTGCGGTGGCAACTCGCTCGTGTGTCCACCGGTTTTGTCTTTCATGGCCCTGTTGGTCACAGCCAGCAGCGCTTCGCCTTCATGCACCAGCCTGAAATCAATCTTGCGGCCATCCAGGTCTACCCGGCTAACCTGTACCCGCACCCGCGTGCCAATGGCATAGCGTATGCCGGTGCGTTCGCCGCGCAGTTCCTGTTTTGATTCATCAAAACGGAAGTACTCACCGCCCAGCTCGGTGATGTGCACCAGGCCTTCCACATACATTGCGTCGAGCGTGACAAAAACACCGAATGTGGTGGCAGCCGACACCACACCGCCAAACTCTTCACCCAAATGCTCGCGCATGTATTTGCATTTGAGCCAGGCTTCCACGTCCCGGCTGGCCTCATCGGCGCGGCGCTCGTTGGCGCTGCAATGCAGGCCAGCCGCTTGCCAGGCCAATTCGTCCGCGCTGGCTTTTTTCGGTTTCTGTTCTGGATCTTTCACCCGTGATGCGAGGCGTTTTGACAGTTTCGCTTCCGCCTCACCCGGCGTCGGCAATGACGGCAACTGGTACTTGGCGTTGTTCAGCACTGCCTTGATCACGCGGTGCACCAGCAAATCCGGGTAACGCCGAATCGGGCTGGTGAAGTGGGTATACGCCTCATAGGCCAGGCCAAAGTGGCCGCTGTTCATCGGCGTGTAAATGGCTTGCTGCATCGAGCGAAGCAGCATGGTGTGAATTTGCTGCGCATCAGGCCGGTCTTTAGTGGCCTGGGCAATTTGCTGAAACTCGCCCGGCGTCGGGTCGTCGCTGATCGTCATGCCAATGCCGGCAGCTTTCAGGTAGTTGCGCAGCATGTCCTTTTTCTCAGGCGTCGGGCCTTCGTGCACGCGAAACAAGCCCACATGTTTGCTGCTGGCAATAAAGTCAGCCGAACACACATTGGCCGCCAGCATGGCCTCTTCAATCAGTCGGTGCGCTACGTTGCGGGTGCGTGGAATGATTTTCTCAATCCGGCCTGCTTCGTCACACACGATTTCCGTTTCAGTGGTTTCAAAATCGACCGCGCCGCGCACGCCGCGTTCTTTTAAAAGTGCCTGGTACACGTCGTGCAAATCCAGCAAATGGGGCACAAGAGCTTTGCGTTGTGCAGCTTCTGGCCCACGCGTATTGGCCAAAATGGCAGCGACCTCGGTATAGGTAAAACGCGCCTGGCTGAACATGACTGCCGGGTAAAACTGGTACGCATGCACGTCACCTTTTGCGGTCACGAGCATGTCGCACACCATACACAGGCGCTCTACGTTCGGGTTGAGCGAACACAAGCCGTTGGACAGTTTTTCGGGCAGCATCGGGATCACACGACGCGGAAAATACACGCTGGTGGCGCGGTCGTATGCGTCAATGTCTATCGCGCTGCCAGTCTCTACATAGTGGCTCACATCAGCAATCGCCACCAGCAGACGCCAGCCTTTGCCTCTGCCCACTTTGGCGGGTTCGCAGTACACCGCATCGTCAAAATCGCGTGCATCTTCACCATCAATAGTGACCAGCGCAATGTCGGTTAAATCGACCCGATTTTTCTTGTCTTGTGGGCGCACGGCATCAGGCAGCGTGCGCGCCAGGGCCATCGCCTCATCACTGAACTCATGCGGCACACCATACTTGCGCACTGCGATTTCAATTTCCATGCCGGGGTCGTCAATTTCGCCCAGCACTTCCTTGACGCGGCCTACTGGCTGGCCAAACAGCGCCGGTGGCTCAGTCAGTTGCACCACCACCACCTGGCCGGCTTTGGCCAGGCCTGTTGCTCCCTTGGGAATCAGTACATCCTGGCCATAACGCTTGTCTTCAGGCGCGACCAGCCACACACCACCTTCTTGCAGCAGGCGGCCAATGATCGGGTTGGCGGAACGCTCAAGGATTTCAGTAACGCGACCTTCTGGCCGGTTTTTTCGGTCGTGGCGAACAATGCGAGCCTTGACGCGGTCTTTGTGCAGCACTGCGCGCATCTCGTTGGGCGGCAGATAAATGTCGGCCTCGCCATCATCGCGCTGGACAAAACCGTGGCCATCGCGATGGCCAGAAACGATGCCTTCGAATTCGGCAAGGAGGCCAGCTGAATGACCGCTGAGGGCGCTGGCGCTGTGTTGGGTTGTTTTAATAAAAAGTCTCTTTAAAAGTTATAAATCGGGTTCTGCGAGGCAGCTTGGCGCAAAGTATGACGGTTAAATATTTCAGCCGTCAGTTCTATGTCCGGATACCAGTAATGGTACACTCCAAGGCTTGCCCGGGTGGCGGAATTGGTAGACGCGCACGGTTCAGGTCCGTGTATCGCAAGATGTGGAGATTCGAGTTCTCTCCCGGGCACCAGGATTGTTGAAATCCAAAAAACTATTGAAAGAGCCATTGAATGTTTTTCGCATTCAATGGCTTTTTTGTTGCCTGAATGCTTTTAACAATCAGAAAGGAGCAGCAATCAAATCGTGCCCCTGAACGCCCACAATCCGCGCTTTGGTGAACTCGCCGACTTTTAACGTTTTGCTGATTTTCTCGGGCGCCAGCAGCTTGACCACGCCATCAATTTCAGGCGCATCGGCGTACGAGCGGCCAACCCCGCCCTTACGACCCAAAGCCGGAGCTGAATCAACCAGCACCTGCATGGTTGCACCAATGCGGCTTTGCAACTTTTGGCTGGACACCGCTTCAGCAACCGCCATAAATCGGGCGCGGCGCTCTTCCCGCACTTCAATCGGCAGCATGCCAGGAATATCGTTAGCCGTTGCACCCGCCACGGCGCTGTAGGCAAAGCAACCTGCGCGGTCAATTTTGGCTTCTTGCATGAAGTCCAGTAAATGCTCAAACTCCGCCTCTGTCTCGCCCGGAAAGCCTGCAATGAAGGTGCTGCGAATCACGATTTGCGGGCAGATTTCGCGCCAGCGTGCAATACGCTCCAGGTTCTTTTCTCCACTGGCGGGCCGCTTCATGCGCTTTAAAACATCGGGGTGGCTGTGCTGCAATGGCACGTCCAGGTAGGGCAGCACTTTGCCGGTTGCCATCAGTGGCAGTACTTCGTCAACGCTCGGGTACGGGTACACGTAATGCAACCGCACCCAGGCGCCGTATGGCTCAGCAATCTCACCGAGTGCTTGCACCAGCTCCAGCATGCGGGTTTTGATGGGTTTGCCTTCATAAAAACCTGTGCGGTATTTGACGTCAACGCCATATGCTGAAGTGTCCTGGCTGATGACCAGCAGCTCTTTTACGCCGCCTTTAAAGAGGGCTTCAGCTTCGACCAATACATCACCAATCGGGCGCGACACCAGGTCGCCGCGCATGGACGGGATGATGCAAAACGTGCAGCGGTGGTTGCAGCCTTCGCTGATCTTCAGATAGGCATAGTGACGCGGCGTTAACTTGATGCCTGCCACGCCAAAACTGTTGGGCACGAGGTCTACAAACGGGTCATGCGGCTTGGGCAGATTCAGATGCACCGCGTCCATGACTTCTTGGGTGGCATGCGGGCCGGTTACAGCCAGCACGCTAGGGTGCATTTGCCGCACCATGTTGCCACCGCCCTCACCTTCCTTGGCGCCCAGGCAACCCGTCACAATCACCCGGCCATTGGCGGCCAGTGCCTCACCAATCGTGTCCAGGCTTTCCTTGACAGCATCGTCAATAAAACCGCAGGTATTGACGATGACCAGGTCAGCGCCTTCAAAGGTTTTCGACGTTTGGTAACCCTCGGCGCTCAATTGAGTGAGGATCAGCTCAGAATCAGTCAGCGCCTTGGGGCAACCCAGGCTGACAAAGCCAACGCGGGGAGCGGGTTTGTGGGTAACAGGAGAAGTAGGGGAAGGAGGGGAAATAACTGCACTCATGGGCTCTATTGTCTCAGAGCCAAAAATATCAACGCTTGATGCCAAACGCGCCCAGCATCTGCTCCTGCATTTGCGTGAAAGCGCTTTTGGACTGCTCTACATAATTGCCCATCATGCCCTGCATCATGGGGGACTGTACGTGCATCAGTTTGGCCCAGCCTTCGGGGCTCACGCCCTTGGCCTGTTCAGCCATCTTGACCTGTAGATCCATAAAGCCCTGCATATTTTTCTCAAGGTACGCACCCATAAAGCTTTGCATGGCATGACCGTAAAAACGAATGATGTTGGCCAGCACGGCCTCGGTGAACATCGGTGCACCGCCAGACTCTTCTTCGAGAATGATTTGCAGCAAAATACTGCGCGTCAGATCGTCATTGGTTTTGGCATCGACCACTACAAAATGCGCACTGTCCATGACCAGTTGCCGCACGTCCGTCAATGTGATGTAGGCCGAGCTTTCCGTGTCATAAAGCCGGCGGTTCGGGTATTTTTTAATAACCCGACCCTGATCGTGGGGGCTGGTTTCAGATATTGGGCTGGCAGAAGGGGCTTTGGCTTTTGGCACTGAACATTCCCGTGAGTAAATCGCCAGCAAAATACTGGACAGCTGCCTGTATTTTACGGAAGTTTGAGGGATGCCAACTAACGAGGTTTAACCTGAAAAAGGCAAACTCAAAGAAAATTGGTAGGCGCAATTGGACTCGAACCAACGACCCCCACCATGTCAAGGTGGTGCTCTAACCAGCTGAGCTATGCGCCTGAAGTCGAAGGGCAAATTATAGCTTATCTTCGTCTAGCCGAGCGAACACCTTCAACCCCTGCAACCAAACCCAGCACCTGTTTGAGCCGCCCTGACTGCGCAACTTCTACCGTAAATGTCATCCAGGCGGTACCGCCGCGGTTGTCTTTGACAGATTGGGTTTGCACGCCAATGACGTTCATTTTTTCTTTGGAAAATACTTCGGAAATATCGCGCAACAAACCTTGCCGGTCTGATGCTTCAATCGCCACGTCAACTGCATAGGCTGCACCTTCCGCGTTTTTCGGCGTATTCCACTCAACATCAATCACCCTGTCCGGGCTGCCACGAGCCATGTTGTGAAAATTGCTGCAGTCGCTGCGGTGCACGCTGACACCTTTGCCCTTGGTGACAAATCCCAAAATATCGTCTGGCGGCGCTGGCTTGCAGCACTTGGCCAGTTGCGTCAGCAGCGAGCCCATGCCAACCACCAATACACCGCCGTTTTTTGCGTTCGATGCAGCGCGCGGCTTTTTTGCCAGCACGTAATCGTCTTGTGTTGGCGCAGGCTCCGGCGGCTTGAGCATGTTTTCAATCGTGCGCAAACTCAGCTCGTCTTTGCCCACGACTTCAAACAGATCATCAGCCAATTTGAAGCCCAGTTGCGCAGCCAGATCATCCAGCTTTGTCGCTGTTTTGCCTTCACGCTGCAGCAGCTTTTCAACCGCTTCACGCCCCTTGGCTACTGTTTGCGCCATTTCCAGCGCGTTAAACCAGGCGCGCACTTTTGACCTGGCGCGATGGCTGGTTAGAAAGCCCAGATCAGGGTTCAACCAGTCACGCGACGGCCCGCCTTCTTTCACCGTGATAACTTCAACTGTCTGGCCGTTAGCCAACGGCGTGTTGAGCGGCACCATGGCCCCGTCAATCCGCGCGCCCCGGCAGTGGTGGCCAACATTGGTGTGTACGCTGTAGGCAAAGTCAATGGCTGTAGCGCCCTGAGGCAATTCAACAATTGCGGCATCGGGCGTCAGCACATAAATTCGGTCTTCAAACAAACCTGGCTTATCACGGCTTGCATTGCCTGACAAATCCCGCTCCCAGGCCAGCAACTGCCGCAGCACCGCTATTTTCGAGTCGTATTCACTGCTGGCCGACACACCTGCATAACCTTTCGTGCCAGCTTCCTTGTACGCCCAGTGTGCAGCCACGCCCATCTCGGCGTGCTCATGCATGGCCTGGGTGCGAATCTGGATTTCGACGGCTCTGCCAGCAGCGTCCCGCACCACGGTGTGCAGCGACTGGTAGCCGTTCGATTTTGGCTTGGCGATGTAGTCGTCAAACTCGCCTTCAATCGGCGAAAAATGAGAATGCACGTAGCCAAGTGCCGCATAGCAGCCATTGCTGTCTGCCGCAATGACGCGCAGCGCGCGAATGTCAAACACCTGGTCAAAGCCAAGCGACTTGCCGCGCATTTTTTTGACGATGCTGAAAATGTGTTTGGGCCGGCCCTGCACCATCGCTGCAATACCACTGGTGTTCAGTCCGCGCTCCAGATCGGCACGCATGCTCTGCATAAACAGCTCGCGCTCGACACGCTTTTCATCGAGCAACTGTGCAGTTTTTTTGTACGTTTCGGGTTCCAGAAAACGAAATGCCAGGTCTTCCATTTCCCACTTGATTTGCCAGATGCCCAGCCGGTTTGCAAGTGGCGCAAACACATGCAGTGATTCATGCGCCAGCGCGGCTGATGCAGCTTGTCTGGTCAGGGCGCAGTAACGCAGCGTTTGCAGGCGCGATGCCAGCCTTAACATCACCACGCGCAAGTCGCGCGAGAAAGCCAGCAGCATTTTGCGCACGGTCTCCAGTTGCGCTTTGGGGTCATGTTCAAGCTGGGCGGATGCATTGGCAGTGCGTGCCTGTTGCTGAACATTGACCAGTTTGGTCGTCTCCAGCGCCAGCTCGGCGTAGTGCGCGCCAAAGGCTTTGGCAATGACCTCGCCCGGCTTGCTCAGGTGCTGGCAGGTGTACACCAGATAACCTGCGGCCTGCATCGCATCAGAGCCGCCGATGGCCTTCAAGATAGCAGCGACTGCATCAGCGTGTGCCAGGGTGTTTTCACCTGTGGCCAATGCTTCACTGGCAATCAGTGGTTCGGCGAATGCACGGGCACGGATTAACGCGTTGGGCTCATCTGGCAGGCTGCTGGCAGTAGCGGTGACGATGTGCGCGCTGCCCGCTGGCGCTTGGCTTTTCATGAACAAATATCTGACGTTTAGCCCAGCAAAAAACCTGATACCGCAGCCGTCTGGTCTCTAGCTACCACCGTTGGCGCATGGCCAACACCTGCAAACTCAACCAGTTGAGCGCGCGGCCCACGCTGGCCCATTGCCAGTGCAGTGGCTGGGCTCAGCAGGTCTGATTGCGCCCCACGCAGCAGCAAGGTTTGGGCAGCGATGTTGTCATAAAGCTGCCACAGTATTTTCTCGCCCTGCAGGGTTGACTCTTGCGTTGCCTGCTTGAAAGGCACGGCCAGTGCCGGGTCGTAATGCAGGCGCAGTTTGCTGCCCGGCACATCAGACACTGGCCGCAACATAGGCCTGGACAGCGCCAGCCACTCTTGTGCCGTGTGCGGGCCAAAGCCAGAAGAAATGGCCCACATCGCATCAGCGCCTTGCTGCACTGAATCAAATGCAATCGGTGCGCCCAAATACATGCCAATCCGCACAATCGACAGCCATTCAATTGCCGGTCCGACATCGTTCAACACCAGTTTTCTCACAGGAACAGGCAGTAGTGCACCCGGCTGCCCACACACCACGATGCCAATCAGCCCGCCCATGCTGGTGCCTACCCAGTCCAGTGTGGAGATAGCGGCTTGTGTATGAAGCTGTGCCAGTAGCGCCAGCATATCGGCGGCATAGGTGGGGATCTGGTAACCCATCGGGTCTTCAAGCCAGTCACTCTCGCCCCGCCCCACCACGTCCACACAAATCACGCGGATGTTGCCTTGTGCCTTGTCCACCAGGGTAGAAGCCAGCGTGTCAAAGTCACGCCCCTGGCGGGTCAGTCCGTGCACGCACAGCACCAGATGTTTTGCCGCCGGGTTGCCCCACTGCCAGTACGCCATGCGGTGGCCGCCGTTGGCATCATTACATTGAACGTGGTGAAGACTTGGTTGGGTCATGGTTTGAAGCAATTCATAATGTGTTTATTCAATCATACGGAGAAATTTTTATCATGCTCAAAGGCAAAACAGCGTTGGTCACCGGTTCCACCAGCGGCATTGGCCTTGGCATCGCCAAAGCGCTGGCTGCCCAAGGAGCCAACATCGTCATGAATGGCTTTGGCGATGTGGCTGGCCCCAAAGCTGAAATAGCTGCGCTAGGTGTGAAGGTAGTGCACCACGGAGCAGACATGAGCAAACCGCAAGAAATTGCCGACATGATGGCTTTTGCTGCTGCCGAGTTTGGGCAGATCGATATTCTGGTGAACAACGCAGGCATTCAGCACGTAGCCCGGATTGAAAACTTCCCTGTTGACAAGTGGGACGCCATCATTGCCATTAATTTGTCCAGCGCCTTCCACGCCACCCGGCTGGCACTGCCCGCCATGCAAAAAGCCGATGGTGGCAAGGGATGGGGCCGCATCATCAATATTGCGTCGGTTCATGGCCTGGTGGCGTCCAGCGAAAAGTCGGCTTACGTTGCTGCCAAACACGCCATCGTGGGCCTGACCAAAGTGACCGCTCTGGAAAACGCGAAAAGCGGGGTGACCTGCAATGCGATTTGTCCCGGCTGGGTACTGACACCGCTGGTGCAAAAGCAGCTCGATGACCGGGCCAAAGCAGGCAACATGACCATGGAAGCCGCCACTGCGCAATTGCTTGGCGAAAAAGAACCGTCGCTGCAGTTCACCACACCCGAAGAGCTGGGCGCGCTGGCGGTGTTTTTCTGCTCCCCGGCAGGCAACAACGTGCGCGGCGTGGCCTGGAACATGGACGGCGGATGGGTTGCGCAGTAGGCATTTTGCTATTATATTTATAGCTGCTCGCGCGTACTTTACAAGGGCTATGGCTACTTTTTACTTAAGAATAGCCCGCCTGGCTAACTATTTAACCAAAGCAATATTTATGATCATCCCTAAACTGTTCATTCGCCAATGTTTATTGGCCTGTTTGGTGGCACTAGGTTTTGGCCTGACAGGTTGCTCGAAGCAGGACACTCCTGCTGCTCCATCAGCCGCAGCGGCCATTGCCCCCGCGCAAATGTTTGACGCGGTAGCCAAAGACGGCAAGGGTTTTAAAGCAGGCGCAATGATGAGCGCGCAAACCGTTTATGTGTTGTTTGACGCGCAATGCCCGCACTGCGGCATGTTGTGGAACGCGTCGCTGCCGTTGCAGAAAAAGCTCAAGTTTGTGTGGATTCCGGTGTCGCTGATGAACCCCAAAAGTACGCTGCAAGGCGCGGCTTTGTTGACTGCGGCCAATCCGGCTGAGCTGATGAGCTCCCACGAAGCTGCGCTGCTGGCAGGCAATGGCGGCATGATCGCTGATGCCAATCCGTCTGCAGAAGCTCAGGCCTTTATCAAAGCAAACACGCTGCTGTTTAACAGCCTGGGGGCTACTTCCGTTCCGTTTATCGTGGCCAAGAATGCGCGTACCGGGGCGGTTATCACCAACGCTGGCGCATTGCAAACACCAGCGCTCGCAACGTTTTTGGGCGTTGAATAAAGCGTGATATCCGGCGTTATCCGGCGTTATCAAGCCGGTTGTAAGAACCAGGCAGCCGGGGCGACTGACAGCCATGAACTTTTTAAATACAAAAAATCATGCGCATGTTCTCAAGCTATGTTGGGTGTTGGTTGCAACCACCCTGCCGGGCTTGAGCGCAGCCATGGGATTGATGCTGCAACCGGATATCCCGTTCTGCGGCAAAGCAGAACCTGTAGCAGCAGAGCCGCCAGCAGCGGCTTCCCAGCGCCTGGCGGGCAGCAAGGCAAGCCAGGGTCAGCGCGACATTGCCTGGGCCTGGCTGGGCTCACCTACAGACCGCTACCCGCATACAGCGCTGGGCTCGCGTACCCATGCGGGCAGCGTGCATGTGCTGGCCGCAACGCCTGCTGGTTTACCGAAAGAAGTAATTTACCGTTTGCCATTCAACAGGGTGTTTGAAGATTTGGCGCTGCGCCTGGCAGACATAGACCTGGACGGCCGCGACGAAATCATTGTTATTGAAGCCGATGTGCTGCGCGGCGCAAGCGTGGTGGTCTTGGGGCTTGTTGACTCACAAAACGGTAAAACCTTAAAGGAAAAAGCGCGCGGTCCGGCAGCAGGTTCAACCTTTCGCTGGCTTAATCCGGTGGGTGTGGCCGATTTTGATGGCGACGGCAGACTAGACATCGCTGCGGTTATCACGCCGCACATTGGCGGAGAGCTCACCCTGTACCACTACCGCCCGCCCCAGCTTGTGCCTTACGCCAAGGCAATGGACACCTCCAACCACCTGATGGGTTCGCCCGAGTTGCAGCTGGCTGTGATCATGCAGTTACCAGGCCAGCGCCCCACCATCATCGTGCCCGACATGAGTCTGAAAGCCTTGCACGCACTGCGCTGGGAAGGCAGCGGCGCAAATGGCAAATTCAAGGAACTGGCTGACGTGATGCCGCTTGCAGCCCGCGTGCAGCGCATCACGCTGATGCCGGACACACCTGGCGCTGCATGCGTATTGCTTGCTGACAATACCTGGCGTCGCGTCACGCTGACAAGTACGCAATAGACGCAATAGCCGCGGACGGGCAAACACATTGATGCTAAGATGCATTGATGCGAACCACACTGGATTTACCCGATCCCATTTTGCGCAGTTTGAAAATTCAGGCAGCGCAAAGCGGCAAGAGTTTGAAGGCTTTGCTCAACGAATTGATTGTGCGTGCCATGACCATGCCAGCCGTGCCTGCCCGTGCGCCAGAACTTGTTTTGCCGGTATTAAGCCGACTTAAATCAGCAGGAAATTCCCGGTCTGAGGCAGCACCTCTTTTGACTAACATTGCCCTGGCTGATGTTCAACTACAAGGCGACCTTGACAAGCTTCGCCGCTCGGGATTCGTTCAGTGACACCCCCGGCCACGCATGACTTGCTGGATGTCAATGTCTGGCTGGCACTGGCGCACCTGCATCACCCCCATCACGCTGCGGCCAAACAGTATTGGACAAGTAGCACCGTGCCGTTGGCGTTTTGCCGCACCAGCATGCAGGGGTTTTTGCGGCTGGTCACTCAAGGAGCGGTGATGGGTAACGCAGTGCACACTCCTCTAGAGGCATGGAGCATTTACACCGCGCACCTTGCCACCGGCTGCAGTGTGTTGCTGCCTGAACCTGATGGACTTGATGCTGTATGGCAGCGCCTGACAACCAGGCCAGGCTTTCACATCCGCGATTGGGCAGATGCCTATCTGGCCAGCTTTGCCATCCATGCCAACTGCAGAATGGTGTCTTTTGATGCGGGGTTTAAAAAGTATCAAAATCTTGAGGATGGTCTGAACTTTTTGCACCTGAAGCCAGCACCTGAAGATTCAGTAAAAGCGTAATCTGCTATTTATTTAGTAGCTGCTTGCGCGCACTTTATGTGGGCTACAGGGCTATTTGATACCCAAGAATGACCT
The DNA here is from genome assembly GCA_043754255.1 of Polaromonas sp. Lineage (GTDB taxonomy): Bacteria > Pseudomonadota > Gammaproteobacteria > Burkholderiales > Burkholderiaceae_C > Polaromonas. The sequence continues at coordinate 8,720 of JAYUVG010000219.1, read as the reverse complement.
GAAAGTCAATTTTTAAAACCGCAGAACAGCATGTCTATTGACCTCAAAAATATTGCCAACACCGCCCTGACACCTTTGCCAGCAGCAGATCGCTCCTTTGGTTTTAGAGACCACACCGCGCTGTGGCTCAGCCTGGGCGTCGGGTTGCTGGTGATGCAGGTTGGTGCTTATCTGGTGCCGTCGGTTGGGCCGCAGCAGGCGGCGTTGGTGATTGTTTTGGGCTCCATTCTTGGGGCAGGCATGCTGGCCTGGACAGCCAAACTAGGGTGTGATACGGGCTTGTCAAGCTCTGGATTAATGCACGCGACTTATGGCTCCAGCTTTGCCAAACTGCCTGTGCTGCTGAACATTGTGCAACTGGTCGGCTGGACGACGTTTGAGCTGGTGGTGATGCGCGACGGCAGCGTGGCGATTGCCCGGCAATCAGGCGAATCAGGCATTTTTGCAGCAAACTGGTGGCCTGTTTTGGCCACGCTGGCCTGGGGCGCGGTGCTGGTGGCGTTGATATCGGGCTCCATGGTCAAACTCGTGCGCAAGTTCATTGGCAGGTTCGGTTTGCCGCTGGTGATTTTGTCGCTGCTGTGGCTGACCTGGCAGTTTTTGGGCAAGGCCAATGTGCAAGGTTTAAGCGCCATCTGGAACCGGCCCGGCACAGGTGCCATGAGCACCATGCAGGCGCTGGATTTGGTCATCGCCATGCCAATCTCCTGGCTGCCGCTGGTGGCTGACTTTGCCCGGCACGGCTTGAGCGGCCGAAGCACATTGCGCGGTACCTGGCTGGGTTATGCAGTGGCAAACATCTGGTGCTATTCACTCGGGGTTTTGATTGCGATCACCACGCCAAGTACCGACCTGGTCGCTGCATTGCTGTTGGCCCAAGGCGGCTTGATTGCACTCGGCTTGATTTTGATTGACGAAGTTGACAACGCTTATGGCGATGTCTATTCAGGCGCAGTAGCAGGCCACAGCTTGAAGCCATCATGGTCAGTGCGCAACATCGGCATGGGTTTTGCCGCGGTGTGTACTGCGCTGGCACTGGTGCTGCCGATGCATGCGCTGGAGCCGTTCTTGTTGATGCTGAGTTCGGTTTTTATCCCGCTGTACGGCGTGATTCTGGCGCGGCTGGGAGGCAAAACCAATGTGGCAGCGTTAGTGACTGAACGGCAAGTGAACTACAGCGCAGTGCTGATCTGGTTCAGCGGCGTGGTGTTTTATCACCTGATGTCAAAGTACGCGCCCGCCTGGGGTGCAGCGATTCCAACGCTGGTGTTGACGTTTGTATTGGCTAAGTTGATGAGTGATTCAGTTAAAAAATAACAAACAAGCATTTTTTGACTTGTCATTGCGGCCTTCGAGCCGCAATCCATGAGTTAGCTCCCAGCCGCACAACGCGAGGAGACATGGATCCCGGATCAAGTCCGGGATGACAGCAAGAAAGTAAAACCAATAGCATTGGGTCAAGCCCGCAACGACAGTCAGGTGGTCTGATTCACCAGCGGCTTGAGCCGCATCACCTGCGGCGCAAAACCATGGTTCAGTGGCCCGCTGCTCTGCCCGGTTTTAACGTTTGCGCCTGCAGCCAGAGCGCCGCGTACAAAGGCACGGGCGGCCTGGACTGAATCGGTAAGTGAATAACCCAGCGCCAGGTACGCAGCAATCGCCGAAGACAACGTGCAGCCCGTGCCGTGGGTGTTGGCTGTACCAATACGGGGTGCGCGCATCCAATGCGGCTCAGCGCCTGCAACCTGCAGCAAGTCACTGACGACATCGCCAGCCAGATGCCCGCCTTTGACCAGCACCGCCCGCGCGCCTTTGGCCAGTAGCTCGTGTGCTGCAGCTTGCATGTCGCGTTCATTGATTAACGTGCGGCCAACCAGCAGGGACGCTTCATCCAGATTGGGCGTGATGACCACTGCCCTGCCAAACAGCTGTTGCACCAGCGCTGCAATCGCCGGGGTGTCAATCAGCACTGCGCCGCTGGTGGCCACCATCACCGGGTCCAGCACCACATGCGGCAGTGCATGGCGGTCAATCGCTTTGGCAACAGCTTGAACAATGTCGGGCGAATGCAGCATGCCAATCTTCACAGCATCAACACCAATGTCTTCAACCACCGCATCAATCTGGTCAGTCAGCATGGCAGGCGGCACGCCGTGAATGGCGCGCACGCCGCAGGTGTTTTGCGCAGTCAGCGCAGTGATGGCCGACATGCCGTAGCAACCCAGCGCAGCAAATGTTTTCAGGTCAGCCTGAATGCCCGCGCCGCCGCCGCTATCGGAGCCTGCGATAGTGAGGAGGCGGGGGTATTGGGAATTGAACTGCGGGTTTGTCATGGGCTAGATGGTATTTGAAAGTTCGTCACGTCCAGAGCAGACGCAAAGAGGGGCGTTGGGCTTGGTCATTTAAGCCTTTTACCCAATAAATTTGAGCGCATGCAGCTCCTCAATTCATAGCGTTTAAATCGCCGAATGATCAAACTCAAATCAAACTCAAAGCTTGCGCGGGCTTACAAATCACCAATTGATGACTGTCTTTCAAACTATCAACCAGCACCAGCAAGTCCTGATCGCCCGTGATCAATAGCTTGGCCTCGGCTGTAATGGCAGCGTGAATGAACATGTCGTCGTCTGCATCGCGGCTGTAGGTAGCGTTTGCAATGCCCTGCCCCACCTCAGCCCAAACGGCCGCTGCGCTGATGTCATGTAAAACAGCTTTGCGTTCCTCAAGGTTGATGTAACGGTCAAACTTGGGTTTCCACAGGCGGGATTCAAGCTCGGCAAAAGTAGCGCTTGTGAACACCAATCGGTGGTCAGTCAACGCCTTAGCCAGCACCTTTGCAGGCAAGCCGTCAGGCGAGAGGGCGGCGCTGATAAGGACGTTGGTATCTATGACGATGTGCATGGCCTATACGCCTTCAGGCATGCGGTACTTCAACTCTCGTCCCTGAGTAACTCGTCCAGTTTGTCTTGCGTCAACCCGCGCGCACGAGCCGATGCAGCGGTGGTTTGCAGGGTGTGCTTGAGGCGGTTGGCATAAAACGCCCGCATGTCTTCATAGTCTTGCGCCGACACTATCACGCCCACCACACGGTTGTGCCGGGTAATGCGGACAGGCTCTTTTTGAGCCATGTCGATCATCTGCCCGAACTGGGTTTTGGCGTAGTTGGCGCTTAGAAGTTGCATAGCTGAATACTAGCACGAATCGTTCGATTTAAGCGTTTTTAGCGATCACATCCGTACGCAGTCCGCGGCACAACGTGAATTGCCACTGGAATGCACCTGCTCGATGGTGCGGTGGAATCTATTCGTACACCGCTTGAAGTGTGGACGACATTGATCCCCGGCGGGAATGACGGGCAACGGTCGAGGAAAAATAAGAGAAGCCCGTTTTCAACTGGAGAATAAGCCTGTAAATCAATGAATACAGGCGCAAACAGCTCATAAATTAATAGTGAAAAAATTGCCGAACCTGTTTGCCGTTCAAGCCTACACGTCGACGATATATCCCACGGATTCGCTGCCAAAGTTCATACACGAGCCAAATCACAAGCCATAATTTGCGTATGGCGAAACACGCGAAACCTACAAATCTCAGCTCCGTCAATCAAATGCCTTTTTGCGCGATGTTTCGGTCCAATGAGATTTTTGAGATGCCTGAACTTGGCTGTCATGACAGCGCAAAAGATAGAGGCTCTGTCTTTAGCGTCCCATACGAGATCACTTTTTTACCAAATTTAGGAGAATGCACATGAAAAGAGGTTCCAGCTACTGGGTTGGCACGCGACCATCGAGTGGAAAACAATGGGCATACACAACAAATGGAACCGTCATCGCTGATTCAGGCACAAAAGAGGCCATCTTTCGGATGCAACGACGATATGCCAAGCAATGGAATGACATTGAATTAGATCGCTCGCGTAGCCTTTCCGAGCATACGCACGAAATCCTAGGAGCCCAAATAGTCGGTGGCGGTAGAAGCTTTACTCTCCATGCTCAAGAAGAAAACAAAAATCACTGGATTCTCGAAATTTTCTACGCGCGCGGATTCTCAAATTTTCATCCAGGCGCCTCCTTCGGAAAAAACCCATTTCGTTCAATCGGCGATATGCGAAGCACTCATTTACATTGGAGCGACGATGGAAGATTAAAGTTTGAAGAGTGGCTTTTAGCTGAAAGCGCTGCAAATCAGCATAAAGGGGAAGCAGTGGAATATCTTTCTAAGGCATCCCAAGGGAAGCGGTACACCTAACTGTCATATCAAGAGGACTTGACCTGCCAAGTCACATCCAGCCTCTAATATCAAACGTTCACCCTTATTTCGGCGGTTTGACCTCTATTTCAAGCCGTTTTGAGAAGTCATCTAAGCCTGTAGCCCAATAAATACGAGCGCGAGCAGCTCCTCAATCAATAGCACCCATCACTTGCGCACACAGTCCGCGTAATACCGCAGCTTGCCTTTGGCATCTACCTGCTCTACCAGGCCATGAATGTCGGTTTCAAAACCCGGACACTGGGCGTTGAACTCGCGTGCAAACTTGAGGTAATCGACAATCTTTTTATTGAACACTTCACCGGGAATTAGCAGCGGAATACCCGGTGGGTACGGCGTGACCAAACCCACAGTAATGCGGCCTTCCAGGTGGTCGATTTCTACCCGCTCTGTTGTGCGGTGAGCGATGTTGGCGTATGCGTCACTGGGCTTCATGGCGGGCATCAAGTCGCTTTGGTAGACCTCAGTCGTCAACCGTGCAATGTCGTATTTGGCGTACAGCGCGTGAATGTGCTGGCACAAATCAGCCAGACCCATTCTTTCGTACTTGGGGTACTTTTGGCAAAACTCAGGCAGGATGCGCCACATGGCGGCGTTCTTGTCGTAGTCGTCCTTGAACTGCTGCAAGGCGGTCAGCAGCGAGTTCCAGCGCCCCTTGGTTATGCCGATGGTGAACATGATAAAAAAGCTGTACAGGCCGGTTTTCTCAACCACCACACCGTGTTCAGTCAAAAATTTGGTGACGATGCTGGCGGGGATTCCGGTCTTGGCAAACTTGCCATTCAGGTCCATGCCCGGCGTAACGATGGTCGCCTTGATCGGGTCGAGCATGTTGAAACCCGTGGCCATCTGGCCAAAACCGTGCCAGTTGTTGGCGCCGTTTTTGGCGGTCTTGGCACTGCGTGATTCGCCTTTGATGATCCAGTCTTTCGGGTTACCAATGCCTTCATCGCCCACGTCATCGCCTGCAAACTTGTCTGGCCCCCACACCTTGAACCACCAGTCGTCGCCATACTCCGCATCAATTTTGCGCATGGCACGCCTGAAGTCCAGCGCCTCTTCAATGCTTTCTTCCACCAGCGCGGTACCGCCCGGCGGCTCCATCATGGCGGCAGCCACATCGCAGCTGGCAATGATGCTGTATTGCGGGCTGGTTGACGTGTGCATCAAATACGCTTCATTGAACAGATGGCGGTCAAGCTTGACGTCTTGTGAGTCCTGCACCAGCACGTGGCTGGCCTGGCTGATACCGGCCAACAGCTTGTGAATCGATTGCGTCGCGTAGACCACCGCCGTCTTGGGGCGAATACGGTTTTTACCCATCGAGTGGTAGCTGCCGTAAAACGGGTGAAACGCCGCGTGCGGCAACCAGGCCTCGTCAAAGTGCAGGTTGTCGATGTAGCCGTCGAGCATGCCCTTGATGGTTTCGGTGTTGTACAGCACGCCGTCGTAGGTCGATTGCGTGAGCGTCATCACACGCGGCTTGACCTTGTTCGGGTTTACGCCTTTGAGCAATGGGTTAGCAGCAATCTTCGCCTTGATGGCGTCTGGTTCAAATTCGCTTTGCGGGATCGGCCCGATGATGCCGAAATGGTTGCGCGTGGGCTTGAGAAACACCGGAATAGAGCCGGTCATGATGATGGCGTGCAGAATCGATTTGTGGCAGTTGCGGTCTACCACCACCACATCACCGGGGGCCACGGTGTGATGCCAGACTATCTTGTTGCTGGTCGATGTGCCATTGGTGACAAAAAAGCAATGGTCAGCATTAAAGATGCGCGCTGCATTGCGCTCACTTGCACCGATTGCGCCGTCGTGGTCGAGCAGTTGGCCCAGCTCTTCGACTGCATTGCACACGTCAGCGCGCAGCATGTTTTCGCCATAAAACTGGTGGTACATCTGGCCCACCGGGCTTTTTAAAAACGCCACGCCGCCTGAATGGCCGGGGCAGTGCCAGCTGTACGAGCCGTCTTCAGCATAGTCCAGCAGCGCCTTGAAAAACGGCGGTTGCACGCCTTCCAGATAGCTTTTAGCCTCACGCAAAATATGCCGCGCCACAAACTCGGGCGTGTCCTCAAACATGTGAATAAAACCGTGCAACTCACGCAAAATATCGTTCGGGATATGGCGCGAAGTTTTGGTTTCGCCGTACACATAAATTGGCACGTCGAGGTTTTTGCGGCGCACTTCTTCAATGAACTTGCGCAGGTTTAAAACGGCCGGATCCAGGTCAGGCCCCGGCGTGAACTCTTCATCGTCAATTGACAAGATAAACGCGCTCGCCCGGCTTTGCTGCTGGGCAAACTGGCTCAGGTCACCGTAGCTGGTCACGCCCAGGACGTCAAAACCTTCGGTTTCAATGGCTTGGGCCAGTGCGCGAATGCCCAGACCAGAGGTGTTTTCAGAGCGGAAGTCTTCGTCAATAATGACGATGGGAAAGCGAAATTTCATGGTGGTGGTGTATCGTGATGTGTGGGATCAGCAATTGAAATTCAGGCAAAGACCCGCGAAGTGTACGGAAATAATGGGCCACTGGTCTTGCAGGGTGCTGGATTGGCCGCAAATCATGTCGTCCATTTAATAAAAAACTACAAAGGAAAAGCTGCATGTCCGAATCAACCATCTGGTGGCTAATTGCCGGTGCGGCAGTGGGTATTGAGCTTGTGACAGGCACGTTTTATTTGTTGATGCTGGCCATTGGCCTGGTTGCAGCGGCAATCGCTGCGCACCTGGGCCTGCCGCTGACCTGGCAACTGGTTGTTGCAGCCGTAGTGGGCGGCGGCGCGGTGGTGCTGTGGCATGCCCTGCGCGGCAAGCAGCCGGGCAAACTGCCAGCACAGTCCAATGCGGACGTACATATTGACATCGGCGAGCCGGTGTTTGTAGAAAGCTGGGCTCTTGATGGCACTGCAAATGTCAGGTATCGCGGCTCCAACTGGGCAGCGATTACCCACGGTTCAGCCCCATCGGTGGGTCAACACCGCATCAAAGAGCTGCTGGGCAACCGCCTGGTGCTTGAAAAAATCTGAGTTTTGTTTTTTATACACGGAAGAAATTCATGGAAATTGCACTCGTCCTGCTCATCGTTGTCGTTATTTTTATAGTGCAAAGCATCAAGGTGGTGCCGCAGCAAAACGCCTGGGTGGTGGAGAGGCTGGGCAAGTACCACGGCACGCTAACGCCGGGCCTGAATTTTTTGCTGCCGTTTATCGACAAAGTGGCTTACAAGCATTCTCTGAAAGAAATTCCACTGGACGTGCCGAGCCAGGTTTGCATCACGCGTGACAACACGCAGTTGCAGGTCGATGGCATTTTGTACTTTCAGGTCACTGACCCGATGCGTGCCAGCTACGGCTCGTCCAACTACATCGTTGCGGTGACCCAGCTGGCACAAACGTCACTGCGCTCTGTTATTGGCAAACTTGAACTGGACAAAACTTTTGAAGAGCGCGCGATCATCAATGCGCAGGTAGTTGCGGCCATTGACGAAGCCGCCTTGAACTGGGGCGTGAAGGTATTGCGTTACGAGATCAAAGACCTGACGCCTCCGAAAGAAATCTTGCATGCCATGCAATCGCAAATCACCGCTGAGCGTGAAAAGCGCGCGCTGATTGCCGCATCTGAAGGCCGCCGCCAAGAGCAAATCAACATCGCTACCGGCGAGCGCGAAGCTTTTATTGCCCGGTCTGAAGGTGAGAAGCTGGCAGCGATTAACAACGCGCAGGGTGAAGCGTCGGCCATTTTGGCTGTGGCTGATGCCAACGCCAAAGCCATTGAGCTGGTGGCCAACGCCATTCGCCTGCCGGGTGGTGAGCAGGCCGTGCAGCTGAAAGTGGCTGAAAAAGCGGTTGAAGCGTATTCACGCGTGGCAGCGGATGCGACCACTACATTGATCGTGCCGAGCAATATGACCGAGGTGGCAGCATTGATCACATCGGCCATGAAAATGGTGCAAACCAACAAGGTTTAAAAATGGATGTGTTGAATGTCTTGGGCAAGCCGCTGGTGCCCTGCTCATACGACCCGCTGACGGGTTACTTCAGGGACGGTTGCTGCAAAACTGACGAGTCCGACACGGGTTCGCATTTGATCTGCGCACGCGTTACTGATGCTTTTTTGACCTTTTCAAAAGGCCGCGGCAATGACCTGTCAACACCCCGGCCCGAGTACCGCTTCAAAGGCCTTGAGGTCGGCGACCGCTGGTGCCTGTGCGCCACCCGCTGGGCCGAAGCGCTGGCTGCAGGGGTTGCCCCGCCCGTGGTGCTGGAGTCAACCCATGCCAACGCCTTGAAATTTGTCACGATAGAGCAACTTGAGAAGCACCGATTTACTCCAGCGCTACAATAGAAAGCTCGGAAGGGTGGATGAGCGGTTTAAGTCATACGCCTGGAAAGCGTACGTAGGGTTATACCTACCGCGGGTTCGAATCCCGCCTCTTCCGCCAACTACTG
>JAYUVG010000218.1:0-2628 GCA_043754255.1 Polaromonas sp. | reverse complement strand
CAAATTTATATTCCTGGCGTGAATTGGCTCTTGCTCGTTTCCGTGTTGCTGGCCGTGGTGGGTTTTGGCAGCTCTACCGCCCTGGCATCAGCGTATGGCATCGCGGTCACGGTGACGATGCTGATCACAACCGCCTTGACCTTCTTTGTCGTGCGCCACGCCTGGGGCTATCCTTTACCCGTCGCTCTGGCCGCCACCGGGGTGTTTTTGGCACTTGATGCCGTGCTGGTGGTGTCGTGCTCGCTCAAATTCATGCAAGGCGGCTGGTTCCCGCTGGTCTTGGGTATCGCCATCTTCACCGTCATGGCGACCTGGAAACGCGGTCGCGAGCTGCTGATTGGGAATATCAGCAAAGACGACCCCGAGTTGCTGCCCTTTATCAAAGCCTTGTCAGCAGACTGCGCCCATCGGGTGCCACGCACGGCTGTCTACGCCGTCGCCAACCCGGACACCGTGCCCCAGGCGCTGATGCACAACATGAAGCACAACCAGGTGCTGCACGAACGCAATGTGATCCTCACTGTCAACTTCCATGATGTGCCGTGGATACCCTTTGAAGAGCGTGTGCAGATCACACCCTTGGTACCGGGCTTCTGGAAAATTGAGGTGAACTATGGCTTCAAGAACACGCCAGACATCCCCAAGGCGCTGGAACTCTGCCAATCAAAAGGCTTGGCGATCAATTTGTTTGAAACCTCGTATTTCCTCAGCCGGGAAATCGTGGTGCCAACCAAAGGCAAGGGCAAGGGCATGATGCAATGGCGCGAAGCCCTGTTTGCCCTCATGTCCCGCAACGCCGGTAGCGTGGCGGACTTCTTCCGCCTGCCGAACAACTGCGTGATTGAACTGGGGACGCGGGTGCAAATCTGAGTTGCCTGGATTGTGCTTATTTCAACTGCACTGAGCCGCTGACCGTTACCACCACCGTGCTTTTACCGGCTTCCACCGGCACTGCCGCATCGGCGGACGCCATTTTCATTTCCATCGCCATGACGCGTGGGCGCGGGACATAGCCCTGGTCAGCGGCGTTGACGGAAACTTCACGCAGCGCATAGCTGGTAAAGCCAAAACCTTTGGCAATCTCACCTGCTTTAACTTTGAAGCGTTCAATTGCAATGCCCTGGGCCGAACCCTCAGCCTTGGCACGCTGCTCGCGGCTCAGGCTGAAGGCGACATTGCTGATGGTAAGGGTTTGAACCTTGCCTGCTGCCGCGCTGATGCGGGCAAAGTCATGACCTTCCAACACCAGCTCCGTGCTGCCTTGCCAGCCATTGATTTTGCCGTCTTTGCCGTACCGTGGGTACAAACTGAAATTACCTGTACGCACATCCAACTGTCCCACCGATGCTGTTTTTTTAGCTTCAGTCAAGGCCGCGTCCAGCGCTGTTTTGAGCTGTGTCTGCACGACATTGGCGTCTGCAGCCTCGCGGGTGGTACCCATGCTGATGGCGAGCAGGTCTTGCTGCACCTCGACAGAACCGTTGGCAGACAGCTGCGCGACGTTTTGCAACTCACGGCTTGGTACTTGTTGAGAAAAAACCGATGTAGTCGGCATCACTACTAAAAGTGTTGCTATAACTTTTGATGATAATTTCATGGAATAGGTGCGCCCGTTTCTGCAATTTAATTTGCATTGTACGAAAGACAAGAAAGAAAAAAGGAAAAAAACCGGATGCTAGCGCTGCTGAAGAAGTTGCCGGCGCAATTCGCGAAGCTCTTCAGGGCTGAGCCGCTTTTCATTCAGCTTGGGCACAGCAGTCACCACCTCAGCCAAACGGGGTGATGTTTTGGTAGCTTCAACAGCGGCCAAAGTCACCGTACTGTTCTTTTGAACACCGTCTTCAACTTTAAGATGCACCTCGTCTTTTCTGGTTTGCCGAACTTGTTGCCGCGAACCCGACGCCTGCTCTTGCGCCCAGGTGAACTGAGGCATCACGGTCGCCAGCAGCATGCCAAGCCCCATTCCGACACTCGCTCCTGTGGTGTTGAACGTAAACCAACCCCGTGGAACCAAGAAAAAACGGGGACTTTTCAGAAGGAGAAGTGGGTTGTATTTCATAGTATTTATAACGTTAACTTTAATTCAACGGTCTACAAAACATTGCCCAAAACTGGTAATTGTTGTAATGTGGAATGCAAGATTTGTAAGTAATTGTCAAACATTTGTTCATTTCTTACGAAGATGGCGGATTAGCTGCAAAATACAGTTTTGAAAATGTAACATCAGCACAACCTTCGAAATTTCTTTCGACGGATCGTTTGGTGAAACTTTGGATAGGGTACTCATATGACACAAGCTCCTGCACGCTCAAACCGAATCCTGGTTGTAGACGACGACACACGAATTCGGGATCTACTGCGTCGTTACCTGACACAAGAAGGTTTTGATGTCATCCTGGCGGAAGATGGCAAGGCTCTGGACCGTTTCATCCAACGCGAAACCGTTGATTTGATTGTTCTTGACCTGATGATGCCGGGCGAGGATGGCCTCTCTATCTGCCGCCGCCTGCGCGCAGCCAACAACAGCATTCCCATCATCATGCTGACCGCCAAAGGCGAAGACGTGGACCGCATTGTGGGCCTGGAAGTCGGTGCCGACGACTATCTCAGCAAACCATTCAACCCGCG
>JAYUVG010000217.1:0-14759 GCA_043754255.1 Polaromonas sp. | reverse complement strand
TGCGGGCTTGACCCGCAATCCATGAACCCGCACTGTTGCAAGTACCGCAGGGGATATGGATCCCGGCTCAAGGCCGGGATGACAAGCGCTGAGTAGTTATAAAAATAAGTAACTACTCAGGTCACCTTGGGTTTACTCCCTCGCCCCTTGCGGGGAGAGGGCGGGGGTGAGGGGTCAAGGGCGACCTGAGTAGTTACCATAAAAATATCAAGCTGACGGTGCACCGACCTGCAGCACCAGCTTGCCAAAGTTCTCGCCATTGAACAGCTTGAGCAACGCTTCCGGAAAATTTTCAATGCCCTGCACAACGTCTTCCTTGCTCTTCATCGTGCCGGCTTTTAGGTAGCCCGCCATCTCGGCGACTGCCAGGTGGTAACGGTCGGCGTAGTCAAACACCACAATGCCTTCCATGCGGGCCCGGTTGACCAGCAGCGACAAATAGTTGGCCGGGCCTTTGACCGGCGTGGTGTTGTTGTACTGGCTGATGGCGCCGCAAATGATGATGCGGGCTTTGCGATTGATTTTGGCCAGCACCATGTCCAGAATTTCCCCGCCGACGTTGTCAAAATAAATATCCACACCGTTGGGGCAATGTTCTTTCAGGCCCTTGCGAACATCTGAATTTTTATAGTCAATGCAGGCGTCAAACCCCAGCTCATTGACCACCCATTCGCACTTGGCCGCGCCACCCGCAATGCCGACCACACGGCAGCCTTTGAGCTTGGCGATTTGCCCCACAGTTTGGCCAACTGCGCCCGCTGCACCCGACACCACAACCGTTTCGCCCGCCTTGGGCATGCCAACTTCCATCAGGCCGAAATATCCCGTCATGCCGGGCATGCCGAGTACGTTGGTCCAGGTTGTCAAACCGAGGCTTGGGTCAATTTTGAACACGCCGCTGCGTTTGATGTTTTCCTGTGTGATCAGGCAATATTCCTGCACGTCCAGTCCGGCATTGACGTAGTCGCCCACAGCAAAAGCCGGGTTGTTGGACGCAATGACCTGGCCCACACCGCCAGCACGCATTACTGCATTGATCTCGACTGGGGCAATGTAGCTTTTGCCCTCGTTCATCCAGCCGCGCATCGCAGGGTCAAGCGACAAATACAGCGTTTTGACCAGCACGCCACCGGGGCCGGGCTCGACAACGGGCTCTTCAGTAAAGCTCCAGTTGGCGCGCGTTGGCAAACCAGAAGGGCGGCTGGCCAGGCGCACCTGGTGATTTTTCAGGGTTGAGAGTGTGGTCATGCGGTATCTCCATTGGCTGGGGTTTTGGTAAAGCTGCAGCCTAGCGGAGCAGGGCGGCTTGCGCAGTCACTCAAGCTACTGTTGCCCGGCCAGGCTGCATGGCGGACAAAAACCGGTTTATGCTTTCGTCATGAAACTCCACAACTTTTTCCGCTCCTCAGCTTCTTTTCGCGTGCGCATTGCGCTTGAAGTCAAAGGCTTGAGCTATGACTACTCGGCAGTCCATCTGGCCCGGGGTGACCATAAAAAACCGCCTTACGCTGACCTGTCGGCTGATACGCTGGTGCCGCTGCTCGAAGTCGACGGCCAGCAGCTGTCGCAGTCGATGGCGATCATTGAATACCTTGACGAGAAGCATCCTGCGCCTGCACTGTTGCCAGCAGATGCGGTGGGCCGCGCAAAAGTGCGCGCTCTGGCGCAATCGATATCGTGTGACATTCACCCGCTGAACAATTTGCGTGTTTTGAAATATCTGATGAAAGAACTCAAGACCGACGAAGAGACTAAAAACACCTGGTATCGCCACTGGTGCAGGGAAGGATTGACTGCATTCGAAAAGCAGTTGATGCAGCTGCCTGCCTCCGTTTATTGCTACGGCAACACGCCCACCCTGGCCGACTGTTGCCTGGTGCCGCAGATTTTCAATGCCCGACGCTTTGATGTGAATTTTGATGGCCTGCCGCGCACCATGGCAGCGTTTGATGCCTGCATGGCGCTGCCAGCGTTTCAAAAAGCCCAGCCAAGTGCCTGCCCGGATTTTGAGGCTTGATACCCGCTGACTGGCTGGTTCCTGACTGGCCAGCGCCTGCCCAGGTGCGCGCCATTTTTACTACCCGAACTGGAGGGTTTTCAAAAGCGCCCTGGGACAGTTTGAACCTGGGTGACCACGTGGGCGACCTGCCTGCGCATGTAGCAGCCAACCGCGCGGTGGTGCAGCAGGCCATCAACAGCCGTCCCGTTTTTTTAAAGCAGGTTCATGGTGTAGGCGTTGAGCGCATCAGCAGCGAAACCGCGGATGGAACAACTGCCGACGCCTGCATTACCTCCCAGCGCGGCCTGGCCTGCACCATCATGGTGGCCGATTGTTTGCCTGTGTTGTTGACCGACACGAAGGGCACTACAGTGGCAGCTGCGCACGCTGGCTGGCGATCTCTGGCAGGCGTTGATGCCCGGGGAGAAGTGTGCGCACAGGGTGTCTTGAAGAGCGTTGTTGATGCTTTTCAAGCATCAAATAGGCCTCTAGCCGACATGAATAGCGCGCAAACAGCTCCTGAAATAATAGCATGGCTCGGGCCTTGCATTGGGCCTGACGCCTTTGAAGTAGGGGCTGAAGTCAAAGCTGCGTTTGAATCACGGCAACCCGAATCGGGTCGATTTTTTAAAGTGTCGGCACCAGGCAAATACAAAGCAGACCTGGCCGACCTGGCCAGAGCGCAGTTGCAAGCGCTTGGTATCACGCAAATTTACGGCAACGACAGCAGCGACTACTGGTGCACTGCAAGCAATCCGTCAAGATTTTTTTCCCACCGGCGCGACGCTGGCACTGTCGCCAGCGGCGGCAATGGTTTCAACACCACCGGGCGGATGGCTGCCTGTGTGTGGCTGGACTGAATTGAAATAGAACTTTGAAATTGTTAAACTACGATTCATGCAAGTCGAATCCGAACTTTACTCAGCTCTTCTGGACGCAGGTGTTTCCAGAGACAAAGCCGAGCGCGTAGCTGATGCATTATACAAATCTATAGACCAGCGTTACACAGCCCATGCCGCGGTGGTTTCAACCAAAGCTGACATCGAAGCACTTCGCGCTGACGTGTTCAAAGCGTTGACAGATCAAACCTGGAAGCTGGCGGGCATTGTTCTGGCGGGTATGGGTTTCGTTGTAGCAGCTTTGAAGCTCATCTAAAAAGCTGCCTGGCTGGCCAACTTTAGTTTTTGTCCTCTTCCATTGATTTGCTGGCTTTGTGGTTTGCCAACTCTTCAACTTCCCGCTTTTTAATCGCCCGGTTTCGCGCTGGAGTTCCCATCAGATAAGCCAGCAACGCTGCTGGCCCCACGCCGTACAGGAAAAAAGTCACAAGAGCGCCCAGCACCGTGCCATTGGTATTCGTTGCCTCGGCAACGCTCATCATGAGCACCACATAAATCCAGGCAATGATGACCAGGTACATATTGAATCGTGCGAATGTGAATCGGGTGAAAAGAGATCAGGTTAGTGCAGACACTTAGAGCATTTGCCTGAAATGCTGCGAGAATAAATTTGCTTTATCCAATTGCCTTTCCGGAAGACACCATGAATTTTGACCCAAATTGGCAAAAAGCCGCAACGCAAATGCAAGAAGCCTTCAAAGGCATGCTGCAACAGCCAACTGGAACCCAAACAGCTCCGATTCAGCTTGACGCTGGCAAGCTGCAGCAAGTCCAGCAAAGCTACATTGATGGTGCAACTGCATTGTGGAACCAGTCCTTGCAGGCAGGCAGTGCTCAACCGCCAGCACCAACGCCAGCACCAGACCGCCGGTTTGCCGCGACGGCCTGGAATGACAACCCGGTGTCCAAATTTTCAGCAGCAGCGTATTTGCTCAATTCAAAAGCCTTAACCGCAATGGCCGAGGCAGTCATTGGCGACGAGAAAACCAAAGCCCGTGTGCGCTTTGCCATTGAACAATCGCTGGCTGCCACAGCGCCAAGCAACTTTATGGCGCTGAATGCCGACGCCATTAAAAAAGCCATCGACAGCAACGGCCAGAGCATTGGCATGGGGCTGAAAAACCTGCTGCACGACATGCAGCAGGGTCATGTGTCGATGACTGACGAGAGCCAGTTTGAAGTCGGTAAAAACGTGGCCACGACAGAAGGCGCAGTGGTTTTTGAGAACGAGTTTTTCCAGTTGCTTGAATACAAGGCGCTGACCAAAACCGTTCATGAAAAGCCGTTTTTGCTGGTACCGCCCTGCATCAACAAGTTTTATATTCTGGACTTGCAGCCTGAAAACTCACTGATTCGCTATGCCGCAGCGCAAGGTCACCGGACTTTTGTGGTCAGCTGGCGCAACCCCGATGAGTCGATGCGCAGCAAAACCTGGGACGATTACATTGAGCATGCTGCTATTAAAGCCATAGCGGTGGTACAAGACATTACAGGGGCTAAAACCATCAACACGCTGGGTTTTTGTGTAGGCGGCACGATATTGGCAACTGCGTTGAGCGTGCTGGCTGCACGCGGTGAAAAGCCTGCGGCTAGCATGACGTTGCTCACGTCGCTGCTGGACTTTACCGACACCGGCATTCTGGATATTTTTATCGATGAGCAGTCGGTGGCTTACCGCGAGCAGGAGATGGGGCAGGGCGGTTTGCTCAAAGGCCAAGACCTGGCTTCGACCTTCAGCTTTTTGAGGCCCAACGATCTGGTGTGGAACTATGTGGTCGGCAACTACCTGAAGGGCGAAACACCACCGCCGTTTGACCTGCTCTACTGGAACAGCGACTCGACCAACTTGCCAGGCCCTTTTTACGCCTGGTATTTGCGCAACACCTATTTTGAAAACAACATGGTCAAGCCTGGCAAGCTGAACGTTTGCGGGCAAGGCATTGACCTGGCACGCCTGGACATGCCCACCTACCTGTACGGCTCGCGTGAAGACCACATCGTGCCGATTGGCGGTGCGTATGCATCAACCCAGCATTTACCGGGTAAAAAGCGGTTTGTGATGGGTGCTTCAGGCCACATCGCTGGTGTGATCAACCCGCCTGCCAAAAACAAGCGCAGCTACTGGACGAATGACAAATTGCCCGTTAACAAATTTCCGGCTGCGCAAGCTGACTGGCAGCAATCTGCCACCGAGCACCCCGGCAGCTGGTGGACGGACTGGTCAAACTGGCTCAAGGGCCATGCAGGCAAGCAGGTTGCTGCGCCTAAAACGTTTGGCAATAGCCGGCATAAAGCGATTGAACCCGCTCCAGGTCGTTACGTCAAAGCCAAAGCCTGAATTTCTAACTTCATTTCAACAAAAGGACACACACCATGGAAGACATCGTTATCGTTTCAGCAGCCCGCACCGCGGTCGGCAAATTTGGCGGCGCATTGGCCAAAACGCCAGCTACCGAGCTGGGTGCAGCCGTTGTCAAAGCGGTGCTGGAGCGCTCAAAACTGAGTGCTGATGTGATTGGTGAAATCATCATGGGCCAGGTACTGACCGCCGGCGTCGGCCAAAACCCAGCGCGTCAAACGGTCATCAAAGCGGGCTTTCCACAAAGCATTCCCGGCCTGACGATCAACGCCGTGTGCGGCTCAGGCCTGAAAGCCGTGATGCTGGCTGCACAAGCAGTTGCCACCGGCGACAGTGAAATCATCATTGCAGGCGGGCAGGAGTCGATGAGCATGTCGCCCCACGTATTGAATGGCTCGCGCGACGGCCAGCGCATGGGCGACTGGAAGATGGTGGACACCATGATTGTTGACGGCCTGTGGGACGTGTACAACCAGTACCACATGGGCATCACTGCTGAAAACGTGGCCAAAAAATACGGCATCACCCGTGACATGCAGGACGCATTGGCATTGGCCAGCCAGCAAAAAGCAGCTGCTGCGCAAGACGCAGGCAGATTTAAGGACGAAATCGTACCGTTTTCTATCGCGCAGAAAAAGGGCGATCCGATTATTTTTGCAGCAGACGAATTTATCAACCGCAAAACCAATGCTGAGGTGCTGGCAGGCCTGCGCCCGGCGTTTGACAAAGCCGGCGGCGTGACCGCTGGCAACGCATCTGGCCTGAACGACGGCGCTGCAGCCGTGATGGTGATGACCGCCAAAAAAGCTGCCGCTTTGGGCTTGACACCACTGGCCCGCATTGCCAGCTACGCCACCACCGGTCTTGACCCAGCCACCATGGGCATGGGCCCAGTGCCTGCATCGACCAAAGCGCTAGCCCGCGCTGGCTGGAAGCCAATGGATCTGGACGTGCTGGAAATCAACGAAGCATTTGCCGCACAGGCCTGCGCTGTCAACAACGAGATGGGCTGGGACACCAGCAAGGTCAACGTCAACGGCGGCGCGATTGCCATTGGTCACCCGATTGGCGCATCAGGCTGCCGCATTCTGGTCACGCTGCTGCACGAAATGATTCGCAGTGGCGGCAAAAAAGGCATTGCCAGCCTGTGTATTGGCGGCGGCATGGGGGTTGCCCTATGCGTGGAACGCTGAAACTGCGGTAAATTATAGGTAATTTCTGTCTGTAGCCTAAGTAAATAGCGCGCAGACAGCTATTATTTTTATAGCATTCAAACAATATTTCAAGGAGACAATCATGAGCAAAAAAGTAGCGTACGTCACGGGCGGTATGGGCGGCATTGGGACTGCCATTTGCCAGCGCCTTGCCAAAGACGGCTTTACCGTTATCGCAGGCTGTGGCCCCACACGCGACCATGCCAAGTGGATTGATGAGCAAAAAGCGCTCGGCCACACGTTTTATGCATCCGTCGGCAATGTGGGCGACTGGGACTCCACCGTTGAAGCCTTTGCCAAAGTCAAGGCTGAGCATGGCGCAGTCAGCGTGCTGGTCAACAACGCCGGCATCACACGCGACGGCCAGTTCAGGAAGATGAGCAAGGCTGACTGGAATGCGGTTATTTCTACCAACCTGGACAGCATGTTCAATGTGACCAAACAGGTGATTGAAGACATGATCACCGCCAACTTTGGCCGCATCATCAACATCAGTTCGGTCAATGGGCAAAAAGGCCAGTTTGGTCAGGTCAATTACTCAACAGCCAAAGCCGGTCTGCACGGCTTTACCATGGCTCTGGCGCAAGAGGTTGCCGCCAAGGGTGTGACCGTCAACACCGTCAGCCCTGGCTACATTGGCACCGACATGGTCAAGGCGATCCGCCCTGATGTGCTGGAAAAAATTGTGGCTGGCGTGCCCGCCAAACGTCTGGGCCAGCCAGAAGAAATCGCGTCCATCATTTCGTGGATTGCCTCCGACGAAGGCGGCTATGCCACCGGTGCTGACTTCTCGCTTAACGGTGGCTTGCACATGGGCTGATGCGTTTTTATGCCCGCTTTCAAAGCCCGCCTTGTGCGGGTTTTTTCGTGATGGGCTTTGCAATCAGTTCGACCTTTCACCAAACAACTACCAGAACCGAACCTCATGCCAACTTCTTTTGACATTCAAGCTATTGCACGCCAGATCAAAACAGCGCAAGACAAGGGTTTGCCGCTAACGCAAATCACGGCTCAACACGCAAGCTTCGATCCGGCTACGGCCTATGCTGTAGCCGATCAGGTGCACGCCTGGCGACTGGCTGAAGGGGCGAAACCCGTGGGTCGCAAAATCGGTTTTACCAACCCCGCCATGTGGGAGCAATATGGTGTGGCAGCTCCAATATGGGGCTACATGTACGACACCACGGTGGAATATCTGGCGGATTCTCAAGATGGCCTATCCACGCCAACCTGCAGTTTGCGCGGCATCGTCCTTCCAAAAATTGAGCCTGAGATTATTTTTCATTTCAAAGCAGCCCCACCACCGGATGGCGACATGGCGGACGTGCTGGCCTGTATTGACTGGGTGGCGCACGGTTTTGAAATGGTGCAATCGCCGTACCCCGACTGGAAATTTCAGGCCGCTGATGCGATTGCCGCAGGCAGTTTGCACGCCCGTTTGCTGGTAGGCAAGCCAGAGAATGTCAACACGATGGGCGCAAACTTGCAAGAAGCGCTGGCTGCATTCACACTGGCGTTGTCTTGCAACGGAAAATTGCTGGAAACTGGCCGAGGCGCCAATGTTTTGGGCAACCCGCTGACAGCTGTCAGGCATCTTATGCAGGTGATTGCTGCGCAGTCACCGCACCAGAGTTTGCAAGCCAACGAAATAGTCACCACCGGCACAGTGACCAGCGCTTACAGCGTGCAGCCGGGTCAAACCTGGCAAACCGACTTGCAGGGTATCGGGCTGGCAGGGCTGTCGGTTGCTTTTGTTGATTGACAACACCAATGGACAATCTGAAGATTGCTCCTGTTTCAGGAGCTGCTTGCGCGCATAACATAAGGGCTACAGGCCTAAATGATGCATTATTCAGGCCAAAAAAAAGCCTGGTCAACAGACCAGGCTTTTGTCAACATTAAAGCGGATTAACGCTTTTTGGCAACCGTCGTGGCTGACTTGGTGGCGTTCAAAGCAGTGTTTGCAGCTGATTTGAAGTTGGTCTCAGCCATGTCGCTGGCTTGTTTGACAGCTTTTTGCATCGATTCAAATGCATTGTTAGCAGCAGCTACGGCGCTTTTCATCACAGCAACAGCGCTTTCTGAACCAGCAGGTGCGTTTTTGGAAGCACTGTCAACCAGGCTCATGACTTTTTGCTGGGCTTCAGCAGACTGGCTTTCAATCGTTTTGCCCAGATCGGCACCAGCAGCTGATGCGATGTCATACAAATGGCGGCTGTAGGCAGCGGTTTTTTCAGCCAGGGGCTGAACCATGCTGGCTTGCAGAGCCAAAAATTCTTGCGCATCCTTGACACCCATCACGGATTGGGCGTGGTTGCCGGCTTCAGCCAAAGCAGCTTTGGTAGCTTGAACGTTCAGCTCAACCAGTTTTTCAACGCCTTCAAAGGCTTTGTGGGTCAAACCAAAAAGGGTTTCGATGTTGGCTTTGTGGGAGGCCATGATTTGTTCAGCAGTCAGCATAATTAATCTCCAAATGGTTAAAGTATTGGTCAGGAAAATAGTTGCCATGCTTGCGATCAAAGTGATTTGCTGCACTGCAACACAACGTAATTATAGGGATAACCCGAGCCATTGCAAGCGATTTTTGCTGCACTGCACCATTTTAGATTCCTAACCCTATTTTCCTAACTTTGTCTGTTCGGTATTTCCGGCCCTTGCATTACCGTCAGAACCAACAGCCCCCAAAGAAAAAATTGCAAGCCTTCTACGCCGACGATTTTGTGTTGCCGTTGCCCGAGAGCCACCGCTTTCCGATGGCCAAGTACAAACTGCTGCGCGGCCGTGTGGCGCTGGAGATGCCGGGCGTGCAGGTGCTGCAAGCGCCTGCCGCGACTGATGGGGAACTGGCTCTGGTGCATCAGCCGGACTACATCGCTGCCATTGCATCGGGCACGTTAAGCGCAGCTGCCCAGCGTGAAATCGGCTTTCCGTGGAGCCTGGCTTTGGCCGGGCGGGCGCGCCGGTCTGTGGGGGCAACGGTTGCTGCAGCGCGTGTGGCAACTGGTTTGTCTGCTTCTGGCGCGAACTTGCAGGGGCAGGGGATAGCTGCCAACCTGGCCGGCGGCACGCACCATGCCTACACGGACAAAGGCAGCGGCTTTTGTGTTTTCAATGATGTGGCAGTTGCAGCGCGGCTGATGCAAACCGAGTGGAGGCGTCAACTCAAAACAGCCCAGCCACCGCTACAGGTTGCCATCATCGATCTGGACGTGCACCAGGGCAACGGCACTGCCAGCATTTTTTCCGGCGATAACAGCGTTTTTACCTTGTCAATGCATGGCGAAAAAAACTTTCCTTTTCGCAAGGAAGCCAGCAATCTGGACATAGAACTGCCCGATGGTTGCCAGGATACGGCTTACCTCGAAGCACTAGACCATGCGCTGGATGAGCTGGACAGGCGCTTTCAACCGGGCCTGATTTTGTATCTGGCAGGTGCTGACCCATTTGAAGGCGACCGGCTGGGCCGGTTAAGCCTGAGTTTTGATGGCTTGCAAACGCGCGACCGCAGGGTGTTTGACTGGGCGTATCAACGGCGCATTCCGCTGGCTTTTTGCATGGCCGGCGGCTACAGCGTGCCGATTGATGCCACGGTTCAAGTGCAAATCAACACCTTTCAGATTGCCTTCGATTACTGGCAAAAATGGGACAGGCAAAGGGCAAGAACAGCATAAAAGCCGGGCAGGGTGGGGCAAAATAACGTGCAGCCCACAAACCCACCGCGGTATTAGCCCTGTTATTTTGGAGACTTTGACGTGACCCCTGTTTTTACTGCCGATACCAACCCGGTTGATCAGGCTATTTTGAGCCGCCAGTCCATCCGCGATTTTTTGCCAACACCAGTGCCGCGCGAAACCATTGCACACCTGTTGGAGCTGGCAGCCCGCGCCCCCTCGGGCACCAACACCCAGCCGTGGAAAGTGTATGTATTGCAAGGTGCCAGCCGCGACGCGCTGGTTGAAAAAGTTTGCGCTGCGGGCGACGCGATTCGGGCCAACCCGGAACTGGCTGGCGAATACAAGGAAGCGTACGACTATTACCCTGAAAAGTGGGTGTCTCCATTTATTGACCGACGCCGTGAAAACGGCTGGGGCCTGTACGGCCTGCTGGGCATTACCAAAGCTGACCGGGACAAAATGCATACGCAGCAGCAGCGCAACTTCAGGTTTTTTGACGCGCCGGTCGGTTTGATGTTCACGCTCGACAAAGTCATGGGCCGCGGCTCACTGGTTGACTACGGCATGTTCATGCAAAACCTGATGGTTGCCGCGCGTGGTCACGGTTTGTCTACCTGTCCACAAGCCGCGTGGAACGGCTTTGCCAAAATCATCTTGCCGCACATCGGCGCTGGGCCTGACGAAATGCTGGTGTGCGGCATGTCGCTGGGTTACGCCAACGACGCTGCGCTGGTCAATACATTTCGCACGCCACGCGTGGCTGCTGGCGAATTCACCACTTGGCTGGATTAACAGCCCGTCGGGCTCGACAGCCTGTAGGCGGTTTGCGGTGTCTGGTGTTTGCTGTCGATGGGCTGATTACAGTTCACTGGATGACAAACACCTTTTTGATGGTTTTCACTGGCTTCGTCCAGGCTATAAAACAGCTTTCAAAGCACTTAGGTAATATTCCACGATGTATATTATGTTAACCGAAAACAGAATCGTGAAAGTCAGCCTGAACTTTAAGCAATTCTTGCTGGCCTGTGTTGTCGTGCTTCTGGCCGGATGCGGCGCTGCATCCGCGCAAACTGGCTTGCCTGCTATTCAGCCTGATACAGCTGCAAACCTTTTGCGTGACAAGCACGCTGCGCTGGCACAAGCATTGGCAAGCAATGTTTACGGGCGTCCGCTTTATCTGGACTCGCTACAAACCGCTAATCGCGTCACGGGAAACGCGTTTGCAGTGTTGAACGCGCCGTTTGCTGTGGTGAGCAACAGTTTTAAATCGCCGCAACGGGTGTGTGACCTGATCATTTTGCACATCAACACCAAATACTGTCGGCCAACGCTGGACAGCAGCACGCTGATGGTTAACTTTGGCAAGAAAACGGCTCAGCCACTCAACGACACGTTTGCGCTTGAATTTGCCATGGCCACCAGTGCCTCAACGCCGGGTTATTTGCAGCTTCAGCTGCAGGCTGAAAAAGGCCCGTTAGGCACCAGCGACTACCGCATTGAGCTGGCTGCTATCCCACTGGCAGGCGATAAAACATTTTTGCATTTGCGCTATTCATATGGCTTTGGCCTGGCAGGCAAATTGGCCATGCAGGCCTACCTGTCCACAGCTGGCAGCAGCAAAATTGGTTTTACGCAAGTAACTTCAGCAAGTGCCAGCCCAAGTGCAGGCAAAGCCTACGTCGGCGGCATGCGTGGTGCTGTTGAACGCAACACCATGCGGTACTACCTGGCCATTGATGCATATTTGCTTTCACTTGCAGCCTCGCCTGCCCAGCAGCTCAACACACGGTTGGAAACCTGGTTTGACAGCACTGAGCAGTATTCCCTGCAACTGCGCGAAACTGACAAGGCAAGTTACCTCGCAATGAAAAAAAGTGAAGTGCAACGCCAGCAAAGTGCCCTGCCAGAGCGATAACCTGTGTCTTCGTCGGAATGTCGTTTCTGTAGGACAACGCCTTCACGATGTCAGCAACCCCGAAAATTGACAACGCAAGCTCGCGGTGAAACGTTAAATAAGTCGTACAGGGTGTCAATGCACCCTGCACTATCGTCAGCAACGGTGCTGCAAATTATTCATAACAAGGATTCCCATGCGCTTTCTCAAAAATCTCCCGCATCCACTGATCACAGCCCTGTTGATTGCTCTTGCATCAGGTGGCCCGGCGTTGGCTGAAAAACCGGAGTGGGCCGGTCAGGGCAAAGGCGACAAACATGAGCAAAAAGAAAAATACAAAGAAAAATACAAAGAAGAAAAGCACAAGGATAAAAAAGACAAAAAGCACAAGCATGATGGTCACGCGGCAAACATAACTGTCAACAATTACTTCACCGATCCCCAGCGTGTGGTTGTCCGCAACTATTACAGCCAGCAGTACAGTAAAGGCCGTTGCCCTCCAGGTTTGGCCAAAAAGAACAACGGCTGCATGCCTCCAGGTCAGGCCAAGAAATGGGCTGTTGGCCAGCCACTGCGCAGCGATGTTGTGTATTACCCGGTGCCGCAACCTGTTGTGTTGCAGTTGGGCGCACCACCGGCAGGCCACAAGTATGTACGTGTTGCCAGCGATATTTTGCTGATCGCCATCGGCACCAGCATGATTGTTGATGCCGTGCAGGATTTGGGCCGACTTTAAGCTTTTGTCAAAAACACCTGACGCCGTAAAGTGAGGCGAGCCACGACCCTCTAAAATGAGGGTCGTGTTTTACATCCCCTCCCCGCCTGCCTTCAGGAAAAGCTGAGCTTGACTTACTGCGTTTCTGTTCGCGCGCTGTGCAATTTCACCGCCAAGTATGGCGACCTCGATTTGCGCTTTATGCCCCATCCTTCAGCCAGTGAAGGCACTGCGGGGCATGCGCTGGTGGCATCGCGCAGGGACACCCAATATTTAAGCGAAGTAACACTCGAAGGCACCTACAAAACACTCACCGTGCGCGGCCGCGCCGATGGGTACGACCCGGTCAACAACCAGCTTGAAGAAGTCAAAACCTTTAAAGGCGACTTGCACAACATGGCTGACAACAAGCGCGCACTGCATTGGGCGCAGGTCAAAATCTATGGCTGGTTGTTGTGTCAATCCAAGGGCTTGAAAGACATCAACCTGGCGCTGGTGTACTTTAATATTGCCGACAGCCAGGAAACGCCTCTGGTCGAACACTTCACGGTTGCTACATTAAAAGAATACTTTGAACACCAGTGCGAGCTGTTTTTAGCCTGGGCCGAGCGCGAGCTGGCGCACCGCAGCGCGCGGGACGCGGCCTTGACCACTTTGGCCTTTCCACACGCCACATTCAGGCCCGGGCAACGCGAGCTGGCCGAAGCCGTTTACAAAACTGCCAGCAATGGCAAATGCCTGATGGCCCAGGCCACCACCGGCATTGGCAAAACAATCGGCACGGTGTTTCCGCTGCTCAAAGCGATGCCCGGCCAGCGGCTGGACAAGCTGTTTTTTCTGGCCGCCAAAACGCCGGGGCGCAAGCTGGCCCTTGATGCATTCGAGTTGATTGAACAAAGCGCAAATTTGCCGTTGCGGGTGGTGGAGCTAATTGCCAGAGACAAGTCTTGCGAGCACCCAGACAAGGCGTGCCATGGCGATTCATGCCCGCTGGCCAAAGGCTTTTATGACCGGTTGCCGCAAGCGCGCTACGCCGCCGTTGCACGTGCAACCGCTGGTGCACTGGACAAAACCGCGATGCGTGACGTAGCTATCAGCCACAACATTTGCCCCTACTACCTGACGCAGGAAATGACCACTTGGGCCGATGTGGTGGTGGGTGACTACAACTATTACTTTGACACCAGTGCCATGCTGCACGCGATGACCGTCAATTACCAGTGGCGCGTCAGTCTGCTGATTGACGAGGCGCACAACATGATTGAGCGGGCGCGCGGCATGTATTCAGCAGCTCTCAGTCAACACCAGTTGCAGGCAGTGCGTGCCGTATCGCCCAAAGCCGTGCGCCCGGCGCTTGACAAGCTTAATCGCGCCTTCAGCGATGTTCACAAGACCCAATTGGTTGACTATCTGGTGGTTGATGAGCTGCCAACAGAATTTTTAAAGGCGTTGCAGCAGGCCATTACCACCATCACCGATTTTCTGGTGGCCAACCCAACGCGGGTGGATGGCGATTTACAGCGTTTTTACTTTGACGCCCTGCACTTTTCCCGGCTGGCTGACACCTTCGGCGAACACTCCATGTTCGACATCACCCTTGCCGAGAATGTGGTGCCAGAAAATGAATTGCTGCGCTCATCGCACAGCAGCGCCGTGCTCAATATTCGCAACGTGGTGCCGGCGCCGTTTCTTGCGCCGCGCTTTGCTGCAGCCAGCTCGGTTACGCTTTTTTCAGCCACGCTCAGCCCCAAAGATTTTTATCGCCAGACGCTGGGACTGCCGGAGAGTACTTTGTGGATAGACGTGCAGTCGCCCTTTAGCCACGAGCAGTTGAAAGTGCGCGCAATCAGCAATATCTCCACCCGCTTTGCGCACCGCGACCAGTCACTGGACCGCATTGCCGGGCTGATGGCGCGGCAGTACCACGAAGCGCCCGGCAACTACCTTGCGTTTCTCAGCAGTTACGACTACCTGCAAAAATTGTTCAAACTGTTTTGCCAGCACT
>JAYUVG010000216.1:0-12484 GCA_043754255.1 Polaromonas sp. | reverse complement strand
CTGGGGCATCCGATAGGCGCGACGGGCGCGTTGATCACGGTCAAAGCCCTGTACGAGCTGGAGCGCATCAAGGGCCGTTATGCGCTGGTGACGATGTGTATTGGCGGCGGCCAGGGTATTGCAGCGATTTTTGAGCGGCTTTGAAGTAACTTCAGCCGCCTGGTTTGGGGCAGCTTATCCGGCTTATCGGGCTTTGCGGCCTGTAAGCCCAAACCGCCTACGCATCAATCACCAGCGCCAGCCGGTTGGAAGACCTGCGCACAGTCGCAGAACTGCCGGGCAGCTTTTCCAAAAAAATTGTCAAAGGGCGGGACTATTGGTATTACCAGACTGCGGATCTGACGGGCAAGCAAATCCAGATTTTTTTGGGGTTGGCGTCTGACGAACTTACCGATCTGATTGCAGTGCATCGGGCGGGCGGAGCTAAGACTTTGCACCTGCGGCAACTGGCCCGGCAAGCGATTGCAGCGGGCTGTCTGTCTATCGTTCCAGCACATGCAAAAATTCTTGAACGCCTGTCGGATGCGGGTTTTTTTCGGGCGGGTGGAATTCTCGTGGGTACACACGTTTACATGGCGTACCAAAACTTCCTCGGTATTCGCTGGGACTTTGCCGCGCAAACCCTTGACCTCGATTTTGCGCATGCGGGGCGAAATGTTTCGGTGGCCATTCCACCAGGCGACACCATGGACATGGGCAGCGAGATTGAAGCCCTCAAAATGGGGTTCGTGCCCGTTAAAAGCCTGAGAACTTACGTGAAATCAGACGAGCAGGATTTGCAGATCGACTTTGTGACCTGCATGCACCGCGGGGGCGACACGCCGGTGTTGATCAAAGCGCTGAATGCAACGATGCAGCCCTTGAAATTCATGGAATTTTCGATGGAGACGCCGATTCAAATCACGCTGCTTGCCCAGCGGGGTGCCATCACGGTGAATGCACCTCCGCCAGAAAAATACGCCTTGCACAAGCTGCTGGTCTATGGCGAACGGCCACAAAACATGTGTATCAAAGCCAGCAAGGACTTGGCTCAGGCTGCGTCGCTCATCGACTACCTTGGCAAAAATGATGCTGAACTGCTAGCCGATACGTGGGCTGGGCTCATTGGCCGGGGGCCCGGTTGGCGAAGCCGGGCGATGGAGGGTCTGACGGCTTTAGAGGCGCAATATCCTGATCTGGATACTGCTGCATTGGTGGTGTAACACTCCGTGCCCTCATCTCACAACCTCCCGTGTAGTCGCGTGACGCAACAACTCTTTGGCCTGTCCAAGTCCGCACATGCGGACTTGGAGCCGCAGGCCTGCAGCCCCGGGTGGGGAAGGCGTAAACCATCACATCAGCAAATGCTCACCCGCGTTGTCCCCACCCAGCGTGACGTAATTGACTTTGCGGATGTCGAGCAGCTTGTTGCCGCCTGCATAACTGATGGCACTTTGAATGTCTTCCTGCATTTCGCGCAGGGTGTCGGCCAATGTTCCCTTGACTGGCTCCAGTATGCGTTTGCCCTCGACATGCTTGTATTCGCCTTTGTTGAAGTCTGAGGCGCTGCCGTAATATTCTTTAAATAGCTGGCCATCGACTTCCACGGTTTTACCCGGGCTTTCCTCCAGGCCTGCCAGCATCGAGCCAATCATCACCATCGTTGCGCCAAAGCGGATGGATTTGGCAATGTCGCCATGCTCACGTATGCCGCCATCGGCAATGATCGGTTTGGTCGCCACCCGCGCGCACCACTTGAGCGCTGACAACTGCCAGCCGCCGGTGCCAAAACCGGTTTTCATTTTGGTGATGCAGACCTTGCCCGGGCCAATGCCGACCTTGGTCGCATCGGCTCCCCAGTTTTCCAGATCAATCACGGCCTCGGGCGTGGCTACATTGCCTGCTATCACAAAAGAAGCAGGCAGCTTTTCCCGGATGCAGGCCAGCATGCGCTGCACGCTGTCGGCGTGGCCGTGGGCAATGTCGATGGTGATGAATTCTGGCGTCAATCCAACAGCTACCAGCTGGTCAACCGTGTCGTAGTCGGGCTTTTTAACACCCAGTGAAATGGATGCGAAAACGCCCTCTTTTTTCATGGCTTTGACAAACGCCAGGTTGTCCAGGTCAAAGCGGTGCATCACATAAAAATAGCCGTTTTTAGCCATCCAGATGCAGATGTCTTCGTTGATGACGGTTTTCATGTTGGCGGGCACCACCGGAATACGAAAGTTGTGCCCGCCCAGCTGCACGCTGGCATCGCATTCAGACCGGCTGTCAACCCGGCACTTGCGGGGCAACAACAAAATGTTGTCGTAGTCAAAAATTTCCATGGGAGTTTGTTTCCAGTTAGCTACTTTCTATTGTCACCCAGGGGTCAGCGGATGCAATTGCGTCCGTATCACCGTCAGGGGCATGCAGCAACTGCGCAATTACCAGTCAGTCTGTAACTAAAATGAGGCGTATGAAAAAAATGCAGTGTCGTCACCTTGTTTTGATTCTGGGCGATCAGCTCGATGAAGATTCCAGCGCTTTTGATGGTTTTGACCCGGCTGAGGACGTGGTGCTGATGGTTGAAGCCTTTGAAGAATCAACCCACGTCTGGTCACACAAAATCCGGACGACGCTTTTTCTGTCCGCCATGCGACATTTTGCCGAAAGCCTCCGCCAGCGCGGCTGGCAGGTCAACTACCGTGCGCTCGATACCCACGGCGACAAAACCTTGTCTGATGGCTTGGTGGCTGCCATCGAGCAATACCAGCCGCAGGCAGTGACAGGTGTCGAGCCAGGAGATTTGAGGGTGCGCCAGCAGATCGAGGACAGCGTCAAAGCCAACCTGAAGGGCGCTATCAAATCAGGAGCTGCTTGCGCGCATAATCCTATGGCTACAGCCCTAAATGATGCTAAAAATGGAGTAAAAAATGGTACTTCAGGCGCTTTTTTGACCTGGCGCGAAGACAAACATTTTTTATGCAGTCTCCCGCAGTTTCGCAACTGGGCAGGCAAGACTGCCAGCCTGCGCATGGAGTATTTTTATCGCACCATGAGAAAGCAGTACAAGGTGCTGGTAGAAGGCCAGGCCAATGACGAGCCAGTCGGCGGCAAATGGAATTTTGATGCCGACAACAGGAAGAGTTTTGGCCGGGCTGGGCCGCAGAACGTGCCCCAGGCTTTGAGCTTTGCGCCAGACGCCATCACAGCGGGCGTTATCACGATGGTCAACCATCATTTTGCCGGGCACCCCGGCCAGCTTGATGACTTTAATTGGCCAGTAACCCGCGCGCAGGCATTGGTGGCGTTAAAAGACTTTATTGACAACCGGTTGCCTGTATTTGGCCCACACGAAGACGCGATGTGGACAAACCTTGATTTCGGCTGGCATTCGCTGTTGTCCAGCTCGCTTAACCTGAAGCTGCTCAACCCGCTGGAGGTGGTTTTGGCGGCCGAGCAGGCCTATAAAAAACATGACCTGGATCTGGCCAGCGTAGAGGGCTTTATCCGCCAGATTCTGGGCTGGCGTGAATTCATGCGGGGCGTTTATTTTCTGGACATGCCCGAGTTGAAAACAGCCAACCATTACGGTCACACCAATGCCTTGCCGGCCTGGTACTGGACAGGCGATACCCACATGAACTGCATGAAGCAGTGCATCGGCCAAACCTTGAAAAATGGCTATTCGCACCATATTCAGCGCCTGATGGTGACCGGCATGTTTGGCGTGACGGCGCAAATCAGCCCACAAGCGGTTTGCGACTGGTATCTGGCGGTGTATGTTGATGCGATTGAGTGGGTGGAGTTGCCCAA
Source organism: Polaromonas sp. (assembly GCA_043754255.1). Taxonomy (GTDB): domain Bacteria; phylum Pseudomonadota; class Gammaproteobacteria; order Burkholderiales; family Burkholderiaceae_C; genus Polaromonas. The sequence continues at coordinate 8,704 of JAYUVG010000216.1, read as the reverse complement.
CACGGCCGGTATGGCGCTGTTTGCCAACGGCGGGCGCTTTACCAGCAAGCCGTATGTGGCCAGTGGCGCGTACGTCAAACGCATGAGCAACTATTGCAGCGGCTGCAAATACGAGCCTGATGTGCGAGTGGGCGCTAACGCTTGTCCCATGACCACGCTGTACTGGAACTTTCTGGACAAGCACGAAGACACTTTTGGCAGCAATCCGCGCACGTCGCTGATGATCAAAAACCTGCAGCGCATGGCGCCTGAAGCGCGGTCTGGCGTACGGCTGCAGGCCGCAGAAATGCTGGCTGATCTGGACAGTCTGTAGGCCATGTCAGCCCCTATTCAGCCAAAAACTTTAAGCTATTGGCCTGGCACGGCAACGCAATTGCTGCGTTGCAATAGAATTCAAGGGTTTACCAGAGTTACCAAAAAAGACGAGTTACCAACTGGTTACCAAGATATCTAGGTTCCCAGAGATTTACAGAAAGCCACGCGCATGTCCGAATCCATCACAGCTGTCAAGAAGCGACCCGAGTTTCGCAATATCAACGCTTTTACGGACTTGCCGGCGTACCGGCTCCCGGCGGCAGGCTGGGTATCGATTCTTCACCGCATCAGCGGCGTCATCATGTTCGTGCTGCTGCCGTTCATCATCTGGATGTTTGACACGTCCATCTCGTCAGATATTTCTTTTGCCAGATTCAAGGGCGCTTTTAACGTCGGCATGCTGGGCTTGCCCGGCTTTATTTTCAAGCTGGTGGCACTGGCGCTGATCTGGGCTTTTCTGCACCACTTTGTGGCGGGTGTGCGGCATTTGTGGTCTGACACACACCACAAGGCAGTGACCAAACAGGCAGGCAAAAAATCAGCAACAGCCACTTTGGCCATCAGCCTCTTTTTGACTGTAGTGCTGGGCGCGAAACTGTTCGGCCTTTATTAAAATCATTTCAATCCGGGACACACCATGGCAGTCAATTACGGCACAAAACGCAACGTTGTAGGCGCCCATTACGGCACGCGCGACTGGCTGGCGCAGCGCATTACCGCAGCGCTGATGGCTCTTTTCACGCTGCTTGTGCTGGGGCACATCCTGCTGGGCAAAGGGCCCATGGGTTATGACAAGTGGGCTGGCATTTTCTCGTCGCAGTGGATGAAGGTGTTGACGTTTACGGTTCTGATTGCCATGACTTATCACATCTGGGTCGGCATGCGCGACATTCTGATGGACTATGTCAAACCTGTTGCCATTCGGCTGGGTTTGCAGGTGTTTGCCATCGTCTGGCTCACCGCCTGCGCCGCGTGGGGTGTGCAGGTGCTGTGGCGGCTTTAAATATTTTTGTTTTCCTGCATAGTTGTTTTGTATTGCCATTTCGGACTGCTATCTTGCATTGACATTTCATTGAGCTTTTTAAATAAATGACTTCTCCCACTTTCCCGCCTTCCAAAACTCCTTCCCGCAAATTTGACGTTGTCATCGTTGGCGCGGGTGGCTCCGGCATGCGCGCCTCGCTGCAACTGGCGCGGGCTGGCCTGAATGTTGCGGTGTTGACCAAAGTGTTCCCGACCCGCTCGCACACGGTGGCTGCGCAGGGCGGCATTGGCGCGTCACTTGGCAACATGAACGAAGACAACTGGCATTACCATTTTTTCGACACCGTTAAGGGCTCGGACTATCTGGGTGACCAGGACGCAATTGAGTTTATGTGCCGCGAAGCCCCCAAGGTGGTGTATGACCTGGAGCACATGGGCATGCCGTTTGATCGCAACCCCGACGGAACAATTTACCAGCGGCCCTTTGGCGGCCACACCGCCAACTATGGCGAGAAAGCCGTAGAGCGCGCCTGCGCCGCTGCTGACCGCACCGGCCATGCCATGCTGCACACGCTGTACCAGCAAAACGTGAAAGAGAAAACCAGCTTTTTTGTTGAGTGGCTGGCGATGGATCTGATCCGCGACGCTGCTGGCGATGTGGTCGGCGTGACAGCGCTGGAAATGGAAACCGGCGACGTGCATATTTTTGAAGCCAAAACCACGCTGTTGGCGACCGGCGGAGCAGGGCGCATTTTTGCTGCATCCACCAATGCTTTTATCAACACCGGTGATGGCCTGGGCATGGCGGCGCGTGCTGGCATTCCACTTGAAGACATGGAGTTCTGGCAGTTTCACCCGACTGGTGTGGCCGGTGCCGGCGTGCTGCTGACTGAGGGCTGCCGGGGCGAAGGCGCTATTTTGCGCAACAGCGATGGCGAGCGCTTTATGGAGCGCTATGCACCGGCTTATAAAGATTTGGCACCGCGCGACTACGTGTCGCGCTGTATGGATCAGGAGATCAAAGAAGGCCGTGGCTGCGGGCCCAACAAGGACTACATCAACCTGGACATGACGCACCTGGGTGCAGACACCATCATGAAGCGCTTGCCTTCGGTGTTTGAGATTGGTCACAATTTTGCCAACGTTGACATCACCCGGGAACCGATACCTGTGGTGCCCACCATCCATTACCAGATGGGCGGCATTCCCACCAACATCCATGGACAGGTTGTCACGCAAAACGCTGACAACAAGAGTGAAGTGGTCAACGGTTTGTATGCGGTGGGCGAATGCTCCTGCGTCAGCGTGCATGGCGCAAACCGTCTCGGTACCAATTCACTGCTTGATTTGCTGGTGTTTGGCCGCGCAGCAGGCAACCACATCGTTGAGCACAACAAGTCAACTATTCAAAAGCCAATGCCTCCAGGTGCTGCAGACGCCACACTGGCCCGCATTGCCCGGCTTGACGACGCTGTTGATGGCGAATACGCGCAAGACGTGGCCAACGACATTCGCAGCGTGATGCAAAAGCATGCTGGCGTGTTTCGCACCCAGGCCAGCATGGACGAGGGCATTGTTGAAATTGCCAAGCTGCGCGAGCGGGTTAAAAACATTGGCCTGAAAGACAAGTCAAAAATCTTCAACACCGCCCGTATTGAAGCGCTGGAGGTTGACAACCTGATTGAATCGGCTCAGGCAACCATTGTGTCGGCTGCAGCCCGCCATGAAAGCCGCGGCGCGCATTCTGTCAACGACTACGGCGACACACCTGAGCACCCCAATGGCCGCAACGACACTGACTGGCACAAGCACACGCTGTGGCACAGCGCCACCAACAGCCTGACGTACAAGCCGGTGCAAATGATTCCACTGAGTGTGGATTCATTGCCGCTGAAAGTTCGCAGTTTTTAGGTTCGTAGTTTTTAAGGTCGCAGTTTCAACGCTATTTCGCCAAACAGCAAACTTGTATTTAAAGAGCAAACACCATGACCATCCGCACCTTTAACATTTACCGCTATGACCCGGACACAGACGCCAAACCGTACATGCAAAAAATTGAGGTGGAGCTTGACGGCAGTGAACGCATGCTGCTGGATGCATTGTTCAAACTGAAGGCGCAAGTGCCCAGCATCAGTTTTCGCCGGTCTTGCCGCGAAGGCGTTTGCGGCTCTGACGCCATGAACATCAATGGCAAAAACGGCCTGGCTTGCCTGACCAACATGCGCACTTTGAAGGGTGACATCACACTCAAGCCCTTGCCAGGGTTGCCGGTTGTGCGCGATTTGATGGTGGACATGACTCAGTTTTTCAAACAGTACAACTCGATCAAACCGTACTTGATCAATGACAACGTACCGCCCGAAAAAGAACGCCTGCAAAGCCCGGTAGAGCGTGATGAACTCAATGGTTTATACGAGTGCATTTTGTGTGCATCGTGCTCTACCGCCTGCCCAAGCTTTTGGTGGAACCCGGACAAGTTTGTGGGCCCCGCAGGCCTGCTGCAAGCCTACCGGTTTATTGCCGACAGCCGTGATGAAGGAACTGCCGAGCGCCTGGACAATCTGGAAGATCCGTACCGGCTGTTTCGCTGCCGCACCATCATGAATTGCGTGGATGTTTGCCCCAAAAACCTGAATCCGGCTGAAGCCATTGGAAAGATCAGGGAAATGCTGGTGCTGCGTTCCGTCTAGCAGTCACGATCCATGTCAGATGAACTGTTGGGCGAACGTGAACTGAGCAAACTGCGCTGGCGCTGCCGCCGGGGCTTGCTTGAAAACGATTTGCTGATTGAAAAGTTCTTTGATCGGCATGTTGCAACACTCACCGTCAGCCAGGCTAAAGGCATGGGTGATTTAATGGATTTGTCGGACAACGATCTGCTTGATTTGTTGCTGCGACGCAAAGAACCAGCAGACCTTGGTGATGCCCACGCCAGGTGTAGCGCCTCTACTTTTGAAGCGCTGCTGGTTTTAAACTTGCTGCGCCCTGTTGCACTCACCTGAATTTCCCTTTTGATTTTGACAATTGATGAAAGCACCCCATGAAGCTCGCTGATAACAAAGCCACCCTGTCGTTTAGCAACGGCACACCCAGTATTGAACTGCCGGTTTACCAGGGCAGTGTCGGCCCTGATGTGGTGGATATTCGCAAGCTGTATGCGCAAACCGGCATGTTCACCTATGACCCCGGGTTTTTGTCAACAGCATCGTGCCAGTCAGCGATTACTTACATCGACGGCGACAAGGGCGAGCTGCTTTACCGCGGCTACCCGATTGAACAACTGGCCACCAACTGCGACTACATGGAAACCTGCCACCTGCTGCTGTATGGTGAGCTGCCCAACGTTGCGCAAAAAACAGATTTCGTATCGCGGGTGAGCAACCACACCATGGTCAACGAGCAAATGCAGTTTTTCCTGCGTGGCTTTCGCCGTGATGCACACCCGATGGCCATCATGACCGGACTGGTCGGCGCGCTGTCGGCTTTTTATCATGACAGCACCGACATCACCAACCCGCAGCACCGCGACATTTCAGCCATTCGCCTGATTGCAAAGCTGCCAACGCTGGTGGCCATGGCCTACAAGTACACCCAGGGCCAGCCGTACATGTACCCGAAAAATTCATTGAGCTATGCAGGCAATTTTCTGCACATGATGTTTGCCACACCCTGTGAAGACTACAAGGTCAACCCGGTGCTCGAACGTGCACTGGACCGCATTTTCATTCTGCATGCTGACCATGAGCAAAACGCATCCACTTCCACTGTGCGCCTGTGCGGCTCGTCGGGCACCAACCCGTTTGCAGCCATTGCTGCAGGTGTTGCCTGCCTGTGGGGCCCGGCTCACGGTGGTGCCAACGAAGCAGCGCTGAACATGCTGGGCGACATTCAGAAAAACGGCGGCATTGAAAAAATTGGTGAGTTCATCAAGCAAGTCAAAGACAAGAACTCTGGCGTCAAGCTGATGGGTTTCGGCCATCGTGTCTACAAAAACTACGACCCGCGCGCCAAGCTGATGCAGGAAACCTGCAAAGAAGTACTGCTGGAAATGGGCCTGCAAAATGACCCGCTGTTCAAGCTGGCCATGGCGCTTGAAAAAATTGCGCTGGAAGACGATTATTTTGTGTCGCGCAAGCTGTACCCGAATGTGGATTTTTATTCAGGCATTGTGCAGCGCGCTATCGGCGTGCCTGTGCCGCTATTTACCGCCATTTTTGCCTTGGCCCGTGCGGTCGGCTGGATTGCCCAGCTCAATGAAATGATTGGTGATCCTGAATACAAAATTGGCCGTCCACGCCAGCTGTTCACAGGCTCGGTGCAGCGTGATGTCAAGCCCCTGGCACAACGCTAGAACCCGGCAAAACCACGCAAAACCCGCTCATGGAAATCATGAGCGGGTTTTTTTGTGCCTTTGCGTGATGGGCAAGTGGCAGACACCAGCACGAGCCGCGCAAGAAGCATTCTGGTAACGCACGTTTTGCTATCAAATAAGGAGCTGCTTGCGCGCTATTTGTAACGGCTAGAGGAATATTTGATCAATATTATCAAACGCAGAAAAGGTTAGGAGCTCAACCAGTCGTCTTTGTCTGAAGGGTTTCAGCAGGGGCTGCCTACGCCGGCTTGTTAGCGTTTCCCACATTCTTTAACACGCAGGCTTTTCACAATCAGGTGGCGATCAGGTTGATGTATCGCCTTCACCCAGGCCGACCTTGCTCAAGTCATTTGCTGTAGTGCCCACAAAGCAACGGCCAGACTTCCAGCATTTTTGACCCTGGTTCCGTCCTGCCTTGTTCAAGGAGTATTGAATGTCTGAAATTTTTTCATCCGGTGAATATGGTTTGTATTCTCCAAAGCGCGATCTGTTGCTATCGATAAAAAAAACAGCGCCGTTGAAGCGCCTGATACTGGGTGCTGCCGTCGGCCTGCTTGCAGTTATTGCCGGGTGTGGGGGCGATTCTTCTTCTGAAGTGGTGTCTGCAGCGCCGGGCACAACGGGCCCGGTTTCCAACACAGATCCTGCCCGTGTGGCAGCCGCCACGTCGCAGTCTGTCCCGAATGCACGCATGCAGGCTGTACTTGACCAACTCGCAGCGCTAGGAGCCAAGCCCGTAGAAACCTTGTCAGTGGTACAGGCCAGGTCGCAGCCCGGCCCTGCAGATGCAGTGAAGGCTCTGCTGGTCAAAGAAGGCAAAAGCACTGCGCCAGAGCCGGTTGGCAGCGTGGTTGACACCTCATTTGCTGGCCCTGCCGGACAGGTTCCTGTCACGATTTACACACCCACAGGAACGGGCCCGTTCCCGGTAGCGCTGTTTATCCACGGTGGTGGCTGGGTGATTGGCAGCCGCCAGGCATACGACAGTTCGGCACGGGCACTGACCAACGCAGCAGGCGCCATCATTGTTTCAACGAGCTACCGCCTCGCGCCTGAAAACCGGTTTTCAGCAGCGCACGACGATACGTTTGCGGCTTATCAATGGGTTCGAGCCAATGCCCGGCAATTCAATGGCGACCCTGCGCGAGTTGCAGTTGTTGGTGAAAGCGCTGGCGGCAATATGGCCGCCTCCATAGCCATTCGGGCCCGTGCGCAAAGCGTGCCGCTGCCGCTGCATCAGGTACTTATTTACCCGGTCACCAACTATGCTTTTGACACACCGTCCCAGCAGGCCAACCAGAACACGTCCCCGTTAAGCACCAAGGGGCTTCAATGGTTTTATGAGCGTTATCTGAACAGCCCAGCTGATGGCGCCAACACCTTGTTTTCAGTGTTGCGCGCAGACCTGCAAGGGCTGCCACCGGCCACTCTCATCACTGCAGATATCGACCCGCTGCGTTCAGAGGGCGCTGCATATGCACAAAAACTGGTCGCTGCCGGGGTCAGGGTGGACTACCGCAACTACCCCGGCGTAACGCATGAGTTTTTCGGAATGGGCGCTGTGCTGGACGATGCAAAACAGGCCGTCAGCCAGGCGGCACAGGGTTTGCGGCGGGCTTTTGGTAATTGATCTGCTCTGGACAGTCTTGCAGAATGAAGCCATTCATTTTGCAAGACCCATCTCTTGCGCCAAGCGGTACAAAATTGATTTGGGGTTAGTCAGCAGGTTGCCAAGGTTTCGAACGTGCGGTATCTTCGACGTGGCTACCACTTATTAACCACCAGGAGTTTTTCCATGAGCGTTGCAAAAGTATTAGAGATCACATCCAGCAGCAAAAAAAGTTTTGATGACGCTGTCGCGCAAGGTATTGCCCGTGCGTCTGAGACCATCGCCGACATTCAAGGCGCCTGGGTGCAGGATCAGAAAGTTGTCGTCAACAAAGGCAAGATCACTGAATACCGCGTTAGCCTGAAAATTACTTTTGTGCTGGCAGGCAAGAAAAAGTAACAACAATGGGATGCAGGCATGCTATATATTCAGTAGCTACCTGCGCCCGTTTTATCTTCGCTATCGGCTGTATTAAAAATTGGCTATGGAAAAATGGCTTGTTGAAATTTCTCGAACCAGACATTTTTTGACACAACAACGGGTTTGCCCAAGCAGTCGCTGGTTAAGATTCGTTTTGGTTTTCCACTTATCTTGTGACCACATCCAAACTTTTATTCGTTCTGCTGCCAGTCAGTCTGATGACTTTGCAAGGCTGCACTGTGCTGGCTATAGCTGACGCAGTCGGCTCGGTTGCAGTTGGCACTGTAGGTTTGGCTGCTGATGCAGCCATTGGAACAGTGCGCTTGGGTGGCAAGGCTATCGGCGCAGTGGCCGGAGCTGTCATACCGGGAAGCAGTGACGAAAGAAAATAAACGGCACTTAAGTAGTTGAGTGCAAGCTGAGTGTTTGCTGATGCTGCACCACCCGCCAGACCTCATGCTCAAGCCGCCTGTAAGTTGACGTGCAATAGGCTTCGTAGGCTTTGCCTTCTTCCTTGAATGCTTCAACCTTGTAGCCCACCACTATCAGGCCTTCTTGCGGACGCTTGATCTGCTGCAGAGACATTGCAACCCGAGCCCAGCGCGGCGTGTTACTGACCGCTGCGATTGCTTGTTCTCCAGCCAGAACAAAGGGCGGCTCGGGCAACACCATCAGGCATTCGGGGTCAACAAGCTCCCGGTAATGTTCGGCAGTTCCAGTCCATAGACTTTCTTCAAATTCCCAAACTCTGTCATCAGTCATGTTTCGCCTTTTGATGATTTTTTGATTTGTCGTGTGCGTTATCTTCTTTTGTTTTGCGGGTGTGTTGCGTCAGTGATTGGATTTGCATGAGGTAGGTGCATCGGCTTTTAAAGTGTTTTCTGTTTTATGGAGGTATTTTTGAGTGGTGAATTCAAGAACAAAGTGCACGTAAGCAAAACGGGATGGCTCAAGAGGCATAGGATGGCGGCTTTTTGACCAGCCAGTCTTAAAGATGCACCATG
>JAYUVG010000215.1:0-10790 GCA_043754255.1 Polaromonas sp. | reverse complement strand
CCTCGACCTGGGCTCGAACCAGGGACCTACGGATTAACAGTCCGGCGCTCTACCAACTGAGCTATCGAGGAATACAGCCTAAGATTATAGCGTCCTAATCGCACTGGCTTTCACCGAACCTCACCTACTTGCATCACTCTTGATGAAAAAACCGCAACGCGCCTTGCCTTGGCTGGAAGCTGGCGAAAGCTTTCCGTCTGTCGCTGCCGCTTGGGGGCAAAACGACCCTGCACCTGGCTTGCTGGCTGCTGGTGCGTCGCTGGATGTGGACACGCTGACTCAAGCTTATAGCCAAGGAATTTTCCCTTGGTACAGCCAGGGCCAGCCGACCTTGTGGTGGAGCCCTGACCCGCGCATGGCGCTGCGTGTTGAGCAGTTCAAACTGCACCGGTCTTTGCGCAAAAATCTCCAGCATTTTCTGGCAAACCCCGCATGCGAGATCCGGTTTGACACCGCATTTCATCGCGTCATTAGCAACTGCGCTGGCGCGCTGCGTGACGGCCAGCCTGGCACCTGGATACTGCCCGAAATGGTTTTGGCCTACTGCGCGCTGCATGATGCGGGCCATGCACACAGTGTTGAAACCTGGGTCAATGGCGAGCTGGTGGGTGGTTTGTATTGTGTGAACCTGGGCGGCATGGTGTTTGGAGAGTCGATGTTTGCGCATGCGGCAAACGCTTCAAAAATTGCACTTTGCGCGCTGGTGGCTTTTTGCAGGGCGCATGCGATTGACATGATTGATTGCCAGCAAAATACAAACCACTTGGCTTCGTTGGGGGCGCAGGACATCAGCCGTGATACCTTTACCAGCCACGTTGCCGAGGCCATTAAACGCTCTGCCCCTGCATGGAAACTTGACCCCATATACTGGGGCGAACTGTTGCCTCCCAAGACGATATTGACGCCATCAACGCCGTGACGCACCTCAAAGACCTGCCACTGCAAGCCCTGCAGTTTTATGCCACAGCCGCCTACCCGTGCAGCTACTTGCCAGGCCGGGAAGCCAGGAGCCAGGTGGCAACGCCCAGCCACCTGATTCACAACGCCGCCTATTCAGAACTGGTGGCGCAGGGCTTCAGGCGCAGCGGCATGTTTACCTACCGCCCGTATTGCGATGGCTGCCAGGCCTGCATTCCATTGCGGGTGCCAGTGAAAACTTTTGCACCCAACAAAAGCCAGCGCCGGGCGCAGGCCAGGCACAACAACTTGTCAGTACGCATTCTCAAACTGGGCTTTACTGCCGAGCATTACCAGCTGTATTTGCGCTACCAAAATGGTCGCCACTCTGGCGGCGGAATGGACCACGACAGCATTGACCAGTACACGCAGTTTTTGCTGCAAAGCCGGGTTAATTCGCGCCTGGTGGAATTCAGGGAAACGATGCCTGACGGTAAGGATGGTGCGCTCAAAATGGTGGCGATTCTGGATGTGCTGGAAGACGGTATTTCAGCTGTGTATACCTTTTACGAACCCAATGACGCCAACAACAAAAACAGTTACGGCAACTACGCTGTGTTGTGGCAAATAGAGCAGGCAGCCAGGTTGAACTTGCCTTATGTTTACCTTGGCTACTGGATCAGCGACAGCGCAAAGATGAGCTACAAAGCAGCTTTTAAACCGCATGAGCTACGGGTCGGAGATGAATGGCAGGTGGCTTCTTCTGAAGTGACTGCCAATTTCACAGCGTAAAATTTGAGGATGAAAAAACCCGACAGCGCGTTGCCTGTAAAACCCACCGTTCAGGTCATCGAACGGATGTTCAACCTGATGGACATTTTGGCCAACCGCGAAGAGGCCATGTCGCTGAAAGAAATCAGTGAAAAGTCTGGTTTGCATGCATCTACTGCCCACCGTATTTTGAACGACCTGGCCACCGGCCGTTTTGTCGAGCGCCCTGCTGCTGGCACCTACCGGCTGGGCATGCGCCTGATGGAGCTTGGCAACGTGGTCAAGGCACGGCTTAATGTGCGTGATGCTGCTTTGGGCCCGATGCGCGAACTGCACAAACTGACCCAACAACCCGTCAACCTGAGCATGCGCCAGGGCGATGAAATCATTTACGTGGAACGAGCCTACAGCGAACGCTCGGGCATGCAGGTGGTACGGGCCATTGGCGGGCGTGCGCCGCTGCATTTAACGTCGGTAGGCAAGCTGTTTTTGGCATTTGACGACCCGCAGCGCCTGCGCAGCTACGCCACCCGCACCGGCCTGCCCGGGCAGACACGCAACTCCATTACGCAGCTGCTGGTGCTGGAGCGTGAGTTGTCAAAAGCGCGGCAGTACGGCATTGCGCGTGACAACGAAGAGCTGGAGCTGGGTGTGCGCTGCATGGCTGCAGGTATTTATGACGACCAGAATGCACTGGTGGCGGGGTTGTCAATTTCAGCGCCCGCCGACCGGCTGGAAGAGCACTGGCTGCCCAAGTTGCAGGCTACTGCGAATGAAATCTCGAGTGCGCTGGGATACAGGGCGCGGTAGGCCTTTATTAAGTCCGTCATTGCCGTGAAAACGGGAATCCAGTCCGGTCGTTGAAGTGCGAATAACGCCACCACCGAGCTGGATCCCCGCATTCGCGAGGATGACGCGTTAGGCGCCAGCAGCGCGCAAAAATGGAGGTTTCAGGCTTCTAGCCGGTGTAAACAGCGCGCTAGCAGCTATTTAATTCATAGCATGTTGGATGCTAGCTTCAGCGTCCTGAGTGACTCCGGCATTCCCGCGAAAGCGGGAATCCAGTCCGGTCGTTGAAGTGCGAACAGCGCCACCACCGATCTGGATCCCCGCCTTCGCGGGGATGACGTGTTCTGGGCCAATATCGCGTAAAAATATGATATTTCAGGCCTCTAGCCGTTATAAACAGCGCGCTAACAGCTATTTAATTCATAGCATATTGGATGCTAGCTTCAGCGTCCTGAGTGACTCCGGCATTCCCGCGAAGGCGGGAATCCAGTTCGGTTTTTAAAGTGCAAACAACGCCACCACCGATCTGGATCCCTGCCTTCGCGGGGATGACGTGTTCTGGCTTGAGAGCCTTCGAAAATTTGGTGTTTCAGGCTTCTAGCCCGTATAAACAGCGCGCGAGCAGCTATTAAAAAAATAGCAAACTTAAAAATTCAATGGCTTCGCAGCAGTGCTGATGTTGACTTTGCGCTCGGCTACAACGGGGTTAGCTTCTACCCAGCGGCGCACTCGCTCTGCATCACCCAGGCGGCTCAGTTTGCCGGCTGAATCCAGAAACACCATGATCAGTTTGCGGCCTGCGATTTTGGTTTGCATGACCAGGCACTGCCCTGCTTCAGAGATATAGCCTGTTTTTTGCAGGCCAATGTCCCAATCAGGATTTTTGATCAGGCGGTTGGTGTTGTTGTACTGCAGCATGCGGTCACCGACCAACACTTCATAGCCGGTTGATGTGGAGTACGCGCGCAGCACCGGGTCGGCATGCGTGGCGCTGACCAGAGTGGCCAGGTCTTGCGCGCTGGACTGGTTGCGGCTTGACAGGCCAGTGGGTTCCACATATTTGGTGTCAAACATACCCAGCAGCTTGGCTTTGGCATTCATCACGCTGACAAACGCGGTCATGCCACCAGGGTAGGTGCGGCCCAAAGCATGCGCGGCGCGGTTTTCGCTTGACATTAACGCCAGATGCAGCATTTCGCCGCGGGTGAGCGACGTGCCCACTTTCAGGCGCGACCGGCTGCCTTTTTCTGTGTCTACATCGTCCTCGGTGATGGTGATGATTTCATCCATTGGCAGCCGGGCGCCTGTCACGATCGCGCCGGTCATGAGTTTGGTCAGTGAGGCAATCGGCAACACGGCGCTGTCATTTTTGCGAAACAGCACTTCGCGCGTGTCCTGGTCAATCACCAGTGCCACACTGGACTTCAATTCAAGCTCATCCTGCGCGCCATGCAAACCGGCAATTTGACCAAAAGACAGCCGGGGAAGCGCTATCACCCGAGGAGGCGCCACCATCCGGGGCGCTGCAGCTACCCGAACGACGGACTTGCGTTTGCTGACGGATGCAAACTGGACGCTCTTGCGCCCGCCTTTAAGTGCAATGACTTTCCTGGTGGCGACTTTTTCGGTAACGACTTTTCTTGAAGCGACTTTTGCGGTAGCGGCTTTTCCGGTAACGACTTTTTTCGAACTGGCAGTTTTTGTAAGCTGCTGCTTTTTCGCCGCCTGGCGTTTCGAGCTGGTTGCATTGGCTGAAGGCACTGCCAAAGCAGCAAAAATGGTCAACAGGCCAAGCACTTTGGCAATGCGCTGAAAGGTCATATTAAGCATTTTGATAAGCCTTGCTCAAGGTTGCAAAAATTGGCATGGCTGGAGTGTATACAAATAGAAAAAGTCGCGCAATATCAAAAACTTGCGCGACTTTCCTAAATTTAGCCTGAGAAGGTGACAAAAAACCGACTTAAACCCAGAAATATGTAACTTCAGGCTCCAAGTCATTGATTTTAAACAACTATTTTGAGGCCTTCAAATCAGCCCTGAGCAGCAACCCGATCCGCTTTACTTTGTAATTTATTCAGGGCACTTAAATAAGCTTTGGCCGAAGCCACCACGATGTCTGGATCAGCGCCAACACCGTTGACCACACGCCCACTATTTTGTAAGCGGACTGTTACTTCTCCCTGGCTTTCGGTAGACCCGCTGATGGCGTTGACTGAATACAGCACCATTTCTGCGCCGCTCTTGACATGCGCTTCAATCGCCTTTAGCGACGCATCAACCGGCCCATTGCCACTTGATGTGCCTTTGACTTCCTGCCCTGACACGGTAAACACAATGCTGGCTTCAGGGCGCTCGCCGGTTTCGCTGTGCTGCGACAGCGACACAAAGGCGTATTGCTCAGCCGCGTGGGTCACGTTTTCGTCGCTGACCAGCGCCAGAATGTCTTCGTCAAAAATATCGCTCTTGCGGTCGGCCAACTCCTTGAATTTGGCAAAGGCGCTGTTGGTCTCTGCTTCGCTTTGCATTGACACGCCGAGTTCTTGCAAGCGCTGCTTGAAGGCGTTGCGGCCACTGAGCTTGCCCAGCACAATTTTGTTGGCCGACCAGCCCACGTCTTCAGCCCGCATGATCTCGTAGGTGTCACGCGCTTTCAGCACGCCATCCTGGTGAATGCCCGATGCATGCGCAAATGCGTTGGCGCCGACCACGGCCTTGTTCGGCTGCACCACAAAACCAGTGGTTTGGCTAACCATGCGGCTGGTTGCCAAAATGTGTTTGGCGTCAATGTTCAGGTCGAGGTTGAAATAATCCTTGCGGGTTTTAACCGCCATGACGACTTCTTCCAGGCTGCAGTTACCCGCCCGCTCCCCGAGGCCATTGATCGTGCATTCAACCTGCCGCGCACCGCCAATCATCACGCCCGCCAATGAGTTGGCGACTGCCATGCCCAGGTCGTTGTGGCAATGCACCGACCACACGGCCTTGTCGCTGTTGGGAATGCGCTCACGCAGGTTTTTGATGAAGTTGCCGTACAGCTCGGGGATGGCGTAGCCGACCGTGTCTGGCACGTTGATGGTGGTGGCGCCTTCGTTGATGACGGCCTCCAGCACGCGGCATAAAAAGTCCGGGTCTGAGCGGTAACCGTCTTCAGGGCTGAACTCAATGTCGCCCATCAAATTGCGGGCAAAGCGGGTCGAAAGGCGGGCCTGCTCATATACCTCGTCGGGCGTCATGCGCAGCTTTTTTTCCATGTGCAGTGCACTGGTGGCGAGGAACAAATGCAAACGGCCCGATGCAGCGGGTTTGAGCGCTTCAGCAGCGCGCGAAATGTCGCGGTCATTGGCCCGGGCCAGTGAACAGACGGTTGAATTTTTAATCACTTCGGCGATGGCTTTGACGCATTCAAAATCGCCATTCGAGCTGGCTGCAAAACCGGCTTCAATCACATCGACCTGCAAGCGCTCCAGCTGGCGCGCGATGCGCAGCTTTTCGTCACGCGTCATGGACGCGCCGGGCGACTGCTCGCCGTCGCGCAAGGTGGTGTCAAAAATAATGAGCTTGTCAGCCATGAAAATACTCCTGATTTAATAGCTGCCTGCGCGCATATTACGTGGGCTACAAGCAGATTCGACTTAAAAAATAACAACTAAGCAAGGAAACCAGCAACACAAACAAAAACGGCCCGATGCTGGTTAGCAACGGGCCGTTTTGTCAGAGATGCTCGCGCGCTACTGACCTGGCCCGTTGGGCAAAATTAGTAGCAGTGCTGGGCAAATCCGGTTCATGCGGTCAATGTATCACAGTTTATTTTATTCAACCGGGCTTAAAAAGTAGCCGCCATCAGCGCAGGATCGATGACATTCCTGCGCCTTCAGCCAAGCGCCCCATGACGGTCTCAAACAACAGTTCTACGTCCTGACTGGCCTGGCTTTTGCCTAGCTTCAAACCGGAATGCGCCAGCTGCATTTTTTGAGGAAAAACCATGCCCGCCACTGGCTCATAACCCGGTTCTTGCAAAAAGGTCGCGACCTGTTCGCGCACCAGATCCATGTTTTTGGCGACGAATAAAATGCAGCCACGCCCGCCGGGCAGTCGGCACAGCACGGCACTGGGTGGCAAGCGCTGGCGGATGAACTGGGCAATCAGCATGGCTTTGGCAACAGGGCCGCCCTGTTCTTCGCTCATGTCAAAGTCAGCATCATTTTCCAGATGAAACCCGCAAAGCGCAGCGTGAACACTGCCGGCTAGTACATCGTTGAGGGTGCGCCTTAAAAGCTCCAAAAAGCCGGCCTCGCTCCAGCAGCCGGTGTGCAGATCCAGCAGGCTTTTGCGCTCTGCACGGCTGGCCTGCACCATCATCGCTTTTTGATTGTCAGTCAAGGCATTGATGCGCAACTCAGACTCGACCATATGCGCCAGGTCTGACAGTATTTCATGGTCTTTTTTTGTGAACGTACGCGGTATGGTGTCCAGCACGCAAAGTGTTCCCACTCTCAAGCTTGGTGCAATCTCCAGTGGCCAGCCACAGTAGGAACGAATGTACGGCGAGCCTACAACCAGCGGGTTGGTTGAAAATCTGGCGTCAGCATGCGTGTCAGCGACATGGAAGATATTCGACTCCATGATGGCGTGGCCACAAAACGAAATGTCGCGTGTCGTCTCAGGCACTTCCAGGCCCTGCGCTGAGCGAAACCACTGCTCGTCGTCTTCAATGATTGAAATCAAGGCAATGGGCACATTCATCATCCGCTGGGCCACGCGCGTGATGCGGTCAAACTGGTCTTCCCGCGGTACATAGGCGCACATGGCCGACCGCAGGGCGTCAATTCGGGCTGCCTCGTTGTGTGGAACCGGAGCAATCTGGGAATTCATGGACTAACCTCCCCTGTCAAAATAGCAACATTTGTGCACTAATGCGCAAAATATACGATATCTCATACATTTTGACCAGACCAGATGCAGTTGTTTTTAGTTCGCCGAATCCCGCATTGCGGGTTGAAGAGTTAATCCACCATCAAAAGATTGCCATCGGCTGTTAAAAAAGCGGCTTTGATGGTTTGACCTGCATAAATTGCTTCAAGCGCAGCCTTGTACATTTTCATTTTTGCGACCAATGCCGGTTGCTTTTGCGGGCTGGCCGCTGTCTTGTAGTCCAGCACCCACCACTGCCCGGCATGGCCTTCGTCGCTGCGCTGCACCAGTCGGTCTAGCCGCAATGTCACGCCCTGGTGAATCAATTCAACTTCATCGCCCTGCCACTGGATGGCTGACGCATTCCAGGCCCATTTTCCTGCGCCCTGCCAGATACAGCTGGCCATGGCTTGGGCCTGGGCAGCCTGGGTGCCCGTCAGGCCAAATTCGCGCGCAGCGCGCCTGGCAGCTGGCTCAGACAAGTCCTGCCATTGCAGCAAGCGGTGCATGGCTTTGCCTACGCTTGCGCCGGGTGTGTCAGGGTCGTCCAGCACTTGCGCAATGGGGCTGCTTAAGGCAACAAAAGCAGGCAAGTCTGGCAGGCTGAAGGTGGTTGCCAGCGCCTCTTGTGGATCGGCGCTTGCTGGCGCTACGCTGTGTGCCGTTGCCAGGTTATGCAGCCGTTGCCACCAGCTTTTAGGCGCAGCCCGAAAAGGCTCAATCGACGAGACAGCCAGCGTATGTTTGGCCCGCGTGATGGCCACGTACAGGGCGTTTAATTCCTCGCGCTGGCGGGCGGCTTGCTCAATTACCAGCGTACCTGCAGCGCATATGGGCGGCGTGCTTTCACTGATTAAAAATACAAACTTTTGCGGCGCTGTTGCCTCGCCAGGCCAGTCAATCAGCACGCCCATGGTCTCTGGATTGCGCGGGGCGGTGTCGGTGTCCAGCAGCAGCACCGTGTGCGCTTCCAGGCCTTTGGCACCGTGCACAGTCAGCAGGCGCACGGCATCGGGGTTGCTGGCCGCTGGGGCCTGCAAGCCGCCCGCTTTGAGCGCCCGCACGAAAGCATACGGCGTGCTGTAACGGCCGCCGTCCACGCGCAAGGCCGCTGTTAACAATGACTGCAAATTGGCCAACACAGTAGCGCGGCTGGCAGCCGGTGCAGCAGCGCCAAAGCGGGCCAGCACATCACCGCTGTCGTAAATGGCCTGCAGTGCGTCATGTGGCGGCAGCGTGTCAAGAAGTGCTTTATATTGGGTTAAAACAGCTCCTAGCCCGCATAAAGTGCGCGCAGACAGCTCCTTTTTTTGTAGCACCTCAAACCACGGCTGGGTTGCATGGTCTTTGGCCAAAACAATTTGTACCAGCGCATCGTCGGGCACGCTGAACAGCGGCGAACGCAATGCGCGCGCCAGCGACAGGTCATGCTGCGGGGACACCAGCACATCGAGCAGGGCCACGATGTCGAGCACCTCGCAGCAGTCCATCAACTCGGTTTTTTCACCAATCTGCGCGGCAATATGCAGGGCGCGCAGCTCGTCCAGCAGCGGCATCAGGCTGGCGCGCTTGCGGCTTAGCGCCGTTACGTCTGCGGGCTGGATACCGCTGTCAATCTGGCTTTTTATCCAGGCGGCGGCTTGCCTTGCTTCGAGTGTTCTCAGGGTTTCTTCAGGCAACTCGCGCGGTGTGGTCAAGCTGTCGCGCCACTCGGTGGCTTGTGGTGTGTCGCTTTTTTCAAGCCGCAAAATTGGCGGCAGCCTGATGACTGCGCCTTGTTGCAAAGCGGCAGTGGTGTGCGCCCGAAAGCCTTCAAAACCATCGGTGATTGCTGCCTCGCCGATGGCTGCATTGACCGTTGCCGTCACGGCCAGGCTGCTGCGGCGGGTGTGGTCGCAAGCCAGCACATCGCCGCCCAGCGCGGTGCGAATAAAAGAGAGCGCTGCAATAAACACCTGCGGCTCGGCGCGGCGAAAGCGGTAAATGCTTTGCTTGGGGTCACCCACTATAAAAACGCTGGGCGCAGTGCCTGCGCCGCCACCGGAACCGCCCCCCGCCCCAACATATCCGCTGAGCCAGCTTGACAACGCCTGCCATTGCAACGGGTTGGTGTCCTGAAACTCGTCAATCATCAAATGGCGGATGCGCGCGTCCAGCCGCTCTTGCACCCAGCCAGACAGCACTGCATCAGACAGCATGACCTCGGCGGCGCGCTCAACATCGTTCATGTCGATCCAGCCGTGCTCGTGCTTGAGGGCGGCAAATTCGGCCAGCAACAACCTGGCAAGCCGCGTCATGCGCTGGTGGTGATCCCAGGCAAGGTGCTGGACGCAAGCAGCAGATATTTGCAGAGCCACGTCTTGCGCCTGGCGAATGGTGGCAATGCCAACAATCTTGTCGCCAAATTTTCGCGCGGTGCCTTTTTCAGTCAGCAGCGCCAGCAGTGCAGCGGCTGCATCACGGCGGGACAAGGCAAGTTCAAGCTCTACACCTTTGGCTGCAAACGTGGTGGCGCTGGCTCTGCCGAGCGCTTTGGCAGCGGCCAGCATCAATGAATAGGCGTCGCCCGCAAACACAGCCTCCGCGGGATTCGCGAACTCCTTAAATGCTGGAAATTCGCTGGAGAAATGCTGTACCGATGTGTCCACCACGCCAGCTGCATCAGCGCGTGAAAACTCGCTGCGTTTGCTTAAGCAGCTTTGCAGTGCCTTGTCTGCCTGAGATCGGCCATGGGCCAACACCACCGCTTCAAAATCAGCTTTCAAATCCGGCAGTTTCAGCAACGCGGCATAAAACCGCCGCCAGACCAGCGCCCTGGCTGGGGCATCGTCTTCGAGTAGTTCGTAATTGAGCGGCAGGCCCAGCTGCTGCAAGGTGCTGATCGGCGCGCTGCGCAGCAACGCGGCAAACCAGCCGTGAAAGGTTTTAATCTGTACCTGGCGGCCATGCGCCAGCACCTGTTGGTATAAATTTGATAGCTGCTTGCGCGCTGTTTGCGTGGGCTGGCTGCCGTTTTCATCCTTAAACCCGCGACTGACAAGCTCTTTTTCAAGCGTTGCATCGTCAGAGTGCGCAAACTCGGCCAGCCATTCATACAAGCGCTCACGCATTTCACCCGCTGCTTTTTTAGTGAAGGTAATCGCCAGTATTTCATCAGGCCGGGTTTGCCCGTCGAGCAACGCACGCACCATGCGCGACACCAGCATCCAGGTCTTGCCAGCGCCTGCACAGGCTTCAACTGCCACGTTTCGGCGCGGGTCGCAGGCGATGGCGTAAAACGCCTCAGCGGAAATGCTTTTGCCGTTGTGGGTGTAGGCGGGAACGACTTCGCTGGCAACCTGATTAACAACAGAGGTCATGAGTTTCTTTTCAAGCAGGGGCCGCGGATCTGGCTTTGCCAGGCCGCAGGCGCAGCGGCCCCC
>JAYUVG010000214.1:0-6893 GCA_043754255.1 Polaromonas sp. | reverse complement strand
AGTGACACATTGCGCACGATTTTGCTGCTGTTTTTTCCGGCTATTTCTTTGTGGCTGGTGAAATACATCACTTGACAAGCCCGAAAATTGCCCTGTAATTGACTTGTAATTGCCCTTCAACTTTTAAACAATATGACCATCAAAATACCCTTTCATCGCACCGCCATTGCCCTGCTGCTGCTTGCAGCTGCCACGCTGTCAACGGCCCAGCCCTACCCCAGCAAACCCATCACACTGGTTGTTCCCAATCCCCCGGGCGGCTTTGTCGATGCATCGGCGCGCATCTTGTCTGACTCCCTGGCCAAGGTCACGGCTCAGACCATTGTGGTGGACAACCGGGGTGGCGGCAGTGGCAACGTGGCTTATCAGGCAGTGGCCCGGGCGGCTCCTGATGGCTACACACTTCTGAATTCCTACTCGGCCTACCACGTGGGCAACCCCAACCTGACGCCCAAGCTGCCCTGGAACCAAAAAGACTTTGTGCCAGTAGCGTTGATCACTGTGGCGACCAACGTGGTGGCGGTTCACCCATCGGTGCCAGCCAGCAATCTTGGCGAATTCATCAAATATGCCAAAGCCAATCCGGGCAAGCTGAGTTACGCCAGCCAGGGCAATGGCTCGCTGTCACATATTGGCACTGAAATGTTCAAGCAGCAGACCCAAACCAGCATGGTGCACATTCCGTACCGGGGTTCTGGCCCGGCGTTGCAAGACGTGCTGTCAGGCCAGGTGCAGGTGTTCATCACCACACCGCCTTCAGTGATGGGGCAAATCCAGGCTGGCAAGCTCAAGGGCCTGGCTGTTGCAGGCAAAAGCCGCCACGTGGGTCTGCCGGGTGTGCCAACCACTGCTGAAGCGGGCCTGAAAGGCTTTGAGCTGGAAGCCTGGGTTGGCATTTTTGCTCCGGCTGGCACACCTGCTGATGTGGTCGCCAAACTCAGCGGTCAGATCAAAGCCGCTCTGGAATTGCCTGAAACCAAAACCCGCGCCGACAGCGCCGGCATTGAGTTGCGCTACATGGCACCCGCTGCACTGGATGCGCTGGTTAAAAAAGACACAGAGTTCTGGGACAAAACCATCAAATCAGCAGGCATCAAGGCAGAGTAAATTTTATAGCTGCATATTCATACCAACAACAGGAGACAAGCCATGCCAAGCTACCGACTCAACGTGAATGGAAAATCGCAAACCGTTGTTGCAGATGCGGACACCCCGCTGCTCTACGTTTTGCGCGACAACCTGGCGCTCAATGGTGCAAAGTATGGCTGTGGCCTGGGCCAGTGCGGGGCCTGTACGGTTCATGTAGAGGGCGTAGCGACCCGCTCCTGTTTGCTGCCCGTCAGCTCCCTGGCCGGCAAAGCCATCACCACGCTGGAAGGTTTGAGCCAGAACGGCCAGCCCAGCAAATTGCAACAAGCCTTCATCGATGAGCAGGCCGTGCAGTGCGGCTACTGCATCAACGGCATGATCATGACGTCCAGCGCGCTGCTGAAAACCACGCCCAAGCCTTCTGACAGTCAGATCAAGGACGCCCTGGCTGGCAACCTGTGTCGCTGCGGCACCCACCAACGCATATGTGCTGCTGTTAAACGCGCAGCCATGGCTTGAAAAGGGGCAATGTCATGATCAACACCCTCAATCGCCGTCAAATTTTAAAAGCCAGTGCCGGCGCACTGGTAGTGGGTTTCAGCCTGGACGCCACGCTGGCACGTGGTGCAACACTCCCGGCCCTGCGGCCCGCCAAAGCTGTTGCCAAAGACCTGGTCGATGCTTTTATCAGCTTGCAGCCTGACGGCAAAGTCACTATTTTTGTTGGCAAAGTTGACCTGGGCACCGGCACAAAAACAGCGTTGGCGCAAATGGCAGCCGATGAGCTGGACGTTGCCTTTGAGCAGATCGAAATGGTCATGGGCGACACCGCCACCACACCAGACCAGTGGATGACAGGAGCCAACCTGACGATTGCCCAAGGCGGTGGAGAGCTGCGCAAAGCCTGCGCCACTGCCAGAGCTGCGTTGCTGGCACGCGCGTCCAGCAAGCTGGGGGCTCCTGTTGAACAATTGCAAGTTCAGCGTGGTGTTGTGCAGCTCAAATCTGACGCAACCAAATCAGTCTCCTACAGCGACTTGTTGCAAGGGGCCAAAACCACCGATTTGAAAGTGGATGCCAAGGCCGTTATCAAATCAGCAGCAGACTACAAGGTAGTTGGCAAGTCCATCCCCAGGGTAGACATACCGGCCAAAGTAACTGGCCAGTTTGAATACGCCCACGATGTGCGCCTGCCCGGCATGCTCCATGCCCGTGTTGTACGCGCTGATGCGCTGGGTGCGTCCTTGCAGGCAGTTGACGATACCCAGGCCCGCAAGGTCAGTGGCTTTGTACAAACCGTACGCAAAGGCGATTTTGTTGCGGTGGTTGCCAAATCCGAGTGGGCAGCCATCAAGGCTGCCCGTGCTATCCAGCTGACCTGGTCAGCCGGTACCGGTTTGCCTGAAAAGGCTACCGTATTTGACTACTGGCGCAAGCAGCCACTGGCCAAGGAAGAAGCGACACAAAAGGTAGGCGATGCACCGGCTGCATTGGCTGCCAGCAGCAAGCGTATCAAGGCCAGCTACGAGTTTGCTGTGCAAACCCATGCATCAATTGGCCCGTCATGTGCGGTAGCGGACTTTACCGGTGGCAATTTGCTGGTCTGGTCGCCGTCACAAGCTACCCATTCGATGCAAAGCGAACTGGCTTCTGTGACAGGAGTCGCAGTTGACAAAATCCGTCTGGTCTACGCCGATGGTTCTGGCTGCTATGGCCGCAATGGTCATGAGGACGCCACGGCTGATGCAGCACTCATTGCAGTGATGATTGGCAAACCGGTTCGGGTGCAATGGATGCGGGCTGACGAAACCGCACGCGCTCCCAAAAGTCCGCCACGCGCCATCGACATGGAAGCCGGGTTTGACAAAGACGGTAATCTGCAGGCCTGGTCGGCTGATTTTTACATAGCGCTGAACCACATCGTGGCCTTCAAGCCGCTGGACTTTCCGCTGCTGGCTGCAACTGACCTGGGCATGCCCAAGCCGGGCAACTGGGTCGGGTTTCTGTTTCAAAACGCTGGTGCGCCGTATGCCGTGCCGAACATCAGCGTGAAGACAAAACACATCGAGAAAGCATTTTTCCGTTCAGCCCATTTGCGCAGCCCTGGGCGAATCGAAAACAGCTTTGCCAACGAATCATTCATGGATGAACTGGCTGTTGAAGCAAAGGTTGACCCGGCTGAGTTCCGGCTGAAACATATCAAGGATCCCCGGGCGATTGCTGTGATCAAGGCCGCCATGAAGCGCGCAGATTGGCAGCCTCGACTAGCAGGCGCTGCCATCACCAGCCAGGGCGATATTGCAAAAGGCCGCGGCATTTCCTATGTGCGGTACAACAACACAACCACCTATGTTGCAGCAGTGGCAGAAGTTGAAGTCAACCGAAAAACAGGGGATGTCAAAGTGACTCGCGTATGCGTCGGTCACGATTGCGGGCAGATTATCAATCCTGATGGTTTGGCCAACCAGATCGAAGGTGGCGTCATTCAAACCGTCAGCCGCACATTGATGGAGCAAGTGCAATGGGACAAAACCAAAGTCACCAGCGTGGACTGGGCGACGTATCCGATCTTGCGGTTTCCCGAAGTGCCGCGCGTGGAAGTTGACATGATCAATACGCCGGGCGATGTGTCGTGGGGTGCAGGCGAGCCAACGCCAACCGCCATACCGGCTGCCATCGGCAATGCCATTTTTGATGCCACCGGAGCGCGCCTGCGTTCCATTCCTTTCACACCTGAAAAAGTGCAGGCAGCATTGAAGCAGGTAAAAAATTCCGCCTGAAGAGTCTTTTAAAAGTACACAAGCCGCACTTGCACAACGCCTGCCAGACAGCTGCTAAGGGCATTCACGGGTTTTCAAAACCTGTGAATGCCTATAAATTTTGGGCTTTCCATTCATACATTTCAAGGAATCAACATGATCGCCAGACGCACCGTTCTCAAATCAGGCGCTGCTGCAGCTTTGGGAGCGCCCGCGCTTTCTGGTTTTGCCCAGCAGGCTGTCACCCTCAAGTTTCATACCTTCATGTCGCCACAGTCCAACGTGTGGCTCACCATGCACAAACCATGGATGGACAAGGTTGAAAAAGAATCCGGTGGCCGCATCAAATTTGAAGGCTATCCCGCCATGCAGCTGGGCGGCACGCCGGTGCAGTTGTATGACCAGGCCAAGGACGGCGTGGTTGACGTCGTGTGGACGCTGCCTGGCAACACCTCAGGCCGTTTTCCTCGCGTCGAAGTGTTTGAGCTGCCGTTCATGATGAACAACGCCGAGGCGACGTCAAAGGCGTATTGGGAATATTTTCAGACAGTTGCCAGTGACGAATTCAAGGACACCCAGGTGATAGCTGTGCAGGTGCATGGGCCAGGCGTGATTCACACGGCTGACAAAGCTGTCAAGTCAATTGCCGACCTGCGCGGCATGAAAATGCGCGGCCCCACCCGCCAGGTCACCAAGTTGCTGGGGGTGCTGGGTGCAACGCCGGTGGGCATGCCGTTGCCCGCGATCACCGATGCACTGAGCAAAGGCACCATCAATGGCTGCGTCATTCCGTGGGAAGTGGTGCCGTCGGTCAAGGTCAATGAGCTGACCAAGTTCCATGCAGAGTTTGACCCCGCTGGCGGCAGTTTATATACCACCACGTTTGTGATGGCCATGAACAAGGCCAAGTACAACAGCCTGGCGCCTGATCTGAAAAAGGTCATTGACAACAACTCAGGCATGGCCACTTCAGCATGGTTGGGCAAGACGCAGCAAGGCAACGACGGCATTGGCCGCAAGACCGCCAGCGACCGCGGCAACGCCATCTACACCATCAGCGTGGCCGAAGCACAGGACTTTCGCCGCAAAGCCCGCACCGTAGAAGTTGAGTGGGTCGAAGACATGAACAAAAAAGGCTTTGACGGCAAAAAACTGCTCGACACGGCCAAAGCGCTGATTGAGAAGCACGGAAAAACTGCCAAAGCCTGACAAAAAACAAAGCTTTGATCAAAACCGGGTTTTGACCCGGTTTTTTGCTTCTGGCCGCTACTTTTTATGCGTTTTAAGCCTCTAGCCAACGTGTTTGGCGCGCAAGCAGCTATTAAATAAATAGCATCAAGTACAGGACTGAATCCGGTTTACTGAAGTTATGCTGCACCTGTTCATCGTCTCAAACATCCGATTTATCAGAAAATCAGCGAACGTTCTACACTTCAGCCATGACCCGACCGCCCATCAAACACTGCGCTCAATGTGGCGGGATTGCTGTATACCGGCTGCCTGATGACGGTGACACCAAACTGCGTGCCATTTGCACGGTTTGCCACACCGTTCATTACGAAAACCCATTGAATGTTGTGGGAACCATTCCTACTTGGGGCGCTGATGCAGAACAGGTTCTTCTTTGCAAACGCAACATCGAACCGCGTCGGGGCAAATGGACGTTGCCAGCGGGTTTCATGGAATTGGGTGAGACGACATCTGACGGTGCAGCGCGTGAAACGGTAGAAGAGGCGGGAGCGCAATTCGAAATGCGGGGCATTTTTGCGCTGATCAACGTTGCAAAAGTTGGGCAGTTGCACCTGTTTTACAGGGCTGCGTTACTCAGCACTGAATTTGACCCTGGTTTTGAAACCATCGAAGCCAAACTGTTCAGCGAAGCAGACATTCCGTGGGAAGAAATTGCTTTTGAAACCGTCAGGCAAACACTGCAACTGTATTTTGCTGACCGCAAAAGCGGCAGTTTCAGTTTTCATGCATTGGACATAGCCTGATCGGCTGTGAATATTCGTCATGAAAAAAGCCCGCAACGTTAAATTGCGGGCTTGTCATGGATGAAATTGGTCGGTGTGAAAGGATTCGAACCTTCGACCCCTTGCACCCCATGCAAGTGCGCTACCAGGCTGCGCCACACACCGAATCTGCTTAAATTATAGCGTCCTGCCGGAGGGCATTGGATATGCTGCACTGAGCAGATCGCGGATCTCAAACAACTCGCGGCGGACAAGTTGCAAGCGCTGTTGTGCAGCATGCCTCGTGGGCAAACCTGATGCCTCGCTGGGCAGGTCACTGTCTTCAAAATCAGCCGAATCTGCAAAGTCGCTCAAAACTGAATCAGCGGCATCAATTACTTCAATGCCCTCAAGCAGAACCTCACCGTTGCGACGTTTGTTGCCTTCTGTTTCCACGATGTCATGCAGTTTGTTGCGCGCACCGCTGATGGTGAAACCCTGGTCATACAAAAGGTCGCGGATTTTTCGGATCATCAACACCTCGTGGTGCTGGTAATAGCGCCGATTGCCGCGCCTTTTCATCGGGCGCAACTGCGTGAACTCTTGCTCCCAATAACGGAGCACATGAGGTTTGACACCGCACAAATCGCTGACTTCACCAATCGTAAAGTAGCGTTTTGCGGGAATGGATGGAAGTGAATTCTCCAATTAAATCAATGCGCTAAAGCGTAAAGCTGCAAATTTACTCTAAGTTCAAATTTAGCGCAAAGAGTAGATCAAATTTTTCTTTGGCTGTTGCTTTGTTACACATCATGCGAGCCAAAACCGAAATTTTTTGGCATAACAGCCTGGCGTCAGGCAACCGTGTTGTCGCCCTGAATTTGATCTTTGAGCTTGTGGCTGGCATGAAAAGTCACCACGCGCCTGGCATCGATGGGGATGGCTTCTCCGGTGCGGGGGTTGCGTCCTGGCCTGGGCGCTTTGGTTCGAATCTGGAAATTTCCAAAGCCTGAAATTTTCACATCGGTGCCTTCGACCAATTGATCGGCTATCTGGTCAAAAAATGCGTCAATCATGTCCTTGGATTCGCGCT
>JAYUVG010000213.1:0-27183 GCA_043754255.1 Polaromonas sp. | reverse complement strand
CCAGAAACCCGCCAGCGCCTGATCAATGCCGGATGGCAACCTGCTGCATCTACCGCCGATGGTTTGCGTAGCCGGATGCTTTCAGAGACGCGCCGCCTGGGCGGAATTATCATCATGCGCAAAATTACCTCAGATGCTTGACACGGCATATTAAAAAATGCCCGCTGTCCGAGGCTTCAGGGCCCACACCGGTTCACGTTTACGATCATGCAATCAATCAATCAGTGGAGTTTTTGTTGAAACCATTTGCTTTTGTATTTCCAGGCCAGGGCTCCCAGTCGGTTGGCATGCTGGACGCGTGGGGCGACCATCCTATGGTGCAGAAAACGCTTGAAGAAGCATCCAGCGCGCTTGACCAGGATGTGGGCCGACTGATTAAGGATGGCTCCAAAGAAGACCTGGCACTGACCACCAACACCCAGCCTGTGATGCTGGTGGCTGGCGTGGCCGCTTACCGCGTGTGGATGGCTGAAGTCGGGGTAGCGCCAGCTTTTGTGGCCGGGCATTCGTTGGGTGAGTACGCAGCCCTGGTGGCCAGTGGCGCGCTGACCTTGCTGGAAGCAGCACCGCTGGTGCGCTTTCGGGCCCAGGCCATGCAGGACGCTGTGCCGGTGGGCACTGGCGCAATGGCAGCTATTCTCGGACTGAATGCTACTAAAATAATAGCTGCTTGCGCGCATATTACGTCGGCTACAGCCGAATATGGCTTAAAAAATGACGATGTGGTGGAAGCTGTGAACTTTAACGATCCGCTGCAAACCGTGATTGCAGGGAGTAAGGCAGCAGTGGACAAGGCCTGCGAGATTTTGAAAGCCGAGGGCGCCAAACGCGCTTTGCTGCTCCAGGTGTCCGCACCGTTTCATTCCAGCCTGATGAAGCCTGCGGCTGAAAAGCTGAAAGACAAACTGGCTGAAATATCGTTTGCCCCGATGCAAATCCCGCTGATCAACAACGTTGACGTCGCCATAGAAACGGATGCTGCGCGTATCCGTGATGCCCTGTACCGTCAGGCTTTTGGCGCGGTGCGCTGGGTGGAGTGTGTACGCGCCATCAAAGCCCAGGGCAGCAGCCACATCATTGAATGTGGGCCGGGCAAAGTGCTTGCTGGCCTGGTCAAGCGTATCGATGCAGAGTTGACAGGCGCGCCACTTTTAGATCCTTTAACCTTGAGCCAGGCGAAAGAACTTTTGATATGAGTGACATGACATTTGACGGCCAGGTGGCACTCGTAACAGGTGCTTCGCGCGGCATTGGCGCAGCCATCGCACTTGAACTGGCCAAAAAAGGCTTGAAGGTGATTGGCACCGCCACCAGTGATGAAGGCGCAATAAAAATCGCTCAGGCCCTCAGCGCTTTCCCGGGTTGCGCAGGCAAAAACCTTGACGTCAATGACGGCCCAGCGGGTGAAGCCCTGATTGACGCCATCGCCCGAGAACACGGCGGCCTGCAAGTGCTGGTCAATAACGCCGGCATCACCCGCGACATGCTGGCGATGCGCCTGAAAGACGACGACTGGGACGCGGTAATCGACACCAACCTGAAAGCCGTGTTCCGCATGAGCCGCGCTGTGATGCGCACCATGATGAAGCAGCGTTATGGCCGCATTATCAACATCACGTCGGTGGTGGGCAGCTTAGGCAATGCCGGGCAGTCCAATTACGCTGCGGCCAAGGCTGGCGTGGCTGGCATGACGCGGGCCCTGGCCAGAGAACTCGGCTCGCGCAACATTACCGTCAACTGCATCGCACCCGGTTTTATTGAAACCGACATGACCGCCGGCCTTACCCTGGAGCAGCAAAAAGCACTGCTTGCGCAAATTCCCCTGGGGCACCTTGGCAAACCGCAAGACATTGCGCATGCAGTGGCGTTTATTGCCAGTCCGCTGGCGTCCTACATCACCGGGCAAGAATTGCACGTCAATGGCGGCATGTACATGTAACCTGACGTTGGTAAAACACTTTAAACTGACGCTGGTTTTTATTCGTCCAGCCCAGGGCTTAGAGGCTTGCCTCTAACGCGCTAAAATCACGAATTGATTTACTACCCTTAGAGGGATTTATGAGCGATATCGAAGCACGTGTTAAAAAAATTATTGCCGAGCAACTGGGCGTTGAAGAAGGCCAGGTCACCAGCGAAAAAGCCTTTGTCGCTGACCTGGGCGCTGATTCACTGGACACGGTTGAGCTGGTGATGGCATTGGAGGACGAGTTTGGCATTGAAATTCCTGACGAAGATGCCGAAAAAATCACAACCGTGCAAAACGCAATTGACTACGCCAATACGCATCAGAAAGCGTAAAGCTACAGTTTTTTTCTGCTTGAAAAGCCCCATCAGGGGCTTTTTTGCAATCTTTAAAAGGTGAATGAGGATGTGCCAATGGTTCGTCGCCGCGTTGTAGTGACTGGTCTGGGCTGTATCAGCCCGGTTGGAAACACGGTTGCAGAAAACTGGGCCAATTTGCTTGCTGGCAAGTCAGGCATTGATCTGATCACCCGGTTTGATGCGTCCAGCTTTTCTTGCAAGATTGCGGGCGAAGTCAAAGGCTTTGCCATCAGCGAATACATCGCTGAGAAAGAAGCCCGGCACATGGACACCTTCATCCACTTCGGTTTGGCTGCAGCATGCCAGGCAGTTGTTGACAGCGGCTTGAAGACGGGCGATGCGCTGACTGAAGAAGATGCGGTGCGCATTGGCTGCGTGATTGGTTCCGGCATTGGTGGCTTGCCCCTGATTGAAAACACCCACACCGAGCTGACCAACCGTGGCCCGCGCCGCATCACCCCGTTTTTTGTGCCTGGCTCCATCACCAACATGATTGCCGGGCATGTGTCAATGAAGTTTGGCTTCAAAGGCCCCAACATCGCCATCGTTACCGCTTGCACCACCGGCCTGCACTGCATTGGCGATGCGGGGCGCATGATTGAGTACGGTGATGCCGACGTGATGGTGGCTGGCGGCTCTGAAGCCACCGTGTCGCCGCTGGGCATTGGCGGCTTTGCAGCGATGCGCGCCCTGTCTACCCGCAACGACGACCCCAAAACCGCCAGCCGCCCCTGGGACAAAGACCGCGATGGTTTTGTGTTGGGTGAAGGCGCAGGCATGGTGGTGCTGGAAGAATACGAACACGCCAAAGCCCGAGGCGCGAAAATTTATGCCGAGCTGGCCGGTTTTGGCATGAGCGCCGATGCCGGGCACATCACTGCCCCCAACATGGACGGCCCACGCCGCGCCATGCTGGGTGCGCTGCGCAACGCCGGCCTGAATGCAGATGCGGTGGACTACCTCAACGCCCATGGAACTTCAACGCCGCTGGGCGACATCAACGAAACCAATGCCATCAAGGCAGCGTTTGCAAGCCATGCCAAATCCATGGTGGTCAGCTCGACCAAATCCATGACAGGTCACTTGCTTGGCGGTGCGGGCGGCATTGAGTCGGTGTACACCATCCTGGCATTGCACCACCAGAAAATCCCGCCGACCATCAATATTTTCAGCCAAGACCCTGAATGCGACCTGGACTTTTGCGCCAACACCGCGCGAGACGCCAAAATTGAAGTGGCAGTGAAAAACAATTTTGGTTTTGGCGGTACCAATGGTTCACTGGTGTTCAAACGCGCCTGAATTCACAGCTTTAAATCAAAGCTGCCTGTTTAGTGTCAAACCGCATCATCCCTTGAGCCGCCACAACGCCCCATCGGTTACATACCCACTGGGGCGTTCGCGCTTTCAGGCTCAGCTGTTGTTGATGTTGTGGCTGACTGGTGCTGCGGTAATCGGTTATTGGATGGCTACAGCTCAGGCGATCAATTGGCGCCACGGCGTCGGTGCGACAACCCTTGCATTGGCCGGTGCGCTGGCCTGGACACTCTGGAAAAATTCACCTGTTGGCCACCTGAATTGGGACTCTCAAGCCTGGCATTGGGAAAGCAAAGGCTACCCCTCGGGCGCAGCTGAGCAAACCGTGTCGGTCGCCCTTGATTGTCAAATGATGATGCTGCTGCAAATTGACAACCCCGCCCACGCCAGGCTGTGGCTTTGGGCCGAGAAGCGCATGTGTGCCGAACGCTGGCTGGACTTAAGACGGGCTGTGTATTCGCCGCACCGGGCACCAGACACACACATCAATCTGGCATGACTGAAGAAGCTGTCCAGCCCTTGAATGAAAAACCGGTAGACAGCGATGCCTGGCTGGTCGAGCGCGCGGTGGCCGGTGATCAAAAAGCTTTTGAGCTGCTGGTCATCAAGTACCAGCGACGTATCCAGCGCCTGATTGGCCGCATGGTGCGCGATGTGGATCTGGTGGAAGACATTGCTCAAGAGACTTTTATCCGCGCCTATCGGGCGCTGGCGCAATTTCGCGGTGATGCACAGTTTTACACCTGGCTTTACCGGATTGCTGTCAATACAGCCAAAAAATTTTTGATGGATTTAAAACGCAATCCGACGGTTTCTGAAAATTCTTTCAAATCCGACGACGACGATGAAACTTCGCCGATAGAAAACGAACTAACCAGCCCGGACACACCAGACGCGGTGCTGGCAAGCAAAGAAATAGCGCAAATCATCAACGCCGCTTTAGAGGCATTGCCTGAAGAATTGCGGCAAGCCATCACGCTGCGTGAGATTGAAGGTTTGAGTTATGAGGAAATAGCCGACGCCATGAATTGCCCCATTGGCACGGTGCGCTCCCGGATTTTCAGGGCGCGTGAGGCGATTTCGCAAAAGGTCAAACCGCTGCTGGAAAACCAGTCTGGCAAACGATGGTGAATTTTTGAGATGCAAACGATGACTTACACGACTTTAAACCGCAACCCTGCTGAATTGTTGTCTTCCCTGCTTGACGGTGAGCTTGCTGCGGATGTCAACTTCAATGACTTGCAGCAAGACCAACTGCAGGCGAGATGGAACACTTTGCAGACCATCGGTGATGTGCTCAGAGCGCCAAATGCCTCTGCGGCCGTTCAGGCCTACGGCGCTGACCCGGCTTTCTTGCAGCGGCTGTCATTGCGGCTGGCAGACGAGAGAATCGAAAAGCCTGACATGCTGGCGGCTGCCTCTGCAGGAGCTGTTGGAGTTGTTGTAGCCAAGCCAGTCGTAGCGGCAGCAAACGATGCGACTTTTCGCTGGAAGGTGATGGCTGGACTGGCGTCATTTGGTATGGCGGCTGTTGTTACTTTTAATGTTATCGGGTTGCCCGGTTCAAAGGTTGAGCCGCTGCTGACGCAAAACAAGCCAGGCACCGAGCTGGTGGTGGCATCGCCCATGGGCCTGATGGTGCGCGATGCCCGGCTGGAAGAGCTGCTGTCTGCGCATAAACAGCTGGGCGGCACTTCGCTGCAGGCGCCGTCAGGTTTTCTTCGCAATGCCGGCTTTGAATCAGCGCCTGGCAGCCAGCGCTGAAAATCTGCTTCATGATAGCCATAAATCATATGAATTTTAAGCAAATTAGCCTTCTAGCCGTTATGTTATGCGCGCAAGCAGCTATTAATTTAGTAGCAGCTCAAACCGTGCCCCTACCAGCTGCTGCTGCGCCCTCTGGCGTGCAGGAGGCCAAAAGCCTCAATGACTGGCTGCAGCGCATGCACGAGGCCTCCAGAAATCGCGCGTACATAGGCACTTTTGTCGTGTCGGCAGGCGGGCAGATGCAAAGCGCCAAAATCTGGCATGTCTGCGAAGCAGGCCAGCAGGCAGAACGCATTGAGACACTCACTGGCGCGCCGCGGTCAACCTTCAGGCACAACGACAAGCTGGTGACCTTTCTGCCTGACCAAAAACTGGCACGGCATGAAAAGCGCGAAGTATTGGGCATGTTCCCTGAGCTGGTTCAGTCGCTTGACAACCAGATCGCAGAGTTTTACAGGATTAAACCCGAAGGCGTTGATCGCGTTGCGGGGCTTGAATCAGATGTAGTGATGCTTTTGCCCAAAGACAATTTGCGTTTTGCCTACCGCATCTGGACTGAACAGAAAAAAGGTCTGATCGTGAAGCTGCAAACTCTTGATGCCGAAGGCAAGGTGCTGGAGCAGGCCGCGTTTTCAGAGCTGCAGCTCGATGCACCCGTCAAGATCGACAAGCTGCTGCAAATGATGGGCAAAGCCGATGGCTACAAGGTGGAGCAATCGGCTCTGGTGAAAACCACCGCCAGCGCTGAAGGCTGGACACTCAAAGCGCCAGCGGCAGGCTTTAAGTCCATGAGTTGCTATAAGCGCCCGGGCGCGGTTGCACCAGCCGCGCCATCTGCTGAAGAGCCGATGCAATGGGTTTTTTCTGATGGCCTGGCATCGGTCTCGCTGTTTGTCGAACCGTTTGACCGCCAGCGCCACGGCAAAGAATCCAGAGTGTCGATGGGGGCGACGCACACCATGACGCGGCAGCTCGGCAACTACTGGCTGACCGCCATGGGCGAGGTGCCGATGGCCACCTTGAAGCAGTTTGCCAATGGGCTGGAACGAAAAAAATAATCGTTACTCAAATTACACTGCCCAGCAACAGGTTTTAATGTTTTCTAAATTTAATTTAATGAGGTTAACGATGTTTGTATTGATGAAAAAGTCATGGCGCTCGACTGCTGCCGCAGTCCTTGTTGGCACCTGTGCGTTTGCTGCAGTCGTACCTGCTACGCCGGTCTGGGCACAAAACCGTACCTTGCCTGACTTCACCGATCTGGTCGAGCAGGTCAGCCCGTCAGTGGTCAATATCCGCACGTCTGAAAAATCCAAAGCTGCGGCGGCCGGTGGCGGCAGTGGTGCTGAAGAACAAATGCTGGAGTTTTTCAGGCGCTTTGGCATCCCGATACCGCCTAATTTAACGCCGGGTACACCCCGTGGCCCCCGCTCTGAGCGCTCTCCTGCGCCGCCAGAAGATGCCCAGCCGCGCGGCGTGGGTTCAGGTTTTATTTTGACGTCCGATGGCTTTGTCATGACCAACGCGCATGTGGTGGAAGGCGCTGACGAAGTTCTTGTGACCTTGACCGACAACCGCGAGTACAAGGCCAAGATTATTGGTGCTGACAAACGCACCGATGTAGCGCTGGTGAAAATTGAAGCCACCGGTTTGCCGGCAGTCAAGCTGGGAGACGTCAGCCGCCTGAAAGTTGGCGAGTGGGTCATGGCGATCGGCTCACCGTTTGGACTGGAAAACACCGTGACGGCGGGCATTGTGAGCGCCAAGCAGCGCGACACCGGCGACTACTTGTCATTCATTCAAACCGATGTGGCGATCAACCCCGGCAATTCTGGCGGCCCACTGATCAATATGCGCGGTGAAGTGATTGGCATCAACAGCCAGATTTATTCACGCTCTGGTGGTTTTCAGGGCATCTCCTTTGCCATTCCGATTGACGAAGCAGCGCGCGTGTCTGACCAGCTGCGCACTACTGGCAAAGTCACACGCGGCCGCATTGGAGTGCAGATTGACCAGGTCAGCAAGGAAGTAGCCGAATCGATTGGTTTGGGCCGGGCACAAGGCGCGCTGGTGCGCGGTGTGGAGGCGGGCGCGCCTGCTGACAAGGCGGGCATTGAGGCGGGTGACATCATCACCAAGTTTGATGGCAAGACGATTGAAAAATCAAGCGACTTGCCGCGTCTGGTTGGCAATGTCAAGCCAGGTACCAGGTCAGTGGTGACAGTTTTCAGGCGCGGTGCCAGCAAGGAGCTGAGTGTGGTGGTGGCAGAAATTGAACCCGAAAAGCCAGCCCGCAAAGCATCTGCGCCAGAAGTCAAACCGCCGGTAGCCGGGCCTGCACAGGTGCTTGGACTGGCTGTGAGCGACATCACCGAAGCCGTGAAGAAAGAATTGAAAATCAAAGGCGGCGTCAAAGTAGACACTGCCGAAGGCGCTGCTGCCAGAGCTGGTTTGCGTGAAGGCGACGTCATCATTGCGATAGCCAACACCGAGGTAACCAACCTCAAGGAGTTTGAAGCTGCACTGGCCAAACTTGATAAAAGCAAAGCTGCCAATGTGCTCTTCAGGCGTGGTGAGCTGGCCCAGTATGTGCTGATTCGACCAGCACGCTGATAGCCTGTTGGCCATTAAAAACGCAAAATAAGCCTGCTGTTGGACGCTCCAAAGCGGGCTTGATAACCTGAAAATGCCGGGGGCTTTTCATGCAATCCCCTGCTTTTCAGGATATTTTTTAAATTTTTTTGATTTCAAATGACTGCTTATTTGTCAGCACTTACTTACATTGCCGATAAACGGCGTCAGCCAATACTTCTTTTAAGTCTTTAAATCATACTGTTTAAATTTTTCAAGCATATAAAAGCCATTAAAATCTGTGTTTCTTAGTTATTCAGAGTTATTCTGACTTGCTCCACAGATCACACACAAGTTGTCCAGAGGCTTTCAATTTAAATTGTGAATAACCTGTGTATAAAATTCCTGTTGCTGCCTTGCAACGACACAAATATGGAGATTTTGGGGCTTCTCGCAACTCTCTTTTTGCCTACAATGAAGTTCCAACATAGCAGTTGCCATAGATTGTTGGTTCAGGGCGCGTCGCAAACCGACGCGCCTTTTTTTATGTTCACTCGCGAATGACCATGTCGTTGTTCGCAATACTTTCAAGCACTTAGGCGTTTTCGTTGATGAATCACATCAGAAATTTTTCGATCATTGCGCACATTGATCATGGCAAGTCCACACTTGCAGACCGACTCATTCAGCGCTGCGGCGGATTGCAGGACAGAGAGATGAGCGCACAGGTTCTGGATTCGATGGATATCGAAAAAGAGCGTGGGATAACCATCAAGGCGCAGACCGCTGCACTTCACTACAAAGCCCTCGACGGCCAAATTTATAACCTCAATCTGATCGACACACCAGGCCACGTTGACTTCTCTTATGAAGTCAGTCGCTCGCTGTCGGCGTGTGAAGGTGCGCTGCTGGTGGTTGATGCATCGCAAGGTGTTGAAGCGCAAACCGTGGCCAACTGCTACACCGCGCTCGACCTCGGTGTTGAAGTGGTGCCGGTGCTGAACAAAATGGATCTGCCGCAGGCCGACCCGGACAACGCCAAGCAGGAAATTGAAGAAGTTATTGGCATTGATGCAACCAATGCCATACCGTGCAGCGCAAAAACCGGCATGGGCATCGATGAAATTCTGGAAGCCGTGGTTGCGCGTATCCCATCGCCCAAAGGCAACCCGGACGCAGCATTGCGCGCCATGATCATCGACAGCTGGTACGACTCCTATACCGGCGTGGTGATGCTGGTGCGCGTAGTCGATGGCAGGCTAGTCAAGGGCGACCGCATCAAACTGATGGCCAGCGAGGCGATGTACAACGCCGAGCAATTGGGTGTGTTCACGCCGCACAACGAGCCGCGTCCTTCGCTTGAAGCAGGTGAGGTAGGTTTTGTGATTGCCGGCATCAAGGAGCTGCAGGCCGCACGTGTCGGCGACACCATCACACGTGTCAAGGCGGGCAGTGGCGGCCTGGCTTTTACAGCGACCGAGGCGCTGCCCGGCTTCAAGGAAATTCAACCTGCAGTGTTTGCCGGGCTGTATCCGTCTGAAGCCAGTGAATATGAATCGCTGCGCGACGCGCTTGAAAAACTCAAGCTCAACGATGCATCGTTGCACTACGAGCCCGAAGTCAGCGAAGCGTTGGGCTTTGGCTTCAGGTGCGGCTTTTTGGGGCTGCTGCACATGGAGATCGTGCAGGAGCGGCTTGAGCGTGAGTTTGACCAGGACTTGATCACCACTGCACCCAGCGTGGTGTATGAAGTTCTGCGAGCCGATGGCGAGCTGGTCAAGGTTGAGAACCCATCAAAAATACCGGACGCAGGACGCGTCAACGAGATTCGCGAGCCCATCGTTACAGTGCATTTGTACATGCCGCAAGACTATGTGGGCGCGGTGATGACGCTGGCCAACCAGAAACGCGGTGTGCAGCTGAACATGGCGTACCACGGCAAGCAGGTCATGCTGACGTACGAAATGCCGCTGGGCGAAATCGTTCTCGACTTTTTTGACAAGCTTAAATCGGTGTCGCGCGGCTACGCGTCGATGGACTACACCTTCAAGGAATTTCGCGCATCTGACGTGGTGAAGGTCGATATTTTGCTCAATGGCGAGAAGGTCGATGCGCTGTCGATCATTGTTCACCGCAGCCAGTCGGCTTACCGTGGCCGGGCAGTGGTGGCCAAAATGCGCGAGATCATTTCGCGCCAGCAGTTTGATGTCGCCATCCAGGCCGCCATTGGCGCCAACATCATTGCCCGTGAGACAATCAAAGCTTTGCGCAAAAACGTGATTGCCAAGTGCTACGGTGGCGATATTTCACGCAAGCGCAAGCTCCTTGAAAAACAAAAAGCGGGTAAAAAACGCATGAAACAAATCGGATCGGTGGAAGTGCCGCAAGAGGCATTCCTGGCCATTTTGCAGGTGGAAGACTGATGGGTACTTCTATAAATTCATTTTTCGGGCGAATTGCTTCGTTGCATGGTGCTCGGAATCCTCGTGGGTTATTGGGGTCAGACACCAATTTCACTGCAGTACGTAGCACTGCACCCTGTGGGCGAGCCAAAGGCTCGGTGAATGTGGGCTCTGACCCCAAAAACCCTCTGCGCTCCATGCGCCTTGCACTTCATCCCGAAAATCTGAATTTCTAGAAGCACCCAGATGTCCACTGCGATTACAAAAACAATGAGCGCCATCACCGCTGTCGTGCTGGCAGCTTTTGTTGGCTTTGGCGCGGCCTGGTATTTTGGTTGGGTGGACGGCAATTTTTCGCTGTTGCTGTTTCTGGCGGCTGTCGTTACCGGCATTTACTGGGCGGCAGAGCGGCTTTACTTTTTACCGCAACGCTACAAGGCGGTTGTTGCGCTGGAAGCCGCCACTGCCCAACGCCATGGTGAATTGGCTGAAAAAGGCATCACCAAAGTAGACACGGATACCGAGGATGCAAAAAACCGCCTCATCATGCAGCCCTGGTGGCTGGACTGGACGGCCGGGCTGTTCCCGGTCATTGTGGTGGTTTTTCTGTTGCGCTCATTTTTGTTTGAGCCTTTCAAAATCCCGTCTGGCTCCATGATTCCGACGTTGATGATCAATGACCTGATTCTGGTCAACAAATTTCATTACGGCGTGCGCCTGCCGGTCATCAACAAGAAAATACTGGACAACAACAACCCGCAGCGCGGCGATGTGATGGTGTTTCGCTACCCGCCCAAACCCAGTCTGGACTACATCAAGCGCGTAGTCGGCCTGCCCGGTGACGAGGTGGCTTATCTGAACAAGAAATTGACGATCAACGGCAAGCCTTTGGATAAAGCCGTTTTGCCCGACTTTTTTGACGAAGATACTTTGCGTTATTCAAAGCAGTTTGAAGAAACGAACAGTGCAAGAAAATACCGTTTGCTCAACGACGATGACCGCCGCGGCGGCATTGATGAACGCGAAGTGATGGACTTTCCAGACAAACAAAATTGCAGGTACAGCAATGAAGGCGTTGTCTGCAAAGTGCCTGAGGGCCACTACTTCATGATGGGCGACAACCGTGACAACTCACTGGACTCGCGCTACTGGGGCTTTGTGCCAGACAAGAACATTGTCGGCAAGGCATTTTTTGTCTGGATGAATTTTGGAAACCTCAAACGCATCGGTTCGTTTGACTGAATCGATAACTACGTTAAATAGAGAAAAAAATGACTCGTTTTAAAACCAGGCAGCGCGGCGTGTCTTTCATTGGCCTATTGTTTGTCGGCGGGATCTTGGTGTTTGGTGGAATCGTGG
Organism: Polaromonas sp.; assembly: GCA_043754255.1. Classification (GTDB taxonomy): domain Bacteria; phylum Pseudomonadota; class Gammaproteobacteria; order Burkholderiales; family Burkholderiaceae_C; genus Polaromonas. The sequence goes on along the minus strand of JAYUVG010000213.1, from coordinate 15,448 downwards.
CTGCCCAGGTGTTCCCGACATTGATGGAATACCAAGCTATTGAAAAAGCAGCCACCAAATCGAAAGACGGTGCGTCGGTCGCCGAGGTTCGCAAAATATTCGACAAAGCCCGCGACATTGATGACATCAAGTCAATTGCTGGTAAAGACCTGGACGTCAGCAAAGTGGGCGACAAGACCGTTGTTGCGTTTGCCTACAACAAGGAAATCCATCTGGGTGGCCCGGCTTACCTGCTTTTGAAATACTCTGGCCGCTCCAAGTAAGTGCAGGGCAGCTCCGTATCAAACACAGGTCTGGCAGGGCTGCAAAAGCGTTTGGAGCATGAATTTGCTGCTCCCAAATTGTTGTTGCAGGCGGTCACCCATCGCAGTTTTTCAGCGGACCACAACGAGCGACTTGAATTTTTGGGTGATTCGGTTTTGAATCTGGCTGTGGCCGGCCTGCTGTATGAGCTGCTCGGTGAGTTGCCTGAAGGGGATTTGTCACGGGCTAGAGCAAATCTGGTCAAGCAGGAGACACTGCACCAGGTCGCTGTTGCGTTGGGCCTGCCAAATTTATTGCGTCTGGGCGAGGGAGAAGCCAAGTCTGGCGGACAAAAGCGGCCTTCCATTTTGGCCGATGCGCTGGAGGCGGTGATAGGCGCGGTTTATCTGGATGCCGGGTTTGACAAGTCGTCGGCTCTGGTTCGACGTCTGTTTAAAAACGTGGAAATCAATGCCCAGATGCCCGCCATAGGCAAAGACCCCAAAACGGAATTACAGGAATGGCTGCAAGGCCGCAAAATGAATTTACCAATTTACCGGATTGTCGGCACTGAAGGCGCAGCCCACAAGCAAACGTTTGATGTGGAATGTGAAATTATCGAGTTTCGCCATGCTGAGCGCGGTATTGGAAATTCGCGCCGCGCTGGTGAACAGGCTGCGGCTGTAGTCATGCTTGCTTATATAAAAACGCTATGACTGAAAAAAAACTGACGCCTGATGAAGTGGCTGCAAATGCGCAAGCAGCGGCTGTTGAGGCCATGATGGCCAAAGCGTTTTCAAAGCGGGCCAGCACAGAGCCGGCTGGGCAGGGCGTTGATGCACCGCCAGTCGATGCCCAACGCTGCGGCCTGATTGCCATTGTGGGCAAGCCCAACGTCGGTAAATCAACCCTGCTCAATGCACTGGTGGGCCAAAAAGTCAGCATCACTTCACGCAAGGCACAAACCACGCGCCACCGCATCACCGGCATGAAAACGGTGGGCGCAACACAGTTTGTATTTGTGGACACGCCGGGTTTTCAAACCCGCCATGGCAATGCCCTGAACCGCTCGCTGAACCGCACGGTTGTAGGCACAGTCAACGATGTCGATTTGATTGTGTTTGTGGTCGAGGCTGGCCAGTTCAATCAGGCTGATGAAAAAGTGTTAAGCCTGCTTCCTGCTGGCACACCCGCCATTTTGCTGGCCAACAAGTTTGACCTGATTCACCGCCGGGGTGACATTGCGCCGTGGCTGCAAATGATGCAAACCAAACGTGACTTTGCCGAGTTTGTGCCGATGTCGGCCAATAGCGTCAAAGATGTCGAGCGCGTCTTTGGCATCTGCGAAAAATATCTTCCGCAGCAGGCCTGGATGTACGAGGCCGATGCCCTGACCGACCGCAGCGACCGTTTCATGGCCGCCGAAATGATTCGTGAAAAGCTGTTTCGCCTGACCGGTGACGAGCTGCCTTACACCTCGACTGTCATCATCGACAAGTATGAGCAAGAAGGCAACCTGCGCAAAATTGCCGCGACCATTGTGGTCGAGCGTGACGGCCACAAGGGCATGATCATTGGCGACAAAGGTGAAAAACTAAAACGCATGGGCACTGAGGCGCGCCATGAGCTGGAGGCGCTGACGGGCAATAAAGTGTTTTTGGAGATTTGGGTCAAGGTGCGTTCGGGCTGGGCTGATGACGAAGCGCGCGTAAAAACCTTTGGCTACGAATGATATTGAAGAGGGTTCATTTCAACGCGGAGGAGAGGAGTTGCGCGGAGGACGCGGAGTTAAGCATTTAAAAATTCTGAGTTGATGTTTTTTATTTCTACTCCGCGTCCTCCGCGCTCTCCTCTTCTCCGCGTTGAAAAAGTTTTTTTCTGCGCATTTTTAAATACACGCGACGCTTGTGCCCATCAAACGCATCACTGACGAACCCGCCTACGTCCTGCACCGCTACGACTGGAGCGAGTCGAGCCTGATTCTCGAAGTGTTCACCCGCACTTATGGCCGCATCGCACTCATTGCTCGCGGTGCGAAAAGACCCAGCTCAAATTTCAGGCCCATCCTGCTGCCGCTTCAACTGCTGCATGTAGCGTTTGGCGGTGATGCTGAAATCCGCAACCTCAAAAGTGCCGAGTGGCAGGGCGGCCACGTCATGCCCACGGGTGATGCGCTGCTGTCGGGCTACTATTTGAATGAATTGCTGATGCGGCTTTTGGCGCGTGATGACCCGCATCCGGTGCTGTTTGACGCGTATGCAGCGACGGTGCAATTGCTGGCCAGCCAAAGCATTGACACATTGCAGGTCGCTCTCAGGGCGTTTGAGCTGCGTCTGCTGCGCGATATTGGATTTTTGCCACGGCTGGATGTGCAAACTGCCACACTGGCCAGGCTGGACGCAGACATGCCCTACGTGCTGCTTGCTGAAGCAGGCTTGCGTGAAGCACATGATGACGACCGAAGTACCTTGAACGGCGCACAGTGGACAGCCTTGCAGCAGGCGCTTGATGGCAATGCGCCTTTTGCAGACACCATGCACGCGTGTCTGGCCCACTTGCCCGCGCTGAAAACCCAGCTGCGCGCGCTGCTGCACTACCATTGCGATGTCAAGGTTTTAAAAACCCGGCAGATGATGATGGAACTCCAGGCACTCTGAACAATGACACATAAAACAGCACTTTCAGTCAACGTCAACAAGGTTGCCCTGCTGCGCAATACCCGGCACCTCGGCATACCTGATGTGGTGCGTGCAGCCCGAATGTGCCTGGAAGCAGGCGCCAACGGCATCACGGTTCACCCCAGGCCTGATGAGCGGCACATCAGGAGCAGCGATGTGTTTGAAATAGCCGCCATGATGAAAGACTGGCCCGACCGGGAGTTCAACATTGAGGGCAACCCGTTTCAAAACCTGATGGGCTTTGTGCATGACCTGTCAGCACGCGGTTTGCCTTTGCACCAGTGCACCTTTGTGCCTGACAGTGAAGACCAGTTCACCAGCGACCATGGCTGGTCTTTTCCGCAGGATGCCGAGCGCTTGAGGCCATTGATTGAACAAGCCAAAGCCCGCAACGTTCGCGTCAGTTTGTTCATGGATCCTATCCCCGAGGCGATGGCGCATGCCAAAGCTTTAGGCGCAGACCGGGTCGAGTTCTACACCGAAAGCTACGCCAGTGCCTGGGCTTCGAACAAAAAATCAGAAGTCTTAACCCGTTTTACCGAAGCAGCGCGAGCGGCAGCTGCTATCGATTTGGGAGTAAACGCAGGCCATGACCTGAATCGCGACAACTTGAGAGAATTTTTAAAAACCGTGCCGGGCGTGCTGGAAGTGTCGATTGGCCACGCGCTGATTGCCGATGCGCTGGAGCTGGGTTATTCCAGCGCAGTCAAAGACTATTTGAGGTGCATCAATGTATCAACCGGTTGATGGGTATGTGCATTCATCCAAGCAGGGGCCACGGATCTGGCTTTGCCAGGCCGTAGGCGCAGCGGCCCCCGCGGGGGGCAGGGAGCGACACGAAGTGCGCGACCGTGGGGGTCTATGATCTACGGAATAGGTACCGACATCTGCGACGTGCGCCGCATTCGCGCCAGCGTCGAGCGCAATGGCGAGCGCTTTGCCCAAAAGATATTGAGCGACGGCGAGCTGAAAACTTGGGCCGAGCGCAGCGCCCGTTGGCCTGACCGTGGTGTCAGTTACCTGGCCACCCGCTTTTCAGCCAAAGAAGCTTTCAGCAAAGCCATCGGCTTGGGGATGCGCATGCCGATGACCTGGCGCAATTGCGAGATTGCCAAACAGGCTGGCGGCAAACCCTGCATCGTGCTGCATGGCGAACTCAAAGCATGGTTTGACGCACGTCACCTCAGCGCACATGTCAGTGTGACGGACGAGACCGACTACGCAGCCAGCTTTGTAGTGGTGGAGCAGTCCAGTCTGGCCATTTGAGCCCTTTGCAGGCCTATTTTGAGCATCAAATAGGCCTCTAGCCTATACAATATGCGCGCAAGCAGCTCCTGAAATCATAGCAACCAAAGATAACAACCAAAGATAACAACATGACCCAACACGCTCCTCTCATTATTGACGTTGCAGGCACAAACCTAAGTAAAGACGACCGTCGCCGCCTGAAGAATCCGCTCACCGGCGGCATTATTCTGTTTGCCCGCAATTGGGAAAACCGCGCGCAGTTAAGCAGTCTGTGCGCAGCCATCAAGAGCATTCGCAAAGATTTGCTGATCTGTGTTGACCATGAAGGCGGGCGAGTGCAGCGCTTTAGAACTGATGGCTTTACCCACCTGCCGCCGATGCGGGCACTTGGCGAGTTGTGGGCCCGAGACCAGCTGGCAGCCACCAACGCGGCCACTGCTTGCGGCTATGTGCTGGCGGCCGAGCTGCGCAGCTGCGGGGTTGATTTCAGCTTTACGCCGGTGCTTGATCTGGACTTTGGCGAGAGCAGCGTGATCGGCGACCGTGCCTTCGGCCGCGACCCGCGCGTGGTGACCTTGCTGGCCAAAAGCATGATGCACGGCTTGCTGCAAGCCGGCATGATGAACTGCGGCAAGCATTTTCCGGGTCATGGATTTGTCAAGGCCGATTCGCACCATGAAATACCGGTGGACAAACGCAGCCTGAAAGCGATTTTGACGGATGACGCCGCCCCTTACGACTGGTTGAACACCACACTCACCAGCGTCATGCCAGCGCACGTTATTTACCCCAAGGTTGACAGCCGCCCGGCAGGCTTTTCTGAAAAGTGGTTGACGTATATTTTGCGCGGCCAGCTTGGCTTTGGCGGCGCGATTTTCAGCGACGACCTGAGCATGGCGGGTGCGCGCATCATTGACGGCAAGCAGGTCAGTTACACGCAGGCGGCAGTGACTGCGCTGAACGCTGGATGCGATATGGTGCTGCTGTGCAACCAGTCGGTTGACGACGGCAAGGCAGTGGATGAATTGCTCGACGGCATGACCGAGGCATTGCTCAAAGGCAGCTGGGAAGCGTTAGAGGCCAGCGAGCTGCGCAGGCAAGACCTGTTGCCTGCCAGCAAAGCCTATTCGTGGGACGATTTGATGCTTCATCCTGCCTACATGCACGCTATGGGGTTGATTCCATGACTTTAAGCAACCCATCAGGCAAACGCTCGCTTGCCAGACTGGCCATCGCGTGCGTGGCTGCATTGTTCGCCACGGCTGCTTTTGCCCAGACGCCAGCGCCTGTTCGCGTCGGCTCCAAGATTGATACCGAGGGCAAGCTTCTTGGCAACATGATGGTGCTGGCGCTGGAGGCCAACGGCATCAAGACGCAAAGCAAACTGTCACTCGGCAATACCCAGGTGATGCGCGGCGCCCTCATCGCTGGCGAGATTGACATTTACCCTGAATACACAGGCAATGGCGCGTTTATTTTTGGTGAAGAAAAAAGCCCGGTCTGGAATAACTTGCAAGCTGGCTATGAGCGCATCAAGCGGCTGGACATGGCCAAAAACAAGATTGTCTGGCTGGTCCCTGCACCTGCCAACAACACCTGGACCATTGCCGTGCGCAAGGACGTGGCCACGGCGAACAAGCTGGTCACTCTGGCTGACTTGTCAACCTGGCTGGCTGGCTCGGGTAGCAAGCCGGGCCAGTTCAAGCTGGCTGCTTCGGCCGAGTTTGTCGAGCGTTCAGACGCGTTGCCAGCGTTTCAATCTGCCTACAAATTCAAGCTCAAACCCGAGCAGCTGCTGAGCCTGGCGGGCGGTGACACAGCAGTGACGATTCGCGCTGCATACGACAAAACATCAGGCGTGAATGCCGCGATGGCTTATGGAACCGATGGCGCGGTGGCTGCTCTTGGCCTGGTCATTCTGGAAGACCCGCAGGGCGTGCAGCCGGTGTACGCGCCCGCGCCTGCCGTGCGTGAAGACACGTTGCAAAAGAACCCAAAAATTGCCGAGGTGCTGGCTCCCGTGTTCAGACTGCTGGATCGCGCTACGCTGCAAAGCCTGAATGCAAAAATCCAGCTGGAAGGCCAGGATGCCAAAAAAGTTGCGGGCGATTTTTTAAAGTCCAAAGGCTTGCTGAAGTAGCTTCGGCACCATGGCAGGGGACTTTCGCCGCAACCCTGTATTGGCAATCTTGTCAGTGATGTGCGCAGCCGCTTTGTACAGCCTGCCCATTTTGCAAATCGCACCCAATCGGCTGGTGTCAGGTCAGCCGTTGTACGCCTTCGCTGCATTACACGGCACAACTTTATGGCTTGCCTCGGTGATGTTGGCCAGTCTGCTGGCGTCGTCCGTTGCCACTTTTTTCAATCCGCCGCGGTCGTTGCTTCTTGTGGTGCTGGCGATTGCAGTGGTGGCCATACCGGGTCTGCTCTTGCTGGCGGCAAGCCTTGCCAGTACCAGCTTGCCCGGTCAAGATTTTTCGTCATCCTTGTCACGTGCATCACTGGGCAGCGCATTTTGGGTGGCGCTGGCCTTGCTTGGTTTTATGGTGACCAGCGCGTTGCAGCAGCTGCGCGCGACTACCTTGTATTCAATGGCAATCTGGACAATGCTGCTGCTTGCTGTGAGCGCTGTGCTGGCCAGCGGCGCGGCAAACGAGCTGTCGCTGATGAAAGAGTTCGCCAACCGCGCCGACAGTTTTATTCCCACCATCACCCGGCACCTGCAAATTGTGTTGCTGGTGATGGCGTTCACGCTGGGCATTGGGCTGCCGCTGGCCTGGGCGGCTTACTTGCACCCACCTCTGGGCCGGGCGGTATTTGCCATTCTCAACATTGTCCAGACCATTCCGTCGATTGCACTTTTCGGTATGTTGATGGTGCCTCTTGCGTTGCTGGCAGCTAATCTGCCGGCCCTTGGCCGCGCGGGCATCAGCGGCGTCGGCTTGGGCCCAGCGGTGATAGCTTTGACGCTTTACGCCTTGCTGCCGGTGGTGCGCAGCACACTCACTGGCTTGCAGCAGGTGTCACGCTCTATGGCAGATTCTGCTCGTGCGCTGGGCCTTACGCGCTGGCAAGTGCTGCGCGCCATTGAGCTGCCGCTGGCCTTGCCTGTCATGCTGGCGGGTGTGCGTACTGCTGCGGTAGCCGCTGTGGGAATGGCTGCTGTTGCTGCGCTGATTGGTGCGGGCGGCCTGGGCAGTATTTTGTTTGAAGGCCTGTTTACCAATGCCCAGGATTTGGTGTTGCTGGGCGTGCTGCCCATCATTGCATTAGGCGTTGCAACTGACCTGCTTTTTAAAGTGCTCACTGCGTGGGCCAGAGCCAGGACGCAGTTGGCATGACGCACAACCGATCATGGTGGACACCTCTGCTGCTTGCCAGTGGGCTGGCAGCTTTGGCCGTGCTGCTGCCATATTCAACGCCTGTATTCAGCTATCTCTTTCCGGAACTTCAGCGGCCTGTGTACGTGCAAGAACCTTTCTTTTGGCTACTAATGCAGCACGGCGCACTGGTGGCTGTGTCCAGTCTGTTTGCAGTGCTGGTGGGTACTGCGATTGGCGTGGGCGTGATGCAACCCTGGGGGCAAGCTTTCAAGCCTCTGATGGACAGCGTGCTGGCCGTTAGCCAGTCCTTCCCACCCGTTGCGGTGCTGGCCCTGGCAGTTCCCATCGTCGGCTTTGGCGAGCTGCCCGCGCTGCTGGCGCTGGCGCTGTACGGTTTGCTGCCGGTGGTGCAGGGCTCCATCAACGGCTTGCAAGGCGTGCCGCAGGTGCAGCGCCAGGCAGCTTTCAGTTTGGGTTTAACGCGCATTCAGTGCCTGCGTGAAGTCGATATTCCACTGGCGTTACCGGTTTGGCTGGCCGGGGTGCGCACATCGGTCATCATCAATATTGGCACTGCCACCATTGCATCGACGGTGGGCGCCAAAACATTGGGCTCACCCATCATTGTGGGCTTGAGCGGGTTTAACACCGCCTATGTTTTACAGGGCGCATTGCTGGTCGCCTTGCTGGCTGTAACGATTGATATGGCGTTCGAGCGCGTGGCGCAACGGGTTGATGTCCAATATTGATGATGCTATATATTTAATAGCTGCTTGCGCGCTATTTACGCGGGCTAGAGGCACTTTTTGTTCATAAATGAGCATATGCCTGATTCAGTGCGGGTGGCGGCTTGCTTTGCTGAAAAACAATGAAACTGTTTAAAAATTGTAGAAAATACCAGAGGAAGCAAAACTAAAAATCAGTTTTCAACATCAGTTGAACCGGACTGGCCTTGCTTGAAAAAGCCCGTGGAATGGAAATTTGCATAATTGGCGCGCGAACGATGACAGTATTTTTCAGTGCGGGGAAAGTCTCTTTTAAAAGCTGGCGGTCTCGCTCGTAGCGATCTTGTAAAACGACGTCCAGCGTGCCGCTCGCAAAACCTGAAACAGCCTGATCCAGCAATGGGATCACACCTCCTGAAGCCTGATCATCGGGATTGGTACGTTCTTTGTTAACCAGTTTCAAATGCCCCAGGTACACAACTGAATTGGGTGCCACGTCAAAAGCGCCGGTCATTTCATACACCAATGTTCCAGTGATCAGTCCTAACGCAGTACGGCCAGCAATTCGAATCAGGTTGTAGCGACCAGGAGCCAGTTTTACGTTGATCAAAATATCTTCGTTCTCTGCAAATTGCTCCCCAGAACCAACCACTATCGGCGTTGTTGTTCCTTGCTTCACGACCGCAAAACTCCCGGTTTTCAAGGTGTAGGAAGGTTTGATTTCATTTCGCATGTTCAACGACATGACAGCAACGGATTCTTTTGATAAATCAAGAGCGGTTGCTGCTCTGTCCAATCCTGGCGTGGCACAGCCAGACATCAAAGAAGCCAGGATCGTCACAAGGATGAGAATTACAAGTTTGCGCATGTTTAGATCCAAAAATGAAGAGATTCAACGAATGTAACGTTGCGGTATTCAAATCAAAAATCATGCATTTGAAACTTGTGAGCTATTGCACGGTAAACCAAAACTATTTTTAGAAGTTTGTCTGGCCTGCACACTGGGGCAGCGGGCAGATACAAAATTTTTGATGGCAGTGGGCGCTCAAGCTTGCGCCTGCGCATAGGCCCAGGTCAGCCATGGCATCAACGCAGTCAGATCAGCTACCTCTACCGTCGCGCCGCACCAGATGCGCAGGCCGGCAGGCGCATCTTTGTAGGCGCCAATGTCGTACGCCACGCCTTCTGCATCAAGCAATGCCACCATTTTTTTAACGTGTTCAGCACTTGCTTTTAGCGTCAGGCAAACGCTGGTGTTCGACACGGTGGCCGGGTCTGTGGCCAGAAACGAAATCCAGTCGTTGGCTGCAACAAAATCTTCTATCACCTTTAAATTGGCACGACTTTTGGTGATCAGGCCTTTGAGACCACCAATGCTCTCAGCCCATTGCAATGCGTCCAGATAATCCGCCACGCACAGCATTGACGGCGTGTTGATGGTGTCGCCCTTGAACAAGCCTTCATTGAGTTTGCCATTCGCCGTCATGCGAAACACCTTTGGCATCGGCCATGGCGGGGTGTAGGCCTCTAACCGCTCGACCGCACGCGGGCTCAAAATCAACATGCCGTGCGCGCCTTCACCGCCCAACACTTTTTGCCATGAATAAGTGATGACGTCCAGCTTGTGCCACGGCATATCCATCGCAAAAATGGCAGACGTTGCGTCGCACAACGTTAGCCCGGCACGATTGTCGGGAATCCAGTCGCCATCAGGCACCTTCACGCCAGACGTTGTGCCGTTCCAAACAAACACCACATCGTTGTCAAAGTTAACGCTCGCCAAATCTGGCAGGTCGCCATAGTCAGCCTTGATCACGCGGGTATTTGGCAACTTGAGCTGCTCAAGAATATCGTTCGTCCACGTCGCGCTAAAGGTTTCCCACTCCAGTACATCTACCCCGCGCGGCCCAAGTAGCGACCACATCGCCATCTCAATCGCGCCCGTGTCAGACCCAGGCACCACAGCGACGCGGTAACCTGCAGGCAAACCCAGAATGCGGGCCGTTTCGCTGCACACCAAGCCGAGCGCTTTTTTACCAATGGCAGAGCGATGCGACCGGCCCAGCGTGTCAAGCTGGAGTTTGCTCACGTCATAGCCAGGGCGCTTGGCGCACGGGCCTGATGAGAAGTTTGGGTTTTTTGGTTTGTAGGTGGGTTGCATTTGGGTTTATTGACGAGTCAATAAATAGTGTGCTGAAAGTTTCAAACGCGAAATTTCCGTCATCATTTTATCAAGGGTGTGGTGGATGCCGCGCGGCATTTAGATGGGCAGGAGCAGCGCGGATTTGTGAGGCCTAGCCTTACGTATGTATTGGCTTCGTGGCGCATATTGGGTTGAGCTACGCTACCCGACCTGCAGGCCGCAATGCTGCGCCAGGAATTTAAAATTAAGTAAAACGAGGAATTGCACTTCGTGCTGGAATCCAAGGTTTAAATAGGCCTGTAGCCCAACAAATACGCGCGCAAGCAGCTACAAATTAAATAGCATCTTCAAATGGCTAGAACCGCTGGGCTTAAAGGTCAGTTCGCCGCGCGGCTCAAAAAAGCAGCAGGACTGACAATTTGCGTACCCTGCCAGTTTTTGATGCTCAAGAGGTCATCATCGCTTGACACCAAAACTCCTGCATTGCAAGCCATCGCAAGCGCCAAAAATTTACAGTCTTTTGGGTCGCGGCACGCACTCTCGGCCAGCTGTTCGCTCTGCGCATCAGGTCTTAAAAGCGTTGTTTCCTGTTTGTATCCAGCGAAAAATGTGGCGCGCTCAGCGGTGCTGGCATACGCGTCGAATTTGGGTCTGAGCAAGACTTTCGCTAACTCATCAAGCGTTTCCGACGATACAAACAAGCTATGGCTGCCAAGGGCCAACATGAAGGCTTGGCGCGGCACGGATGATGGCCTTAATACGGCACTGATCAACGTGCTGGTGTCAAAAACTGCGCGATTGACCAAGCTCAATGCACACCTCCTAATGCGCTCATCGAAGTTCTTTGACCATTCTCGCCACGTCAGCATCGGTCAACCGCCGGGCTGCTATGCGCATGTCGCTGTCTTTTTCCGCTTCTGTTTTTGCAAAAAAATCTTCAAACCACTGCACTGCCTGCGTCCGCCTGGCTTTGACATCCTGCAAATCCGCCATGTCTTGCGGCGACACGATGAACGCCGCGGTACGGCCATGCCGGGTAATCGTGACCGGCTCACGCTGAACCATATCCAGCAACTGCCCGAAGCGGTTTTGCGCGTCCATGGATGACACGGTCAACATATGCTTCCCCTTTTAAAATAGCCAACTTGTACAGTATAGCTAGATTTGATGGTGATGATGCGTACCCACTAAGCGCCCGGCCAGGCCAGCTTGCCGCTTGCATCCATGTGCGTCAGATACAAGCGCAAATCTAACTGGTACTGGTGGTACTGCGGCAATACGTAGGTGCAGTGCTTGTAGAAATTTTTGTCGTGCTCTTTTTTTGTGCGCGAGCTGGTGAACGGTGATCATGCCTAAAAATTGTCGGGCCACTTGCCTTTGGCAATGACGGCACGCTACGCTTAGCCCTTGGCTTTTTTGGCGGCAATCTCCCGGGCAAGATCTTCACTGTTTTTGTAGTGCGGCACGCGAAATATCAGGCGCTTGGCGCGCTGCAAAAAGCTGTTGTTGCCTGTGATTTCTTCTTTCCAGTAGCGGTCTGCCAGCAGGGTGTTCTCGGCAAGTGCCAGCTCAAAGCCTTCTTTGGACATTTGACCGCCGAAGATGTAGAGCTTGCCATTGTCAATTCGCCACATGTTGGCATCACCTCCCCACGGAATGCCGTAAACCACCCCATTGGCGCAGTAGCCGCCATACTGGGGAATGTATTGCACCGGGGATTTGTCAAACAATGCTTTATGTTCAGCGCTGGAGAAATGAAAAGTGACTCCCTTGTACTGACTGGCGAATTGGGCACTACCGAGCGCGTGCTTGCCCAGCGTGAAATAGGCAACGACATCGTGGCCTTTGAGCATGACCGCATCTGCGCCGCCCACCACATGGGCGTTGACGGGTTTAAGGTTCCCCCCAGGGTTTTGCGACTGCAGCGCAGAGCAACTTGCCAGCAAAGCAAAAATGCCCGCTGCTGATGCCAATAAAAAGTACCGCAGAAACCGGTTAAAAAACGGCGACGAAACTGGCGACGAAGATCGCAACAGAGCAGTGCGGGAGGTCATGCGGAAATTCTCCTGGAGAGTGGGAGCATGTGTTGCTGTTCGGGCTCAAGACGGTCTGGATTGTCGCTGGAAGGCGACTCTTGTGCGGATTTGACCAGCGTTGTTTCGCTGTACGGCAAAGGCCAATTCAGTATCGAGCTGGCCACCTCGCAGCGGGCACGCAAATCAGCTGCGTCGGCACCTTGCATGTGCAAAATGGCATAGCGGTAGCTGCCGAGCCACTTGAAGTCGCGAGCCAAAGCGTGACCCGCTTTTGGGTAAGTCAGCAGCAAATGGTCAGGAAACGTTTGTTGCAATGCAGCCAATTGCGCCTTGGTTGGCATGGGCGGAATCGACTGTGGCAACTGCGCGGCGGTCGGCTCAAACACCCGGTAGACCGAGCTCGTTGCAATCGCTGCAACAGGGTTGACTCGGGGTACTTGCCAAGGGTCATGCCCATGCGCCAAAGCCAGTGCCATGCCGTACAGGTCAATGCCGTCAACACGAAAATACAAGTCAGCAAACTGCGACGCCATACGGGGGTTGAATTCAATGACGGTGAGTTTGTCAGTGGCATGGTCGTAAAAAAACTCCATGTTAAAAAAGCCGTGGTTGTAGCCAATCGCCTGCAAAAACCTTTCAGCCACATCCAGGGCTTTGGCTTGGGCGACAGCATGCAGCTGACTGGGGTAATCAAAACGCATGAAGGCCTGCGTTGAGGGGTAGAACACAGCGTCCACCACGCCCAGCGGCTTGACCACGTTGCTCACTACCACGCCGTCCAGGCAATACTGCTGCGCGTGTACAGGTTTTTCTACAATCATGCCGTGCGCTGTGTCGGCATCAGGCAGCAGGCGCTGGCAAACACGCTCAAATGGCTCAACCAAACGTTTGATAACCCACAGCTCGTACACCCCAAAGCGGATGAACTGCCGCAATTCTGCCCGCGAATGAATAGTTTTGGCCAGCACTGAAAACGCGGCTTTGATCGGTTTGACAAAGCTCGGGTATGCCAAGCCGTCAGGTGCATCCTGCCCATAAGTGGCGGGCAGCCGCTGAAAGTCAGTGTTTGCCTCAGGGCACACGCGTTCAAGCACACGGCGTGCGTACAACTTATGCTGGCAGGCCGCTACAGCAGTAGGTGGGGTGCCTGGCCAACCCATTTTTTGCGCCAGCAAGGCCGCAGCCAGCGCGCCAAACTGCTCGTGCTGTGAAGTCACAGCTGTCCAACCCTGAGATTTGGCCTGCCGAGCCAGCTGATTGACAAACCGGTCCAGGTCAAACCACACCAATCTGGTGTTACTGGGAAATGAAAAGAGGTCAAATCCGCGTCGGCTGAACTGCTGGGTGTCGCTTGCCAATCGTGAAAAGCCGATGGCTGCCCACCCGTAGTTGAAAAGTAACAGGGTTTTAATTGCTTTTGAAGCCATAGCACTTCGAATTGTTTAAACGTTGGCGGGCAGTGTTATCAGAACCGCTGATCCTGGAGCAGTTTAAATGACTGACGATTGCTGGTTCAAAATGCGGCGCTTCATTCTCAATATCACCGCGTTTTACCCGAGCCGGGTGGTGACTAACCCACAGGCCAAGCCAGTTTGCCACCCGCGTCCATGTGCGTAAGGTACACCCGCAAATCAAATTCGTACTGGTGGTAGTGCGGCTCCATGTACGTGCACAGCTTGTAAAAGTCTTTGTCATGTTCTTTTTCTTTGATGTGAGCCAGCTCGTGAACGGTGATCATTTTTAGAAACTCGTCGGGCACTTCTTTAAACAATGACGACACGCGAATTTCGCGTTTTGCTTTGAGCTTGTTGCCCTGCACCCGGCTGATTTGCGTATGTGTGCCCAGTGCATGCGCGATGACTTGCAGGCGGTTGTCAAACGCGACTTTCGACAACGGCTCGGAGCTTCTCAAGAACTCGTTTTTGAGCGCCATCACGTAGTCGTACAAAGCCTTGTCGGTGCGCACGGCGTGCATGCGCGGGTATTTTTTAAGCAGCATGTCGCCCAGCTTGTTTTGGGCCTGCAGTTGCTGGACCTGCGATTGCAGGCTTTCGGGGTACGCGCTTAGATATTTCAAGGGATAAGGATTTAATTTTCGAAGCGGTTCGTGCGGTTCGTGCGGTTTATGCAGTGACATGCGCCTGTGCGCAGCTGTATGTGTGGTTGCACTTTAACTTGCCTCAAACGAGCACATTGACATGCAGCGTCTGAGCCCCGTTTTTGCCGCTGATTGGTAGCATTTAAGCCGCGCTTTATTAACGCTTGCTTTCCCCGGCAGTCGCCGTACACTAAGTTTGTATACAGAATACAAATGTGTACCCAGTCAGATTCCTCAACATTAACAACGCATATTGGAGACCCACATGAAAATGAATCGATTTGTCGCCTTAAAAAGCGCCACAGCACTTTTGCTGGCAACCGCTGCTTGCGCCGCCATGGCGCAAGGCCTGCCGACGGCAACTCCTGAATCGGTGGGCATGTCGTCCCCACGCCTGCAAGCCATGAAAGCGGCGCTGCAAACCGAAATTGACCAAGGCAAATTCCCCGGCGTTATCGTCATGATTGCGCGCAACGGCAAGCTGGTGTTTTCTGAAACGATGGGCCAGCTGGACAAAGCCGCTGGCAAGCCGCTGACCAAAGATGCCATCTTTCGCATCTACTCAATGACCAAGCCGCTGGCATCCGTCGCGGCCATGATGCTGGTTGAAGACGGGAAATTGCAGCTGACCGACCCGGTCTCCAAATTTTTGCCTGAGTTCACCAAAATGGGTGTCAGCGTTGCGCAAACCGATGCGGCGGGCTCCGTGACTTATTCGATTGTTCCAGCCACCAAAGCCATTACGGTTCAGGATTTGCTGCGCCACACCTCAGGGCTGGTCTATGCAGAACTGACACGCAACCCGGTCATCAAACAGGCTTACATTGATGCAGGTGTGTACCAGGTTGGCGGCACTGACTATGACCACCGCAAAGTGACGCCAGCGCAACAAGTCACAGGTATGGCCAAAGCGCCGCTGTCAACGCAGCCAGGCAGCACATTTGAATACAGCAT
>JAYUVG010000212.1:0-5148 GCA_043754255.1 Polaromonas sp. | reverse complement strand
TTTGGTGCCGGAGAGATGAATCGAACACCCGACCTTCTCATTACGAATGAGCTGCTCTACCGACTGAGCTACACCGGCTTGTGTATTTTTCTGCGTGTGGAATGCAGCCTCAAATTATAGCCCGGCTGTACTCTTGGGTTCGGCATCGCGATGGTAGGCCGTCAGCCGCTCCACCTCGTTTTTTGACCCCAACACCACACTGACGCGCTCATGCAGTCTGGTCGGCTGCAAGTCCATGATGCGCTGTTTGCAGTTGGTGGCTGCTCCGCCGGCTTGCTCTACCAGCCAGCTCATCGGGTTGGCTTCGTACATCAGGCGCAGCTTCCCAGCTTTTTCTGGCTCACGCTTGTCCCAGGGGTACATGAAGACACCGCCACGACACAAAATTCGATGCACATCAGCCACCATGGCTGCAACCCAGCGCATGTTGAAGTCTTTGCCGCGCGGGCCGTCCTTGCCGGCCAGCAGCTCGTCAACATAGCGTTTGACGGGCGCATCCCAGTGGCGCATGTTGCTCATATTGATGGCGAACTCTTGCGTGTCTGGCGGGATTTGTACGTTCTCTTCGGTCAGCACAAACGAGCCTTGCTCGCGGTCTAGCGTAAACATGGCCACGCCGTCGCCGACTGTCAATACCAGCGTGGTTTGGGGGCCGTAGATGCAGTAGCCCGCTGCTACCTGTTTGTTGCCGGCTTGCAAGAAGTCAGCTTCGTCCACTCCACGATCGTCTTCAGGCATTTTCAAAACGCTGAAGATGGTGCCAATGCTGACGTTGATGTCGATGTTGCTGGAACCATCAAGTGGGTCAAACAGCAGCAGGTATTCACCTTGCGGGTAGCGGTTGGGCACTGCGTAAATGCCTTCCATTTCTTCACTGGCCATACCAGCCAGATGGCCACCCCATTCATTGGCTTCGATCAACACTTCGTTGGCAATGATGTCCAGCTTTTTCTGAATCTCGCCCTGCACGTTTTCACTTTCCGCGCTGCCCATGACGCTGCCTAAAGCTCCCTTATTAACTGCGTGGCTGATGTTTTTACAAGCGCGTGCCACCACTTCAAGTAACAGGCGCAACTCAGGCGGGATGTGACCCTCCAGGCGTTGCTGTTCAACCAGGTAGCGTGTGAGGGAAATGGTTTTTGACATAAGTACCTTTTTTTGCCGTTTGTCCTGAGCCTGTCGAAGGGTATTCCGTGCTCAAGACGGCTTCGACAAGCTCAGCCCGAACGGCTATTACAGATGGAAAATATTTAAGCTGCTAAAGCCCGCGTCACGACTTCGAGTGTGTCTTTGCTCAAATCATTTTTGGCAGCAACGCGAGCAATCGCTTCACGCGCTGCGCTGCGATACGGTTCAGCCAATTTGCTCCAGCGGTCAAGCGCACGGGCCAGGCGGGCAGCGACTTGCGGGTTCATCGCGTCCAGCTCGATGACGCGTTCGCTCCAGAAAACATAGCCTGCCGCATCAAGCCGGTGAAAGGCTGCCGGGTTGCCGCAATAGGTGCTGATGACGCTGCGCGCGCGGTTCGGATTTTTCAGGCTGAAGTCTTTGTGCTTCATCAGTTGTTTGATGGCAGGCAGGATGTTGCCGCTGCGATCCGGGCTTGCTGCTTGCAGGCTGAACCATTTGTCGATGACCAGGGCATCATCTTTGAACATGGCGTGGAACTGGGCCAGCGCCTGTGCTGCGAGGGTGTGGCCACTGGTCACCAAAGCACTTAGCGCATTAAAACGGTCAGTCATGTTGCCTGCGTCTTTGAATCGCTGCAAGGTCTTGCCGGGCCACTCGTCTTGACCTGTTGCCACAGCAGCGATGCATAGATAGCTCAACGCCATACCTGCCAGCGAGCGGCGACCTGACGAAGCCGCATCCGGCGTGTAGTTACCCGTATCCTGATGGGCCTTATACACAGCAGCCCAGTCGGCTTGCAGGCTGGTGGCCAGTTGCTGGCGCATGGCGCCAACCACAGCGTGAATTTGCTGCGGATCTACCACGCCCAATTGCTCGGCCAGATAGGTTTCCGATGGCAATGTCAAGACCAGCTCTTTGAAAGCAGCGTCTAGCTTAGGGTGATGCAAAACCTGGCGCATGGCAGTCAGAAAAGCACTGTTTAATACATCATTTAGTGCTGTAGCCGTTGTATTATGCGCGCAAGCAGCTCCTGAATTAATAGCATTAAGTGCAGATCGCACAGCCAGCCGCTGTCCCGCTTCCCAGCGATTGAAAGGGTCACTGTCGTGTGCCAGCAGGTGTAGCAGCTGCGCATCGGTGTAGTCAAAGTCCAGTACGACTGGGGCAGTGAATCCGCGCAGGATGGACGGTACGGGCTCTTGCGTAATGCCTGTGAAAGTGAAAGTTTCGCTTGCCTGCGTTAACACCAATGTGCAGCTGGTAGATGCTTCAGCACTGTCGCCCGCCAATTGCAACGACAGGTCGGAGCCATCAGCGCCTAGCAAGCCAAATCCAACTGGAATCACAAACGGTTCTTTGTTTACCTGACCGGTTGTGGCCGCGCAGCTTTGGCTGAGCGTCAGCGTGTAGGTACTGCCAGCGGCGTCATACACACCCTGCGCTGCAACGCGGGGCGTGCCCGCCTGGCTATACCAGCGCTTGAACTGCGGCAACAAACGCGCCAGGCTAGACGCGGGATTGGCATCGGCAATGGCTTGCGCGAAGTCGTCACAGGTTACGGCCTGGCCGTCATGGCGCCCGAAGTACAGCGTCATGCCTTTCGCAAAACCTGCCCTGCCAATCGGGTCGTTGGCGCTTGCCACCAGCGTTTGCATCATGCGCACCACCTCGGCACCTTTTTCGTAAATCGTGACGGTGTAGAAGTTGCTGATCTCCACATAGCTGTCAGGCCGCACCGGGTGCGACATGGGGCCGGCGTCTTCAGGGAATTGGGCGGTGCGCAACACGCGCACGTCTTCAATGCGCTTGACGGCTCTGCTTGACGCCTCACCGCACAAATCCTGGCTGAATTCCTGGTCACGAAAAACCGTCAAACCTTCTTTCAGCGACAACTGAAACCAGTCGCGGCAGGTGACCCGGTTGCCCGTCCAGTTGTGAAAATACTCGTGACCGACCACGCTTTCAATATTGCCAAAATCAACATCGGTCGCGGTGGCCTGGTTGGCCAGCACGTACTTGGTATTAAAAATGTTCAGGCCCTTGTTTTCCATCGCGCCCATGTTGAAGTCACTGGTCGCCACAATCATGAAGCGATCCAGATCAAGCGGCAAACCAAAGCGCGCTTCGTCCCACGCGACTGAATGCATGAGAGACGTCATGGCGTGTTCGGTTTTGTCGAGGTCACCAGGCCGCACATAAACTTGCAGCGTGTGGTCTTTGCCCGCACGCGACGTGATGCGCTGCTCGCGGCAAACCAGTTGGCCTGCAACCAGTGCGAACAGATAAGCCGGCTTTTTGTGCGGGTCCATCCATTTGGCGAAGTGACGACCATCACTTAGTGCGCCTTGGTCAACCAGATTGCCGTTCGACAGCAGCACCGGGAACTTGGCCTTGTCAGCCCGCAGCGTCACGGTATACAAAGCCATCACATCGGGCCGGTCTAAAAAGTAGGTGATGCGCCTGAAGCCTTCAGCCTCGCACTGGGTAAAAAACGAATCATTGCTGACGTACAGGCCCATCAGCTTGGTGTTTTTTGACGGCAGGCAGGTGGTGAAAATTTCCAGCTCAAAAGCGTCGTGTCCTTCAGGCAGGTTCTCAAGCACCAGCTGATTGCCGTCCATCTTGAACGACGTGCCCTGGCCGTTGACTAGAACGCGTGACAAGTTAAGGTCTTCTCCATCCAGCCGCAGAGGTTGCGCCGGCACGTCTGCGTTACGGCGCAGCGTCATTTTGTTCAGCACGCGGGTTTTGGCTGGGTCCAGGTCAAAGCACAAGTCGACCGCGTCTATTTGGTAGGCGGGGGCTGTGTAATCAGCGCGATTAATTGCAACGGAGGGACCTTGCCCAGCTCCGCTTACGTCAAGCTTTTGCAGCATGGGTATTTCCTGAAAATATCGTCATAAATAAGCGTGATGTTGCAGCGCGCATCAAACACCCTGTTTGAGCGAAGCCTCAATAAACTGATCCAGATCCCCATCCAGCACCTTTTGCGTAGCAGACGTTTCGTAATTCGTACGCAGGTCTTTAATGCGGCTGTTGTCGAGCACGTAGCTGCGGATCTGATGACCCCAACCCACGTCGGTTTTGGTGTCCTCTAACTTTTGCTGCGCTTCCTGTTGTTTGCGCAACTCAAAGTCATACAGGCGTGAGCGCAGGCGCTTCCAGGCCACGTCGCGGTTACCGTGCTGGCTGCGGCCGTCCTGGCACTGCACCACGATACCGGTGGGCAGATGGGTCAGGCGCACAGCTGAATCAGTTTTGTTGATGTGCTGGCCGCCTGCGCCGCTGGCTCTGAATGTGTCTACCCGCACGTCTGACGGGTTGATGTCAATTTCAATCGAATCATCAATTTCAGGGTACACAAAAATCGACGCGAACGAGGTGTGCCGGCCACCAGACGAGTCAAACGGCGACTTGCGCACCAGGCGGTGTACGCCGGTCTCAGTGCGAAGCAAGCCAAAAGCGTACTCACCTTCGATCTTGATCGTCGCACCCTTGATGCCGGCGGTATCGCCAGCGGTCTCGTCTTCAATCGTGGTTTTAAAACCCTTGCGCTCGGCGTATTTGAGGTATTGGCGCAGCAGCATGCTGGCCCAGTCGCAGGCTTCAGTACCGCCCGCGCCAGACTGCACATCCAAAAAGCAATTGAGCGGGTCAGCCGGGTTGTTGAACATCCGGCGGAATTCCATCTTTTCAACTTCAACCGCGACCTTGGCTGCCTCGCCCTCAATCGACTGCATGCCCGTCTCGTCGCCCTCGTCTTTGGCCATGTCAAACAACTCAGCGTTGTCGGCCAGTTCGGTCGTCAGGCGGCTGATGCTATGGACCACATCTTCAAGTGATTTTTTCTCTTTGCCCAGCTCTTGCGCGCGCTTTGGGTTGTCCCAGACCTTTGGGTCTTCAAGAGCGGCGTTGACTTCGTTTAACTTGCGTTCTTTGGCAGGGTAGTCAAAGATACCCCCTGAGCTCGTTCACACGCGTGCTCAGGTCTGCCAGCTGGTTGCCAATGGCGTTGAT
>JAYUVG010000211.1:0-5051 GCA_043754255.1 Polaromonas sp. | reverse complement strand
GGGGGATCCATGTCTTCTGCGGTGCTGACAGGGAACGGAGTCATGGATTGCCCCGGATCAAGGTCCGGGGCAGGCTCATCAAGTCCGCAATGACAAATTTAGAAATTTTTAAAATTAACAGCTTGGGTGCAGACTTGACTTGACCTGGCTGCAAAAAACACGACCATGAACCGAACCCTCATCAGCTCAGGCTCCCCCTTCGAAGCGCAAATTGGCTATTCCCGTGCTGTGGTGGCGGGCGACTGGGTGTTTGTGTCTGGCACAACCGGTTTTGACTACAGCACCATGGCGATATCCAGCGACATTGCCGAGCAAACCGAGCAGTGCCTGAAAAATATCGCGTTTGCATTGCAACTGGCGCATGCGTCGATGGCTGATGTGGTGCGCGTGACCTACGTTTTGCCTGACGCCACGCAGTTTGAAAAGTGCTGGCCGGTGTTGCAAAAATATTTTGGCAATGTGCGGCCCGCTGCCATGATGATTTCAGCCGGGCTTTTAGATCCGCGCATGCTGATTGAAATTGAAGTAACAGCCATCAGGCAGGCCGAGCCGATTTTTTAGCGCCAGGCAGCAGCACAGCCCAAGCTGTCAGCGCGGCCTGCTCTGCTGCAGCCACACTTCTATCTCTTCAATCGCCGCATCGGTTGCAGCCGTCAGGGCGCGCACACCGCCCGGTGCGTCGGCCGTCAGCGCTGGCCGCTGCACCACCACGCTGCGCTGGGCCAGCAGCTTTTCACCGCTGGTTGCTTGCTCTATCAGTGTGGCACGCAAACGGATCAGCCCAACGCTGGCGTCTGGTGCAGTAAACACATGACTGAACTCTTCAAGGTCTAGCCGCAGCAGCACCGGAAGCGCAGCGTTCTGGCTGCGGTTAAGCGCCAGGCTGCCACGAGCCTCAACAATGGCGCGCCGCTGGCCAAGTTGTTCGCGAAAGCGCTGGCGCACCAGCTGCGCGGGCGGCATCGCCCAGCGTGCCTGGCTGTAGGGGCGCAGTTGCTGGGCGTCCAGATACGTCAGGCGGTACAGCACAGCCTGGTTGTCAAGCGCGCCGCCCGATGTGCTGATGTCGTCGAGCGCCAGGGCGGGCAGTGCAGGCAAGGTCGCTGGCTGTGCGCCTGGCTGCGCTGCCAGGTTGCCAGGCCCAAAGTCATACAGGCTGGCACGCAGCGGCTTGTCAGGCAGCGCAGAGCAGCCAGCGAGCAAAAAGGCTGAAAAAAACAAGCCAAACAGGCCTCTAGCCGACGTAAAGTGCGCGCAAGCAGCTCCTGAATGAATAGCAGTCATTTTCATTTGTTCACTCCAGTGGCAGAAAAACCGGGCTCACCCGGGCCAGGTTGCGGTGGGCCATTGCCAAAAATCAGCGACTGCGGGTTGTCGTCTACCGCATTCACGGTGCGGCGCAGCTGGCGCATCGCCCGGGCAGTTTCATCGGCCACTTCGCCCAGCTTGGGCAGCGTTGCCGCGCTGAAGGTTTCAACGCCTGTAGCCAGCGCCGTGCCGCCTTCAGACAATTTGTCCAGTGGGCCGCCTTTTTCGTTCAGCCGCTTGGCGGTGTTGCCGATCTCGGACACAGCTGTACTTGCCTGGGCTGAGGTGCTTCGCAACGAGACAACTGCGGCATCCAGATTTTTAACCAGCCGTGGGATGTTGACTTTGTCAGGCCCCAGCTGCGCATTCAAAATGCTGGTCAGCGTAGAAGACAACGTGCTAACACTGCTGGCGGCCTGGCCCATTGAATCAAGCGCTGTCACCAGGCGCTTTTGGTTGTCTTCTGCCAGCATCTGGTTGAGCTTGGTGCTGGCCTGCTCGAATTGATTAAAAATAACTTCACTTTGCGCAAGCAGCTTTGCCAGCCCGCCCGGTTTGAGCGGTATGCGCGGCGGGTCGTCGTCGTTCGGTACCAGGCGCTCGCTTGACGTGCCGCTGTCGTCCAGCTGGATAAAACCCAGACCCGTCACGCCCTGCGAGGCAACAGTGGCAAACACGGATTTGGTCACCGGTGCGGCCCGGTCAATCGAGATGCGAATCAGCACATTGCCTTTGACTTTGTTGTCAAAACCAATCAGCTCCACCTTGCCAACCGGCACTCCCCGAAAGCGCACCACCGCCTGCGGCTGCAAGCCGCTGACTGTCTCGGACGTTGACATTTCATACATGTCGCGCTGGCTGTTGTCGCGCAGCAGCCAGACGGCCAATAGCGCAAGCAGCGCACTGACCACCAGCACAAACGCGCCAGCCGCCATGGCGTGGGCTTTGTTTTCCATTGTCAAGCTCCTTGTGTTTCAAGCATATCGTTGCCGGTTGCGGCCCTTACTCCGGCATTCACGCCTGCATGCGTCAGCAGCCCCATGGCCCGCTGACCCCGGCCGCCCCTGAAATATTCTTCAATGAACGGGTGTTTGAACGCCACCACTTTTTGCGGCGTGTCGGCAATGATGACGCGCTGCTCGGCCAGCACAGCAATGCGGGTGCTCAGCTCAAACAGCGTGTCCAGGTCATGCGTCACCATCACCACCGTCAGCTCCATCGCTTTGTGCAGTGACTGCAGCAGGTCGCAAAAACTGTCAGCACCCGCAGGGTCCAGCCCGGCGGTCGGCTCATCGAGCAGCAGCAGCGGCGGGTCCATGATCAGGGCTCTGGCCAATGCCACGCGCTTGATCATGCCGCCTGACAAATCACTCGGCATTTTGTCAGCTGCGTCTGGCTGAAGGCCGACCATTTGCAGCTTGACCATCGCCGCTTCACGCACCAGCTCGGGCGGCAAAACCTTCAGCTCCCGCAGCGGGAAGGCAATGTTTTGCAACACCGTAAAAGCCGAGAATAAAGCGCCTTTTTGAAACAGCATGCCGACCCTGCTGGCCGCACCATGCCGGCCCAGCTCGGCTGCTGGCCGGCCTAGCACTGTCACGTCGCCCTGGGCAGGATGCTCCAGCCCCAGCATTTGCCGCAGCAGCACTGTTTTACCCGTGCCCGAGCCGCCGACCAGCGACAAAATTTCACCACGCTCAACGCGCAAATCCAGGTCTTTGTGAACGACTGATTCCCTGTCACCATTTTTAAAAACGGTCCAGAGTTTTTTAATCTCAACGACGGGCTCGGTGTTGTCATTGCGGGCTTGATGAGCCTGCCCCGGACCGCGATCCGGGGCAATCCATGGATCCCGGATCGAGTCCGGGATGACAGCCAAAGGAGCTGAGGGCTCAGTCATATACCGACATTTTTAAAAAGCACTGCAAACAATGCATCCACCAAAATTACCACGGTAATCGACGTCACCACCGACGCTGTGGTGCCTTGCCCCAGGCTCTCGGTATTGGGCTTGACGCGCAGGCCAAAATGACACGCCACCAATGCAATCAGCACCCCAAACACTATCGACTTGCCAGTAGCCAGCGTCAGGTTGGCGACTTCAACTGCTGCTGGCAAAGCATTGATGAAAAACGCCGGTGTGATGCCCATGGCAGCATTGGCCGCAATCATGCCGCCCAACAGCGCGGCGACGGTTGTCCACACACTGATCAGCGGCATCACAATGGCGAGTGCCAGGGCGCGTGGCAACACCAGCCGAAAGCCTTTGGCAATGCCCATCACGCGCATTGCGTCCAGCTCCTCAGTCACTCGCATCACGCCAATTTGCGCGGTGATGGCTGAGCCTGAACGCCCGGCCACCAAAATGGCGGCCAGCACCGGCCCCAGCTCGCGGATCAGCGAAACCCCCAAAATATTCACGATAAAAGCATCAGCGCCAAACTGTTTGAGCTGCTGTGAAATCAGATACGCCAGAACCACACCAATCAAAAAACCGACCAGCGCGGTAATCGGCAGTGCGGTAGCGCCGATGTTGTACAGATGGCCTGATATGTCATGCCACGGGCCTTCTTGCGGGCGGCGAATCAGGCGCAATGTGTCCAGCAGCAACTGGCCAATCAGCCGGGTCAGCGACCGGATGTGGTCAAGCAGACTGAGCAGTTGCCTACCGAGTGAGCGAATGGGCTGCAACCAGTCGGCGCTGGCTTTTTTGACAGGCATCGCTGCAAAATCAGCCACCGTTTGCAATACGGCGCGATGACCGGCTTCAACTTCAAGGTGGGCAGGCCAGGCGCGGCCCCAGTGGTTCCACAGCAGCTGTGCGCCCAGGTGATCCAGCACCTCGATTTGCCGCAAGTCCCATACGGCATCGCCAGCTGCCTTCAATTCGTGAAGTTGCAGCGTCAAGCTGGCCCAAGCCGTTTTGTCGGTCAGCTCTGCTGCCGTCCACGCACCCAGCACCCCATACACTGCGCCCTTGGGTGTGTGTAGTAGTTCGATGCGGGGGTTGGACAAGCTCATGGAAACGTAAAAAATGATGGTAACTGCGAAAACATGTAAGCGCATTGTCCAGTGGCAATGTGTCGCCCTGTCCTACAAGGCGAGGCGACACGTGCAAAATACAACCCTATGCAAAACACCACAGCACCTGAACAATTCGACTACATCATCGTTGGCGGCGGCACGGCCGGTTGCCTGCTGGCCAACCGCCTGAGCGCCGATGCCTCCAAAAAAGTACTGATGATTGAGGCCGGCAAAAAAGACGACTACCACTGGATTCATATCCCGGTCGGTTATCTTCACTGCATCGGCAACCCGCGCACCGACTGGATGTACAACACCGAGCCGGAAGCAGGCCTGAACGGCCGGGCGCTGCGCTACCCACGCGGCAAAACACTGGGCGGCTCGTCCAGCATCAACGGCATGATCTACATGCGCGGCCAGGCACGCAACTACGACGACTGGGCAGCGCTTACTGGCGACAGCGCCTGGGGCTGGGCCAATGCGTTGCCGTATTTCAAGCTGCATGAAAACCATTACAAAGGCGCCAATGAATTCCATGGTGCGGCTGGCACAGCCCCTGAGCTGATGCAAGACAAAACCGTGCCGTATCAGAAAATCTTGCGACACCGCAAAGCGGGCGGTGAATGGCAGGTCAGCAAGCAGCGCCTGCGCTGGGACGTGCTGGACGCGTTTGCAGGAGCCGCAGTAGAAGCTGGCATACCTGCAACGGAGGACTTCAA
>JAYUVG010000210.1:0-3516 GCA_043754255.1 Polaromonas sp. | reverse complement strand
GGCCGGGTGGCCAACACCATCGGCCTGGCACCTGAAACCGTGGGCCTGCAGCTCGATGAGCGCGGTGCGATTGTGGTCGATGGCGACTGCAAAACCAACCTGTCCAACGTCTGGGCGATTGGCGACGTGGTGCGTGGCCCGATGCTGGCCCACAAGGCAGAGGAGGAGGGCGTGGCAGTGGCTGAGCGGATTGCTGGCCAACACGGACATGTCAATTTCAACACCATTCCATGGGTTATCTACACCAACCCTGAAATCGCTTGGGTTGGTCAAACTGAAGAACAGCTTAAAGCCTCTGGGCACGCTTTCAAGGCGGGTACCTTTCCGTTTTTGGCCAACGGTCGTGCACGTGCAATGGGTGAAACAACCGGCATGGTGAAGATGCTGGCCGATGCAGTAACGGATGAGATTCTAGGTGTGCACATCGTTGGCCCCATGGCCAGCGAGCTGATCGCTGAGTGTGTGGTCGCCATGGAGTTTCGCGCCAGCAGCGAAGATATTGCGCGGATTTGTCATGCGCATCCATCGCTCAGTGAAGCCACTAAAGAGGCAGCGCTGGCGGTAGACAAGCGCACTTTGAATTTTTGATTTGTGGCGAAAATTGGCTCTGTGGCAATTAAATCATGCTTCAGAAGCTATTAAATTGATAGCAATCTGGAGTGCAGTTCTTTGACCGTAAAGCAGGCATATGAGGCGGAGCTGGTCGCCAGGGGCTTCACCGCAGATCCGGCACAGTTGAGGGCAGTTGATGCCCTGGAGCGCTGTGCTACTGAGTGGACAGCGTTCAAGGCGCAACGCTCTAATGCCCTTAAAAAACTCATTAATCGCCCCGACACGCCGCGAGGTGTGTACATGTTCGGCGGTGTCGGGCGGGGTAAAAGCTTTCTGATGGATTGCTTTTACAACGCGGTGCCGCTGAAGCGTAAAACGCGTCTGCATTTTCACGAGTTCATGCGTGAGGTGCACCGCGAGTTGCGTGATTTGCAGGGCACTGTCAATCCGCTGGATGTGCTTGGAAAGCGCATTGCGAAACGCTACAAGCTGATTTGCTTTGACGAATTTCATGTGGCCGATATCACCGACGCGATGATTTTGCACCGGTTGTTAACCGCGCTGTTTGAAAATGGCGTGGGTTTTGTCACCACCTCAAACTACAAGCCTGACGACCTGTACCCCGGCGGCATGCACCGTGACCGTATTTTGCCGGCTATTGCACTGCTCAATAAGCACCTTGAAGTCCTCAGCGTGGACAACGGCACCGACTACCGCCGCCGCACACTGGAGCAGGTCAATCTTTACCACACGCCGCTTGGTCCGCTGGCCGATGCCGAAATGACCAACGCCTTCAACCGCCTCGCCGAATCCCAGGACGACGACCCGGTGTTGCACATCGAGTCGCGCCAAATACATGCCAGACGCAAGGCGGGCGCTCTGGTGTGGTTTGATTTCAAGACGCTTTGCGGCGGTCCGCGTTCCCAGAACGACTACCTGGAAATTGCCACGCAGTTTCACACTGTACTTTTAAGTGACGTGCCGGCCATGCCGATACGCATGGCTTCTGAAGCCCGGCGCTTTACCTGGCTGATAGATGTTCTGTATGACCGGCGAGTCAAACTGATCCTGTCAGCAGAAGTCAGTCCGGAGGCGTTGTACACCTACGGGCCGCTGGCGCATGAATTTCCGCGCACAGTTTCCAGACTCAACGAAATGCAGTCAGCCGAATACCTGGCGCTGGAGCGCAGGGACGTGGACACCTCATTGACATGATAAAAATAATTTTTTTGCTGTGCTTCGCGAGCTGGATTTTTGCAGCAAATGCCCAGAGTTCTGAAGCGGGCACTTCGCCCGTCACGTCTGCAGCTAAGTCCTCAGATGCGGAACGCGCGCGCATCAACGCTGAACGGACGGCGCTAGAGGCGGTGTTTCGCCAGGAAAGTGCTGCGTGTTACAAAAAATTTCTGGTGAACGAGTGCCTGGGCGGAATCAAGCTCGGGCGGCAAGAGGGATTGGCTGATCTACGCCGCCAGGAGATCGGTCTGAATACTTTGGACCGCAGGGCCAAAGGCGCTGGACAGATTAAAAGGACTGAAGAAAAGTCTTCGCCAGAAAAGCAACAGCAAGAAGCTGAAAAACGAGCCTCTGCTCTTAAAGATTTTCAGGCTAGAAAAGACCGGGAAAAGCAAAAAAATGGTGATCGCGCAGACGCTCACTTAAAGGCGCAAACCAACATCGAGGCATTGGCCAAGCGTACCAATGGCAACTCGGACAAAGCCGCCGCGCGCAGCAGCAAGCAAGCTGCTGCCGCAGAAGAGGTTAGGAAGTTCAATGAGCGGCAACAAAACGCCCAACAGCGCCAGGCCCAACATGACCGAGATCAGCTCAATCAGCCCAAAGTTGTCCAGCCCTTACCGGTGCCAGAATAATCAACAGAGCTACGTCAGTGGCTCCAGTTTGACGATGACAAGCGACAAATTGTCTCCACCGCCACGAGCTCGTGACCTGGCTTTCTGGATCAAAAATTCGGTGGCTTCTCGGGGCGACAGCATTGACAGGGCTGATCCCATTTCACTGGGACTGAAGTAGTGCCATACACCGTCACTGCATGCGATCAACGCGTCTTCCGGTCGTAGCTGGGCAATGTAGTGGTGGCTGATGGGGGGTGCATCTTCTGTGCCGAGGCAACCCATCAGAATATTGGATTGAGGGTGCACATTGGCTTCTTCTTCGGTGATCTCACCCTTGTCTACGAGCGTCTGAACATAAGAGTGGTCAATCGTGCGGTGAACCAGCTTGCTGCCTTGAAAATGGTAAATACGGGAGTCACCGGTGTGTATCCAGTGGCAATCTCCTGCTGGATTTATGAGAAACGCTGCCAGGGTACTGTGAGGCTCTTGCTCGGTCGATATCGCTGTCAGTTTGATGACGATGTGCGCTTCATCTACAACCTGTTTGAGCAACTCGAGCGCATCGTCACGACCAGGCGAATACGTTTCAAACAATTGCTTGGCTGTCAACATGACTTGGTCAGAAGCTTTGCGTCCACCGCTGCGTCCGCCCATGCCGTCGGCGACTATTCCAAGTATGCAACCGGCAACACGTTGGTGACTAATCAGGTTAACCTGATCTTGCTGGTAGTCGCGGTCACCTTTGTGGATGCCTGTAGAAGCTGTAATTCGATAACCTTTTGACATCTTGCAGTTTGTCGGGTCATGTGGACTCGATTTATCTCCGTTACCCACGTATTATCGGAGCAACCAGAGCCTGTTAAAAATACCTTGTACCTAAATTTACATTTTCCTGAACGGCAACTGATTGAACTCAAAATCGAACATGCCGATTTAAATGCTTTGGTAGACACCACAGCCCACACTACGCCAATGGACGAGGTGATGCTCAGGCGTTTAAAAAAACAACGTTTGATTCTTCGGGACCAAATTGCGCGGCTTGAACTGTCACTCGACCCGCCCGCGCCAGCCTGATGAATTTTGAAATTGAAGTCAAGGCGGCTTTCGCTCC
>JAYUVG010000209.1:0-28101 GCA_043754255.1 Polaromonas sp. | reverse complement strand
CAGGTGTTTAAAGCGGTTTTGCGCCAATGTTTTGCCGCTGGCATCCACCCCATCAGGTTTGGCTGACCACAACACCAGCCTTCCGGTGGCGTAGGTCATGCGTGTGCCAGCAACCGCAGCATTTTCTTTTTCAAGCCTGGCGGGCGTTTCATCGTCGGCTGACAAAAAAACGGCAAACGGAGCGCCGTTGGTGATCTGGGCGTACAGCTTGCCAGTTGCACCAAACGACAACACCGCCTTGTGGCCAGTGTTTTTTTCAAACGCATCGGCGATCTGCTTCATGGGCGCGGTGAAGTTGGCGGCAACGGCTACTTGCACCTCAGCGGCCTGAACATAGCTACACAGCAGGCAGCCCAGAAAAATGGTCTTTAAAAATTGCACCCCATGATTCTATTGAGACAATCCACGCCAGCCTGGACTTGATCAGTTTTGAATCAACCCCAGCCGCCCCGCGCCTCAACGCGTTGCCAGCACCCAGCCAGCCAGTGCCAAAGCATCACCAGCGCTCAGTTGCGGCTGCGCCGGCATGGGTTGCGTTCCCCATTTTCCGGTGCTGCCTTTGACCAGGCTTTCGGCCAGCTTTTTTGCTGCGTCTGGTTGCGACTTGTATTTCAAAGCGACTTCCTGCAGCGACGGGCCCACAATTTTCTGACTGACCGCATGGCAGCCAAAGCAGGCATTTTTACGTGCCAGTTCTTCACTGGCCAATGCCTGTGTCGTAAAAATCGTGCTTGCCAACACGCAAGGAATGGCAAAAAACAGCATGTGAATTTTCATGGTGAAACTCCAATGGATCAATCTCAGCTTTTGGTGTTCAGCAGCAGGTTAAAGGTGACAGGCGCAGAGGCCGACAAAAAGTTAAGCCCCATGATCTCGCGCATTGCCTCAACGCCTGGACGCAATCCAAAGTCACTTGCATTGACGACGATGGGCGCGCGTGTGGCAACCGATACCTGGCCCGCACTGAGGCGGTTGATTTGCAGCGTGGCCTTGACGGGTTTGGACTGCCCGGCAATGCTGAGCTGGCCGTCAACTTCAACGTTTTGCAAACCCGGGCGAGCCATATCGCGCAGGGCTGCTGCGCCAAGTTGCGCTGTAAATACCGCCTGGGGCGTGGCCTTGACATTGAACAGCATGTTTTGTATGCGCTCGTCGCGAATGTCGACTCCCGTTTTCACGCTGGCCAGGTCAATGGCCAGCCTGATTTGCCCTTGTGGAGACATGCCACCAGAAAAGCTGCTGAAGCTCTGCACTTCATCAATACCGCCAACACCGGGTTGCCCCGCTTTGGTGGTCACAAAATGAATGTTTGACTGTTTGGCATCGATAGCCCAGGTATTGCCCAATGCGGCCATGGCTGCGGGAACCGCGTTGGAGCGGCTGGCTTCAGGCGACGCAGAGCAGCCGTAGAGAAATGCACCTGAGCACACTGCGGCAATGACCAGACGAATGAAAGTGGAACGAGCAGGCATGGGGTTTCCTTTTGGTAAATTTAAAGTAGATTTGGCAAGGGACTGGTGTGAAGTGACATAACGCTGCTGGCCTGCGTTTTATTCCATGACGCTCTACAAATTTTTTTTGCAATATTTTTGTTGGTGGTGGAATAAAACAGCCCGGTCAGGTGTTCAATGGGCAGGAACACAATAAAACCCGTAAATTTTGCAAGTTAACAGGATGCTTTTTGAACGACCAACTGCAGCGTGAGTTGCCCCAACTTTTGCCCAGACTATGGCGATTTGCCTTGCGGCTGACCCGCAACGAGGCCGATGCCAAAGACCTGGTACAGCGCTGCTGCCTGCGCGCACTGGAAAAGCGCGCCCAGTGGCAACCCGGCACGGTGCTGCTCAGCTGGTTGTTCAAGGTTTTGCATTCGATCTGGATCAACGAGTTGCGGGCAGTGCAGCGCAGACGCGAAGGCAATTTGACCAGCGACACCACCATTGACGACCTGGCGGACGAAAGTTACTGCGGCGACCCAGAGCGGCAGCTGTTGCTGCGCCAGATTGTTGAAGCAGTACAGGCCCTGCCAGAAGTCCAGCGGGTGGTGATGGTGCTGGTAGAGGTGGAGGGTTTCAGTTACCGCGAAGCTGCTGAAGTCCTGGAGATTCCCATCGGTACCGTGATGAGCCGTTTGGCGCGCGCCCGAATCAGCATCGGCCAGCGGTTTATAAGCAACTCTTCCACCGCCACTGAACACGTGAATGCAGTCAGGCAAATAACCCCATGAAAATTGACGAAATGACACTGCGGGCTTACGTAGATGACGAACTGGCGGCAAGCCAGCGCGAGCAGGTTGAAACGCAGCTTGCGCAGCAGCCAGCGTTGCGCGCGCAAGTCCAGGCATTACAGGCCAGTCGTTTGCCCTACCGCAGCGCGTTTGAGTCTGATGCATTGCCTGCCATGCCTGCATCACTGCGGGCAGAAGTTGCATCCCTGACCGCATTGGCTTCATCAGCATCTGAATCTGCGGGATCTTCCCTTTTTAGCCGCTTTGACCAGCTGCTCAATCGGCGTCGCTGGCTAAGCCTTGGGGCTGCCACGGGCGCCGGTATTGGCCTTGGGTTTGCAGCTTCGTTTGCCGCAGGGCCGTTCGTCTCCCTGCTTCAATCAGGTGCTGGTTTTGGCAGCCAGGACAGCGCAGCGTGGGTCAGTGCCATTGCCAATTACCAGGCGCTTTATGTCAGGGCAACCGTTGACCAGAATGTTGACGAAGCAGCCAGAGTGCAACGGCTGTTAACGGACTTTGCCGCCACTGCGCAAATAGCCGTGAACGTGCCTGATTTGACTGAAGCTGGCCTGAGCTTCAGGCGAATCCAGCGGCTGGGCTATGAGAATCGGCCGCTGTTGCAAATGATTTTTTTGCCCGCGCAGGGCAATCCTACTGCGCTGTGCGCCCTGCCATCGCAACTGGCTGACAGCAGCCTCCAGCAAAGCGAGCTGCACGGCATGCAGGTTCTGAACTGGCAGCGGCGCGGTATGGCTTATGTGCTGGTAACCGCGCTGAATGCTCAAAACGCCAAAAGCGTCGCCCTCAAGCTGATGGATGGTGCGTACCCGACGATGTACCGCTCCTGATTGATGGTTGATTGCAAGGTGAATAGTCGGTCACCAGAATATCTTTACTATTATTTTTATAGCTGCTTGCGCGCACTTTATATCGGCTAGCAGCCTTTTTTACGTATATTTTGCGTTTCAGGAAGGTAAATTGCCCTAAGCGATGTATCGGCCCTGAAGACGAACTAAGGGTGTGCACGTGCAAAGCAGGCTATCTTCTGTTTAGTTTTTTTAAATCGATGTGCGCTACCCAATTGATGGGTGCGGTCGTAAAATATAGATTGCCCAGTCTTCACTGTTAACCCCCAAGGAAACCATGTCTCTTATCAATACGCAAATTCAACCGTTCAAAACCCAGGCTTACCTTAACGGCAAATTCATTGACGTGTCCAACGAAACCATGAAGGGCAAATGGTCGGTTTTGATTTTTATGCCGGCAGCCTTTACTTTCAACTGCCCGACTGAAGTTGAAGACGCTGCTGACAACTATGCAGAGTTTCAGAAGATGGGCGCCGAGGTTTACATCGTCACCACTGACACCCATTTTTCACACAAGGTGTGGCATGAGACATCACCAGCTGTTGGCAAATCAAAATTCCCGTTGGTGGGCGACCCGACCCACGTGCTGACCAAGGCGTTTGATGTGTACATTGAAGAAGAAGGCCTGGCGCGTCGCGGCACGTTCATCATCAATCCTGAAGGCATGATCAAAACCGCTGAAGTGCATTCGAATGAAATCGCACGTGATGTGAAAGAAACCGTGCGCAAGCTGAAAGCTGCCCAGTACACCGCTGCCCACCCGGGTGAAGTTTGCCCAGCCAAGTGGAACGAAGGCGCCAAGACCATTGCCCCGTCGATTGACCTTGTCGGCAAGATTTGATTCAAACCACGATCTGACCACGACCCGATAAAAGCCCCGGGCACAGCCAACGGCTGCCCCGGGCTTTTTTGTTTCTAACTGCAAAATGAAAGTAAACCGCCATGCTTGACGCCGCCACCAAAGCCCAACTGAAAAGCTATCTTGAACGTGCTACCGCGCCTATAGAAATCGTTGCTTCGCTGGACGACAGTGCGGTGTCTGCTGATCTGCTGTCCATGCTGAAAGACGTGGCTGAATCGTCGCCGCTGGTCAAACTCACCGAGAGCCGTGATGACAACCAGCGCAAACCGTCGTTTTCCATCAACCGTCCAAGTGAAAACCACGGCCCCCGATTTGCCGGGCTGCCAATGGGTCATGAATTCACGTCGCTCATCCTGGCGTTGCTGCAAATTGGCGGCTACCCGCCCAAGATCGAGGAAGAAATCCTCCAGCAGATTCGCGGTCTGGAGGGTGACTTTAATTTTGAGGTGTATGTCTCGCTGACCTGCCACAACTGCCCGGATGTGGTGCAGGCACTCAACTTGATGGCTGTTCAGAACCCGAACATCCGCTCCACCATGATTGAAGGCGGCTCGTTTCAGGACGAGGTCAAGGAGCGGCAGATCATGTCGGTGCCGACTGTGTTTTTGAATGGCACCGAGTTTGGCCAGGGCCGCATGAGCCTGGAAGAAATTTTGGCCAAAATCGACACCAAAGGCATTGAACGCGAGGCCAAAAAGATTGACGGCAAAGCAGCGTTTGACATGCTGATGGTCGGTGGTGGCCCTGCCGGTGCAGCAGCAGCGGTGTACGCGGCGCGCAAGGGCATTCGTACCGGTGTGGTGAGTGAAAACTTTGGCGGCCAGACGCTGGACACGCTGGGCATTGAAAACTACATCTCCGTGAAAGAAACCGACGGCCCCAAATTTGCGCTGGCGCTTGAGCAGCACGTGCGCGGCTACGACGTTGACATCATGAACATGCAGCGCGCCAAAGCGCTGGTGCTGAACACTGGCCTGGACAAAAACCTGATTGAAGTGCAGCTGGAAAGCGGCGCAACACTGCGCAGCAAATCAGTGGTGATTTCAACCGGTGCTCGCTGGAAAAACATCAACGTTCCGGGCGAGCGGGAGTTTAAAAACAAGGGCGTGGCCTACTGCCCGCATTGCGATGGGCCGCTGTTTAAGGGCAAGCATGTGGCGGTGATTGGCGGCGGCAATTCGGGCGTTGAAGCCGCGATTGATTTGGCTGGCATTGTGGGCCATGTCACGCTGGTTGAGTTTGACAAAGCGTTGCGGGCAGATGCGGTGCTGGTGCGCAAGCTGCATTCGCTGGCCAACGTGACGGTGATTACCAACGCGCAAACCACCGAGATCACCGGTGAGGAAAAAGTCAATGCGCTGGTGTACAAAGACCGGGCCACTGAGCAGCTGCATACCGTGGCACTTGAAGGCATCTTTATCCAGATTGGGCTGGTTCCGAATACCGATTGGCTGAAAGGTGTCGTGGACCTGTCCAAGCATGGCGAAATAATTGTTGACGCCAAAGGCCAGACATCAGTGCCGGGTGTGTTTGCAGCAGGCGACGCTACTACCGTGCCGTTCAAGCAGATCATCATTGCAGCAGGCGATGGTGCCAAGGCAGCGCTAGGAGCGTTTGACCACTTGATGCGGCAGGCCTGATCCTCAAGCCAGGAAAAAAGAAGAATCCGTCATTCCCGCGAAGGCGGCAATCCAGTCTGGTTCTGGCATTGCAAACAACGTCACCACCGATCTGGATACCCGCCTTCGCGGGTATGACGGTTGATTTCAGGTCTGAAGCATCGACAAAATCAAGCGTTTTAGGCCTCTAGCCGACACAAACAGCGCGCAAGCAGCTACTTTATTCATAGCATTAAAGATTCACGATCCAGCCGCCGTCAAAAAAATCCGTCATTCCCGCGAAGGCGGGAATCCAGTCCGGTCCTGGCATTGCAAACAACGTCACCACCGACCTGGATACCCGCCTTCGCGGGTATGACGGTTGGTTTCAGGTCTGAAGCATCGGCAAAATCAAGCGTTTTAGGCCTGTAGCCGACACAAACAGAGCGCAAGCAGCTATCACAATCATAGCAAACAGTCTGGGACTGCTTTTTGCATCTCAGCGGTTTTAATGGCTTGCTGTGGCTTCTGTCGAAGTAAAAAACAGCCTCAACTCGACCCCACAGTCAGCGTATCGGCCTGCACCGTTTACGCTTGCGGACTTGCCAGCAGCTTGTATGACGATGGTTAAAATTAGCCGGGCGATTGCCTAAAGTCTTATCAAAATACCCAACCGATCCAGTGCCCGCCATCAGTCGCCATGCCGCTATTGCCCTGTCTGTCGTGTTGCTGCACGTCGGCTTTATTTACGCGCTGTACAGCGGCCTGTTGATGCGTGCAGTTGAGCTGGTTGTTCCGGTCATGATGGTGTCGCAGTTGATTGAGCCGCCAAAGCCCAAACCGGCTCCGCCACTGCCACCGCCACCACCGCCGCAGCCGCCGCCCCCATCAAGGCAACAGCCAACACCGCCAGCTGCTGTCAAGCAGCCCCTTAAACCAGCGGTTGCAAAAGCACCTGCCGTCGCCGCGCCGCTGCCGATGGCGATTGCCGACCCGACGCCAGCGGTCAATGCGCCACTGGGTGCTATTGCCCCGCAGCCAGCGCCTGCCCCGGTTGCAGCACCAGTTGCTGCCGCGCCTGCAGCTGCACCCGGCCCTGCCGCCCCGGCTGCTCAGGCTGCGGTGCAGTTGCCGTCCAGCGATGCCAGTTATTTGCAGAATCCGCCGCCGCCCTACCCGCCCATTAGCCGCCGATTGAACGAAGAGGGCAATACCAATGTGCGCGTATTGATCGGCGTTGACGGCGTGCCGCAAAGGGCAGAAATCGCCAAGTCCAGTGGATTTTCCCGGCTGGACGATGCGGCTGTCAGCACGGTGATGCGCTGGCGTTATGTGCCCGGCAAACGCGGCGGGGTTGCTGAAGCCATGTGGTTTATCGTGCCCATCAATTGGCAACTCACCAAGTAGTTTTATTTCAGGAGTATTTCAATGAATTCACAATTCGGCCTGGTCAATGTCTGGGCTCAAGGTGACTTGGTCACCAGATCAGTCGCGGTGCTGCTGCTGCTGATGTCGCTGGCCTCGTGGATGGTCATTGTTGTCAAAACGCTGGACTTGATGAAATACAGGCGCATTGCCAAAACTGCCGAGGGCTTTTGGCGCACCGGTGATTTTTCTGCTGGCCTCACCGCACTGGGCACTGACACGGCCAACCCGTTTCGCCAGCTGGCACTGGTTGGCCGCGAGGCCACACTGCACCACCAAAGTACCAAGGCGCAGCTAGACCATTCGCTGGACATGAGCGACTGGGTGACGCGCTCGCTGCGCAGCGGTATCGACGAGTTCACTGGCAAGCTGCAATCTGGCCTGGCCATATTGGCCTCTGTTGGCTCAACCGCCCCTTTTGTTGGCCTGTTTGGCACGGTGTGGGGCATCTACCATGCGTTGCTGGCGATTGGCGCAGCGGGCCAGGCCACTATTGACAAGGTTGCCGGGCCGATTGGCGAATCGCTCATCATGACGGCGCTGGGTCTGGCCGTGGCGATACCGGCAGTGCTGGGCTACAACGCGCTGGTGCGCGGCAACAAGGGTGTGCTGCAAAAGCTCAGCCGCTTTGCACACGATCTGCATGCGTACTTTGTAACGGGGGCGCGGGTCAAATCTGTTGCGGCCAACGTCGTGCCAACGACAAAAGCCTGAACCGCGAGAACATCCCATGTCCTTCGGAAACCACGACCTCAATGCTGGCAATGACGACGACGTGATGAATGAAATCAACATGACGCCGATGGTTGACATCATGCTGGTGCTGCTGATTATTTTCATCATCACCATCCCCGTGATGAAGCATTCGGTCAACATTGATTTGCCACGTGCGACCAACGAGGTGCAAAACATCAAGCCTGAAACCATCCGCCTGAGTGTGGATGCAAAGGGCACTTATTTCGTCAACGAAGCGCAAATTGCCGATGCTGACCTGGCTCCCAGACTGAAAGCAGCTGCCGCGCAAAACCCGCAACCCGAACTTCACATACGCGGCGACAAGGCGGTGCGCTATGAGCGCGTGGCTGAGGCGATGGCGCTGGCCCAGCAGGCGGGCTTGCGCAAAATTGGTTTTATTACCGAACCAAAAAATTAGTCACTGCTGCAAACCAATCACAAACCGATTACAGACCAATCGCAGCAATGCCCGCCCGCGCAATTTGCGCGTCTTCGTTTGACTTCACGCCGCTGACGCCGACAGCGCCAATGCACTGGCCGTCCTTCATGATCGGAACGCCGCCCTCCAGCATGCCGGCAATTGCGGGCGCGCTTAAAAACGACATGCGCCCACCGTTGATCACGTCCTCATACACCTTGCTTTCACGGCGGCCGAGTGCAGCGGTGTTGGCCTTGGCCGGGGCAATGTGGGCGGACACTGGCGGTGCGCCATCCAGCCGCTGCAAGTGCAGCAAGTGGCCGCCGTCATCGACGATTGCGATGGTGACCGCCCAGCTGTTTTTCACCGCTTCAGCTTCAGCAGCGGCAGCAATGGCTTTCACGTCGGCAAATTCAAGAGTGGCTTTTGATTTCATGTTTTTCTGACAATGGTTAAGGTAAAGCGGAAGCATACGCAAAAAAACGCCGTCCCCACGCTGGAGGGTGCTGATTGGTGCAAATAAGAACCCTTACGGAAAATAGGATGTGGGTGCATAAAAACACTTGAAATCAAGCTGCTCTCCCCTAAAATAGTGCTATCAGCATGTGCTGGGTTACTGGAGTTCACTCTTATGACTGAAAACGTTCAAACTGCAAGAGACATTGGTTACGGCGTGGGCACGCCAGCTGAACGCAACAAGGTTTTGCGCAACACGTACTGGCTGCTGGCACTGAGCTTGCTGCCAACCGTTTTGGGTGCCTACATCGGCGTGGCCACCGGCATCACGGCAAAGCTGACGGGTTTTATGGGGCTGATCGTCTTTATGGCCGGTGCCTTTGGATTTATTTACGCGATTGAAAAAACCAAAAACTCTGCACTGGGTGTGCCGGTATTGCTGGGCTTTACCTTTTTCATGGGTTTGATGCTGTCGCGCATGATTGGCATGGTGCTGGGTTTCAGCAACGGCGCATCTTTGGTCATGACGGCATTTGCCGGCACGGCTGGTGTGATGGTGGTGATGGCCACTTTGGCAACGGTTATCAAGCGCGACTTGAGCGGCATGAGCAAGTGGCTGTTTGCTGGCGCGCTGGTCATCATGGTGGCAGCTGTCATCAATGTGTTCGTCGGTTCGACTGCGCTGATGGCTGTGATCAGCACACTGGCCATTGCAGTGTTCAGCGCTTTCTTGCTGTATGACCTGAAGCAGGTAATGGACGGCGGCGAAACCAACTACATCAGCGCCACGCTGGCAATTTACCTGGACTTGTTCAATATCTTTCAGAGCATGCTGGCTTTGCTTGGCATCTTTGGTGGCGACCGCGACTAGGCGAGATATATTCATTAAAAAAGGGCCTGCGGGCCCTTTTTTTGTGTGCGCTGGTTTCAGATCAGATCGAATACCGCAATGCTTTCCACATGCGCCGTGTGCGGGAACATGTTCACCACGCCTGCTGACGAACACCGGTACGCGCCACTTTGCACCAGCACGCCTGCGTCGCGTGCCAGTGTGGCCGGGTTGCAGCTCACATAAACGATTCTTTTCGGCATGCCCCAATCACCCAGCACCAGGCTTTGCTGGTAGATGCCGTCGTCGCACGGCACACCGGTGACCAGCTGCTGGTGCAATGCAGCCAGTGACTTGAACAGCTCAAACGCGCCTTCACGCGGCGGGTCAACCAGCCACTTGTCGGCCATGCCGTCTTTGACCAGCATCGCAGGCGTCATTTCAAACAGGTTACGTGCTATGAAATCAGTAGCTGCCAGCGCGCTATTTATAACGGCTAGAGGCTTATTTGATTCATAATTCTGGCGTGCACGAGCGACCAATACCTCACTGCCCTCAACGCCCAGCACAGCGCCCGCCCGCGTGGCCAGTGGCAGTGTGAAGTTGCCCAAGCCGCAAAACCAGTCAATCACCCTTTCGGTGCGCTGCACGTCCAGCAGGCGCAAAGCGCGCGACACCAAAACCTGGTTAATGTGCGGGTTGACCTGCGTGAAATCAGTCGGCTTGAACGGCATGACCACGCCAAACTCGGGCAATGCGTAGTCAAGCTGCGGCACCTTATCGTCCAGCAAGGCAACGGTTTCCAGCCCGCCGGGCTGCAGCCACCATTGCAGGCCGGGGTTGACGGTTGCAAAGGCGCGCAGGCGGTGTTTGTCCCCTTCACTCAAGGCCTCCATGTGCCGTAGCACCAGAGCGGTGATGCTGTCACCGCAAGCCAGCTCAATTTGGGGCACGGTTTCTTTAGCATCCAGGCTGGCAATCAACGCGCGCAGTGGCATCAGCATGTTGCTGACGTGTGGCGGCAGCACCGGGCAGCTTTTCATGTCGGTCACGTAGCTGCTTTTGCGCTCATGAAAGCCGACCAGCACTTCGCCTTTTTTGCGTACATAGCGTACCGACAGCCGCGCCCGGTAGCGGTAACCCCAGGCCGGGCCTTCAATGGGCCGCATCAGGTTGTCAGCTTTGAGCTTGCCGATGTGATGCAGGCTGTCTTCCAGCACCCGCTGCTTGACAGCAACTTGCGCAGCAATATGCAAATGCTGCATCTTGCACCCACCGCAAGCGCCGGTGTGCAGGCCAAAGTATGCGCACAGCGGCGTAACACGCTGGGACGATTCGCGGTGAATCTGCATCGCCATGGCTTTTTCAAACGACGGCTTTTTGCGGTACACATTGGCCGTGACCAGCTCGAACGGCAAAGCGCCTTCAATGAACACCACTTTGCCGTCTGCGCGGTGGGCAATTCCCTGCGCGTCAATGTCCAGCGACTCGACAGTCAAAAGATCGACGGGGTGCTCTTTGCCAACGGGTTCGGGTTTCAAACTGCCTTGCGCGGTATCAGGAACTGCCATCTAGCGCTGCCCAAACCCGTCAAAATCATCGCCGTCACTGTCCAATAACTTTTGGAATTGAACCCAGCGTTTAAGTCCCTTGTCGTCCTGAATTTGCACAATATCTGCTTTCATCTGGCCAATCATGCCTTCGTACCCATTCAACTGAAAACGCAAGGCGGTGTCCATCAATTTGGTCGTGATGGGGCCGTAAGACAATTCAAACTCACCGCGAAACATGCGCTCAGCCTGCCTCAATTCCAGTTGCAGGCTGCTTGCCTGCCCCTGGAGAATCCGGTTGAAATGGCGCAGTTTGTCCTCAGCCATGGCAGACACCGATTCAGGGTCAATTTGTTCTGCCTTGAGCTGTAGTTGGAGCAGCGCCAACAGGTCTTTTTTTTCATACGCCACATTGACCTCCACCATCAATGCAGTTTTACGCTTTCGCTCGATAGCGTCTGGTTCGCGGTCTGGATGCATGGCGCTGGCCAGCTTGCGATAAATGTCGCGCAGAACTTTGTCGCCATCCAGAATTTCGCGCTCAGCGGCCAGCTGTTTTGCAGACTTTTTACGCTTGGCCAGTCGGGCAGCGTCGTGTTCTTGCTGCTCCTGAATTTTGCGCAGAGCCGCAGCCAGGACTTGTTCTGGGGATTCAAGTTGCCCGTCATCATCCAGGTCAATGCCAAACACTTGCGACATCATGTCTTGCATG
Source organism: Polaromonas sp. (assembly GCA_043754255.1). Classification (GTDB taxonomy): domain Bacteria; phylum Pseudomonadota; class Gammaproteobacteria; order Burkholderiales; family Burkholderiaceae_C; genus Polaromonas. The sequence continues at coordinate 16,423 of JAYUVG010000209.1, read as the reverse complement.
GCATCTGCTGCAGCTGTTGCGCCTGATTCATCACCGGATTGAATCGATGCTGCATGGCGTTCGTACACAGCGCGCATTTGCACGCCGTCTGGGCTGTTGAACAATTCAGCCGCCAGACTGCAAACAGCTTCAGCAATATAGGCGCGAACCGGTTTTGACAAACCTTTGGGATCTTGCAGCCGCTGATCCAGCACCAAAACCATCTGCGTTTGCAATGCACATTGCTCTTTTTGAAGCGGTAAAAAGCGTTTTGCACACTGGGCGCGGTGCGAATTGGCCAAATCGCTCAGCTTTTGCAATGCCTGGCTGGCCGCCTGTATTTTGCCCAGCAACTGGTTGAAAAGCTTTTGTTCGGGCGCCAGTTGTTGCGCTGTAATCACCAGCGCGCCAGGCACCGCTTCAGCCAAATTTTCTGCCTGCAGAGGTTCTGCTGATATTAACTTTTGCCGCTTCATCGGGTCACACTGAAAACCATCTGCATCCGGTGCTGGTTGTCATCTGGCAGGCAAATACCGCGCAGGGTCAACCGGTTTGCCCTGACGGCGAATCTCGAAATGCAGCTTGACGCGGTCGGCATCGCTGTTGCCCATCTCGGCAATTTTTTGTCCTTTTTTAACCGTCTGGTCTTCCTTGACCAACAGCGTCTGGTTGTGCGCGTACGCTGTCAAAAATGTGTTGTTGTGCTTCAAAATAATCAGGTTGCCGTAGCCACGCAGGCCGGCCCCCGCATACACCACACGGCCGTCACCTGCAGCAATGATCGGGTCGCCAGCCTTGCCATCAATGTCAAAACCCTTGTTTTTGACTTCATCGAATCCGGCAATCAGTCTGCCCTGGGCAGGCCAAATCCATGCAATATCGTCTTCCGATGCTGCCGGTGGTGGGGTGCTGGCTGCGGCAACGGGTGCAGACGCAGAGCTGGCCGCTGCAACAGGTGCTGACGCAGCACTGGCCGGCCTTGTCGGCGCAACAGCGGTTGTAGTAGCAGCCACGCCAGACGTTACCGGACGCGTAACGACCAATGGGTTTTCATTCAAAGGCGGCACGATGCGCAGTACCTGGCCGACTTCAATCAGGTTGGGATTTTCGAGATTGTTCCAGCGCACGATGTCGCGGAAATTCTGGCCGGTCTCCAGCCCGATACGGATCACGGTGTCGCCCGGCTTGACCGTGTAATAACCGGGCTTGCCAGCGTTTTCAATGCCTGGCAGCGGCCTGACCACCTCTGTCGGGCCAGCGGGCAACGCTGCAGGCACTGCACCGGGTCGGACTGTCGCAGTGCCGCGGTCTTCTACCGGCGCATTGGAAAGTGACCGTGAGCTGCACCCCACCAGAACCAGTGCCATGGCGGCCAGGCCAACCAGAGCGCTGCGCTGCACTGCTATAAAGATTGAACGACGCATTTTTTTCCTGCCTTTTTAACTTTAACGCTGGACAACTGACTTCCAGCTTTCAACCGATGCCTGATTTTAAAGGCACAAAGTGAACTGCCTCCAAAAGCGTTTGTGTGATGCCGCGGGCGGTTTTGTCTACCACCACCAGAGCCTGCGCACCACCAGCTCCCTGCACTGGTGCTACCAGTCGCCCGCCCACGGCCAGCTGGTCTGTCCAGGCTGCGGGTATTGCCTGCCCGCCTGCAGCAGCAATGATGGCTGCATACGGCGCGCCAGCGGCGTAGCCCAGCATGCCATCGCCAAACAGCAAATGCAGATTGGCCACCCGCAGCGGGCGCAAATTGGCGCGTGCCTTGTCATGCAGTCCGCGCAAGCGTTCCATGCTGTACACCTCGACAGCCAGCTGTGCCAGCAGGGCTGCCTGGTAACCACAACCAGTGCCAATTTCAAGCACCCGGCCCAGCTTGCCAGCATGGCCTTTCAGCAGCAGCTCCAGCATGCGCGCCACCACATTGGGCTTGCTGATGGTCTGGCCCAGGCCAATCGGCAGGCTGGTGTCTTCGTAGGCCTGGTTGCCAAGTGCTGAATCAACAAACCGGTGTCGCTCGATCTGGTTCATGGCTGCCAGCACACGGCTGTCCTGCAGGCCCTGCGCAGCAAGCTTTTGCACCATGCGGGCACGCACGGCTACCGCGCCAAGCCCCAACCCGTCTGCAGGAGGCCTGACAACCTTGTTTTGGGAGTGATTTTGGCCTGTAGCCGACGTAAATAGCGCGCTACCAGCTACTATTTTTATAGCGCCTTGCTTGTTCTCATGATCTGGCATCCGCAGTGGAAACCCTGGCCGAGCAGCGCTTACCGGCTTCATGCGCCAGCGCGCTCCAGGTCGGCCATGCGCTCGGCCCAATGCGGCAACTGGGCGTGTTCGGTCAAGTCCACGTGCAGCGGCGTCATGCAGACATGGCCTTGCAGCGCAGCATGAAAGTCAGTGCCGTCGCTGTCGTCTTTGGCAGCGCCTGCGCCGCCTATCCAGTACATGGTGTCGCCACGCGGGCTGGTTTGAGTGATCACGCGTTCAGCTGCATGGCGGCGGCCCAGACGTACCACTTTCGTTGCTTTCAGCTCAGCGTCAGGCAAATTGGGGATGTTGACAATGAGCAGCCACGGGAGGCCCCGGTGCTTGGCGCCGTTCACCTCCGTGGCAATCGATGGCATCAGTTGCTGCACCAAGGCCCGGGCACGCCTGCCAGCGGCATCAATGTGTGCCCAGCCCTTTTTGGTTTGAGAAAAAGCAATCGCCGGAATGCCAAACAGATAGCCTTCCATTGCCGCGCCTACCGTGCCTGAATAAATCGTGTCGTCGCCCATATTGGCGCCGTTGTTGATGCCAGACACCACCAAATCGGGCCGGTAGCCCAGCAAGCCAGTCAGCGCAATATGTACGCAATCAGCCGGCGTTCCGTTGATATACCTGAAGCCGTTGGCAGCTGTTTGCACGTACATGGGGGTGTGCAGCGTCAGCGCGTTTGACTTGGCGCTGTTGTTGATCTCAGGCGCAACAACTTCAACCTCCACATCCGGCAGGTCTTTCAGCGCTTCATACAAAGCGACGATTCCTGTGGCCTGGTAACCGTCGTCATTACAGATAAGAATTTTCATCCGCAGATTTTAGGTCACAGGCGTGACAACACGTAAATGGCCCGGCAGCAACCTGCCTATGATGAAAGCTTGAATCACCCAATGGAGAACACCATGCATGCCTGGCTTTGTGAAAACCCCACCGGCGTAGACGCCCTGAGCTGGCAAGAGCTGCCCACCCCCGTGCCCAAAGCAGGCGAAGTGCTGATTGACATCAAGGCTGCTTCGCTAAATTTTCCTGACCTGTTGATTGTGCAAAACAAATACCAGATGAAGCCGCCCCTGCCCTTTGTGCCGGGTTCAGAATACGCAGGAATCGTGCAGGCCGTGGGCGAAGGCGTCACGCACCTGAGTGTTGGCCAGCACGTGGCCTGCCTGTCGGGTACAGGCGGTTTTGCTACCCACACGATAGCGCCAGCTGCCCTTTGTATGCCGCTGCCGCCGGGTTTCCCATTTGTTGATGCAGCAGCCTTCATCATGATTTACGCCACATCGCACCACGCGCTGATAGACCGTGCGCAACTCAAGGCGGGAGAAACCGTGCTGGTTCTGGGCGCAGCAGGCGGCGTCGGCACATCCGCGATTCAAATTGCCAAAGCCGTTGGCGCGCGCGTGATTGCTGCTGCATCGACTGATGAAAAATGCGCACTGTGCAAGGCAATCGGCGCAGACGAGACCATCAACTACACCACCAGCGATTTGCGCGACAGCATCAAGGCGCTGACAAACGGCAAAGGTCCTAACGTGGTGTACGACCCGGTTGGCGGCGCATACACCGAGCCCGCTTTTCGCTCGATTGCCTGGCGCGGCCGGTATCTGGTGGTCGGTTTTGCATCGGGCCCTACACCGTCATTGCCGCTGAATTTGCCGCTGTTAAAGGGTGCATCCATCGTCGGTGTATTTTGGGGCGGCTTTGCCAAAGCTGAACCCAAAGCCAACGCCGCCATGATGGCCGAGCTGGCCACCTGGTATGCCCAGGGCAAGATCAAACCCGTCATTGACAGCACCATGCCGATGAGCGAGCTGAAAGCCGCCTACGCCCACATGGGCTCGCGTGGAGTCAAGGGCAAACTGGTGATGGTGAATTAGACAGATAAGGCTTGTTATTTGAGAATAATTTCAGCTGCCGGTTGTGAAGTGTTTGCCGCTGCTGCTAGGCACACATAAATTCAGCGTTGCCTTGTGAATCCGGGTTTCAAAACACAGAAATCACTTCATATGAGCTGACTATGCTGTTGATTTGTATGCTGTTTATGTGTTGTTTTATGCAGACGAAACCACACTAACCCGCTTGATTTATTCACATTGCTGTCCTAATCTGAGGCTACTATGGCTTTGTTACCCATCCAGCTTTAAACCTTCCGCTGAATGACTGACAGCTTTTATGCGAACTTTTTTTTCATCGTTTGATATTCCCACTCTCATGCCCCGACTGCGCACCAGTTGCATGGCACTGCTGGGTCGTGAAGAGCCTGCAACCGACGCCCTGAACTCCCGCACTGAAGCGATTCGTGAGCTGATGCTGCAGGAACTGGGCGAGTATGGCGAGAAAAAATTCCCTGCCATTGCCCGGCGCGTGCGCTACGCCCCTGATGTGCAGGGCCTCTGGTACGCCAGAAGCGATGTGATGGCCATTTTGGCCAACACCCATGGCGAAACGGTTGCCAGAGAGAAAATTGCCGACATCAGCCAGCGCTTCAATGGCCTGCTGCCCAAAAGCCTGACCGGCAAAATTGCCTACAAAGTGCGCTGAAATTCGTAGCAGTCAGGCAAGGCCTTACACGCCATCGCCCCACACAATCAGCGCTTCTTTTTCGTCAACCGCCAGTGTGACCCTGGCACCGACTGGCAGCAGCACCTTGGTAGGCACATGGCCAAACGGCAAACCCATCAGCACCCTGGCTTTGACTTGTGCTTGCAGACGTGCTGCTACAGCGTTTAAATTAAAACCACTGTCGTAGCCTGCTACCAGCTTGTAGTTGCTGCACTGGCCAAAAACAACGGCTTTTTGACTGGCCAATATCCCGGCATGCAATAGCTGCGTGAGAAAGCGCTCGACCCGGTACGGGTGCTCGCCCACGTCTTCAATAAACAGGATGCCGCCTTTGATGGTGTCGGGTTTGGGGAAAAAAGGCGTTCCGATCAAGCTGGCCAAAATTGTCAGGTTGCCGCCCCACAATGTTGCGTTTTCAATGGCATATTGACCTGTAGCCCTGGTATTATGCGCGCTGGCAGCTACTATATTTGTAGCACCTCGGGTGAACGGTTTGGGCAGTCGCCAGCCTGTGCCTTCGCCCTGCCCGCACAGCAAGTCATCAAAGCAGGCCTGCATGATGTCGTCAACGGCCTGCGGCGTGCCAAAGTCTTCACCGAGTGCAGGGCCAGCCCATGTCACTGCTCCTGTTTTGGACAGCACGGCCAGCTGCAGTGCCGTGAAGTCGCTCAAACCCACGAACTTAGTTCCCTTGTCTATCGCTTTGGCAATTACCTTGTAATTGATCTTTGGCAATATGCGCGTCAAGCCATATCCGCCCCGGCTGATCAGCGCAATATCAGCGCCGCTGGCAGCAGCACGCGCAATGGCTGCCAGCCGTGTTTCGTCGTCGCCTGCAAAGCGTTGAAATTTGGCCAATGCAGCCTCGTCAATGTCAACGTCGTGGCCTTGCGCTTTCAGGCGTTTGATGCCTCGCATGAAGCTGGCCTTGTCACGCACAGCACTGGAGGGAGAGTAAATATAGATGTGTTTTTTCACGCCTGAAGTATGCCACTTCAGCTGCCAGAAGTTGGGCCTTAATTCGACGGCGGATACTGCGAGATCAACCGGTTTTGTCTGTGGTTTAACTGCATCAAAGCGACGATGCCAAGTGGCTTGAAACCTTTGCCACGCATGGCGTTGCCGATGGCAAACACAATGCGCTGCTTTTTAAAAATCATCCTGAAAGCTGCCCAGACGCTGGTGTCAGGATCCCAGGCTTCAATCGCTTCAGAGCCAGCACCGTTGATCTCCATGATGGAAAAACCGCGCCCTGCGGCCAGTTCACTTAAAGAGTCAAAGCGGACATCAAAACGGCCAAAATAAAATGCCGGCATGTCGCGTGCGATGGCGTCAATGGCAAGCAGCAGTTGCGCCGTGATGTGCGCCTTGCCATCACAATACAAGCCGCCAACACGGGTTGAGCCAATCGTGGCCAGGCGCACCACTTCCGCGGCTGCAGGCACGGCATCGGGGTTGTAGCCGGGTTCATGGCGCGGTGATCCCAAAACGCGCTGCGCGCGCGGGTCACTGGCAATCAGCTGGGCAATGGTGCTTTTGCCATCACCGGTGACGCGGGGAAAGTAGCGCAGCGCCAGGCCAATGATGCGGCCAGATTCTGCATCTGGATCGCGGCAATAAAAAATGCCCGCTTCTCCTTCTTGCGGCAAATATTGCTGCAGCACCACCGTCTCGTTGACTGGAAAGGCTGACAGGTAAGCCATCAGTTCGCTGTAGTTGCCAATCAGCCGCACGCCGTGGCCGCACAAGCCCATATCGGGTTTGGCAATTAGCGGAAATGCCAGGCCCGAGCGAAGCAGGATGTCGTAAAGCTCTGCGCCGGTATATTGCTTGTGGGTAGGCACGGCGCAATAGGCTGCAGTCGCTGCCAGCGCTATCGGCCCCATGCTTTCAAAATATTCGAGCTTGCCCTCACCCACCAATCCGCCCGCCGTAATGCCGGGGTTGGCAATCGCTGGCAGGCTCAGGCTCTGGTAGCGAAGTGCCAGCCAAAGCCACTGCATTACCAATGGAATGCAGACAAGCCATTTGGGCATGCGTTCGAGTGTGCTGCGGGCTTGATAAACGGCGAGGTTTGCTGGCGCTGGACAACTCGTGGCACCCACAGCTACCGGCAAGGCAGCATGCATCACAAATCTGACTGTTTAAACGAAACCATCATTTTTTTCAAATCCGCTTTAAAACGATTGCAAATGCAACCAAACAGATTGTTACCGGATGCGGTCAGGCCAGGCGTGCGCAGCGAAGCACATTGGCTGTAGGAAATTGCCGATTAGGCAACAAGCCACCAAATTTTTAATCGGTCTGGATTGCTATGATAATGCTAGCTGCTTGCGCGCATTTCATATCGGCTACAGGCAGTTTCTGTTATAAAAACGCCATTCTTGCTGCATGCGGATTGCATCCTGCGCAGACACTTGTCTTTTGATGGTTGTCAGGCAGTGACGGCTTTGGCAAGCCGTTCAGCACAGCTCTTGGCCTGCGCCGCATCGTGCGCTTCCACCATCAGGCGAAGCAGTGGCTCCGTGCCGCTGGCGCGAATCAGTATGCGGCCGGTTTGCCCAAGTTCAGCTTCAATCGCAGCTGTCTCGGCAATCAGCAAGGCATTGTTTTTCCAGTCCTGGCCAGGCTGCAAGCGCACGTTGATCAGAACCTGCGGGAACAGCGTGACTTCGGTCAGCAACCCGGCCAAAGTCCGGCCGCTTCTCACGCAGGCTTGCAGCACCTGCAGCGCGCTGATCAGGCCGTCGCCGGTGCTGTGTTTGTCCAGTGCCAGCAAGTGGCCAGAGCCTTCACCGCCCAGAAGCCAGCCGCGTTTTTCAAGCTCTTCGAGCACGTAGCGGTCGCCTACCTTGGCGCGCACAAAATCAACGCCCCTGGCTTTTAAAGCCAGCTCAACGGCCAGGTTGGTCATCAGGGTACCGACAGCGCCCGGCACTTTTTCACCACGCCCCAAGCGCTCGACCACCATCAAATACAGCACTTCATCCCCATTGAACAGGCGGCCTGTACTGTCAATCAGTTGCAGGCGGTCAGCGTCGCCGTCCAGCGCAATGCCGTAGTCAGCGCGGTGCACGCGTACCGATTCAATCAGCGCGTCTGGATGCGTGGCACCGACCTTGTCATTGATGTTTACGCCATCGGGCGCGCAACCGATGGCAATCACTTCAGCGCCCAGTTCATGAAACACTTCAGGCGCAATTTGGTAGGCCGCGCCGTGTGCGCCATCCACCACAATGCGCAAGCCCTTGAGCGTCAGGTCATTGGCGAAAGTGCTTTTGCAAAACTCAATGTAGCGACCGGCTGCGTCTTCAAGGCGCCTGGTTTTGCCCAAGGCGGCAGAATCGGCCCACACTGGCGCTTCCTGCAAGGCAGCCTCAACAGCGATCTCCCATGCGTCGTCCAGCTTGGCTCCCTGGGCACTGAAAAACTTGATGCCGTTGTCAGGATATGCGTTGTGACTGGCGCTGATGACCACACCCAGACTGGCGCGCTGGGTGCGGGTCAGGTAGGCCACACCGGGTGTTGGCAGCGGCCCGAGCAGCACCACATCAACGCCGGCAGAATTAAAACCTGACTCCAGCGCGCTCTCCAGCATGTAGCCAGAAATGCGGGTGTCTTTGCCAATCAGCACGGTCGGGCGCTCTTCTGTCCGCTTGAGTACGCGGCCCACAGCATGCGCCAGGCGCAGCACAAAGTCAGGGGTGATCGGCGGCTGACCCACAGTGCCGCGAATGCCGTCGGTGCCAAAATATTGTCGGGTCATGCTGTTTTTCTTTCGTGTTGAGCTGTGATTTTAGAAGCTGTCCATACCTTCAAGGCCTGCACGGTTTCCCGTACATCATGCACCCGCACTACCCGCGCGCCCCGCTCAACGGCCAGCACAGCCGCCACAACACTGGGCACCATGCGGTCAGCCACATCCATCTGGGCGACCAGCTCCAGCGAAGTTTCACCCACAGCTGCCAGCGAAGATTTGCGCGACCAGCCTGCCAGCAGCGGATAGCCCAGGGCGACAAGTTCGTGCTGGCGAGCCAGCAATTCAAAGTTTTGCGCCACAGTTTTGCCAAAGCCGATGCCCGGATCCAGCACAATTCGATCTTTTTTCACGCCCAGCGCTTGTAACGCTTGCGCTTGTTGCTCTAAAAAACGTAGCACCTGCTGCACCACATCGCCCCGCATGGGCAGGGCCTGCATGGTTTGCGGTTCGCGGTGCATGTGCATCAGGCACACGCCACACGTTGGATGCGCCGCTATTGCCTGCGTCGCACCCGGCTGGCGCAGCGCCCAGATGTCGTTGATGATGTCAACACCCAGGTCAAGCACAGCTTGCATGACTTCTGGCTTGTAGGTATCAACCGACACCGCCACACCTAAAGTAACTGCGTGGCGCACAACAGGAATCACACGCGCCAGCTCGTCAGCCAGCGGCAAAGGCTGCGCGCCAGGGCGGCTTGATTCACCGCCAATATCCAGAATGTCGGCGCCATCTTTGACAAGCTTTTCGCAATGCGCCAAAGCACTTGCAGTGCTGCTCCCTGGCGCAAAAAATTGGCCACCGTCTGAAAAAGAATCAGGCGTGACGTTGACAATGCCCATAACCCTGGGCTGAGACAGATCAAATTGAAAGCGGGAGGTTTGCCAGAACATGCGCAAGTATTAACGATTAATGTTAGAAGTTGAGTAAAAAAAAACCCGGGACTAGCCCGGGTTTCTGTTCATTCTGACGATTCGAGACTACAAATCGCTTTTCACAGCAGCAGGTGCAGGGTCAGGATTTATCGCTGGCGAGCCACCGGTGGGGCCGCTTCCACCGCCAACGGTCGGGTTGCGCGGTGTCCAGTCTTTCGGTGGGCGCGGGTCTTTGCCAGCAATGATGTCATCCAGCTGCTCGCCGTCAATGGTTTCCCATTCCAGCAGCGCCTTGGCCATCGCGTGGATTTTTTCTTTGTTGTCTTCAATCAGCGTGCGCGCTACCTTGTACTGCTGATCAATGATGCGGCGCACTTCGCCATCGACTTTTTGCAGCGTAGCCTCGCTCATGTTGTTGGTTTTGGTCACTGACCGACCCAAAAACACTTCGCCTTCATTCTCGGCATAGACCATCGGGCCCAGTGCCTCAGTCATGCCGTAACGCGTCACCATGTCCCTAGCCAGGCCAGTGGCACGTTCAAAGTCGTTGCTCGCACCTGTGGTCATCTGGTTCATGAAAACTTCTTCTGCAATGCGGCCACCAAACAGCATGCTGATCTGGCTGAGCATAAATTCGCGGTCATAGCTATAGCGGTCGGCAGCTGGCAAACTCATCGTCACGCCCAGAGCGCGGCCGCGCGGGATGATGGTGACTTTGTGTACCGGGTCGCACTTGGGCAACATTTTGCCAAGCAGCGCATGGCCTGATTCGTGATACGCCGTGTTGCGCCGCTCTTCTTCAGGCATCACCATACTCTTGCGCTCAGGGCCCATCAAAATTTTGTCTTTGGCTTTCTCAAAGTCAACCATTTCAACCGTGCGGGCGCTGCGGCGTGCAGCCATCAGCGCGGCTTCATTGCACAGGTTGGCCAAATCAGCACCACTCATGCCGGGCGTACCACGCGCAATGATGCCGGGGCTGACGTCCTGGCCCAACGGCACTTTGCGCATGTGCACATTCAAAATCTGCTCACGGCCACGAATGTCTGGCAACGTGACGTACACCTGGCGGTCAAAACGGCCAGGGCGCAGCAAGGCAGCATCCAGAATGTCAGGGCGATTGGTGGCGGCCACCACAATCACGCCGACGTTGGTTTCAAAGCCGTCCATCTCGACCAGCATCTGGTTCAAAGTCTGTTCGCGCTCGTCATTGCCGCCGCCCAGACCTGCACCACGCTGGCGGCCCACTGCGTCGATCTCGTCGATAAAAATAATGCAGGGTGCGTTCTTCTTGGCGTTGTCAAACATGTCGCGTACGCGGGACGCGCCCACACCGACAAACATTTCAACAAAGTCTGAGCCTGAAATCGAGAAAAACGGAACTTTTGCTTCGCCAGCAATGCTCTTGGCCAGCAACGTTTTACCAGTACCCGGAGGGCCAACCAGCAGCAAACCGCGTGGAATACGGCCACCGAGTTTTTGAAACTTGGTCGGGTCTTTCAAAAAGTCAACGACTTCCTTGACTTCTTCTTTCGCCTCGTCGCAACCCGCTACATCGGCAAACGTGACCGGATTGGTGGACTCATCCAGCAAGCGCGCTTTGGATTTGCCAAAGCTGAACGCCCCGCCCTTGCCGCCGCCCTGCATCTGCCGCATAAAGTACACCCACACGCCAATCAACAGGAGCATCGGGCCCCAGCTGACCAGCAGCGTCATCAACAGCGAGCCTTCTTCACGCGCCTTGACATCAAACTTCACGTCGTTGGCAATCAGGTCGCCGACCAGGCCGCGATCCAGGTAAGTGGCAGTGGTGCGCACCTTGCGGTCATCGGTGGTAGTTGCCACAATTTCTGTGCCGCCCTGGCCTTCAGCAATGGTGGCCGTTTTGATGCGCTTGCCCCGAACTTCTTCCAGAAATTCAGAGTAACCGAGGTAATTTGCATTGACACCTGCGCGGGTGTCAAACTGTTTGAAAACAGTGAACAGCACCATGCCGATCACCAGCCAGATTGCAACTTTTGAAAACCACTGATTGTTCAAGGGGGACTCCGATCAAAAAACCCGGAAGCACAAAGTGCGTCGTTGAAGGGGCAGATGCGTTGCATTTTAGGCCTTTCAAGAGTGATGACTGGATAAATTGCAACTGACAGCCCTTGCAAGGCAGCGGGTTTAAGTTTTTGCGCCTTGATCGGGACGAATTTTCAAACCCAAACCAACCAAAAACGTCTCGGACGAACCCGGCCGCGAGGCTTTGGGTTTAATGCGTTTGACCACGCTAAAAGTGTCTTTGAACAGCTTGACCATCGGGTCATAAGCGCCGCCGTGAAACAGCTTGACGATCAGCGCTCCCTCAGGCTTTAAGTGTTGAACTGAAAAATCAACCGCCAGCTCCACCAGGTCACTGATGCGTGCTGCGTCTGCTGATTCAATGCCCGACAGGTTCGGCGCCATGTCTGACATGACCAGATCCAGTATTTTATTTTTGACTTGAGAAGCTTGACCAGGGCCCAAAGCCTGCTCTAACAGTTGTAGCACTTCCAGCTCCCGAAAGTCACCCTGGATAAACACCACGCCTTCAATCGGCTCCATCGGCAGCAGGTCAAGTGCAACAATTTGCCCATTTAACTCACCCGTCGCTGCACCTTTGGGCGACATTTTGCGGCGCGCATACTGGCTCCATGCACCGGGCGTGCTGCCCAGGTCTACTACCAGGCTGCCGGGCTTGATCAGGCCCAGGCTTTCGTCGATTTCCTTGAGCTTGTAGGCAGCGCGCGCCCGGTAGCCTTCGCGCTGCGCCAGCTTGACGAATGGGTCGTTGATATGGTCGTGCAGCCACGCCTTGTTGACCTTGCTGCCCCGCTTGGCGCTGTCTGCGTCGGTTTTTTTGACTTTTTCGGTGCTCGGCTTGACGTTTGGCTTCATGCGCCGATTGTCCACTGAAGCTTCTGAAGAACTCCGCAAGTCACCGATAATCACACCATGGCTCAAATATTACTTACCCCTGCCCAGCGCAAAGACCACCGCGCCGAGGCCCATCACTTAAACGCTGTCGTCATGATTGGCTCAGGCGGCTTGACGGCCGCTGTCAAAAAAGAAGTGGACGCAGCACTCAATGCCCACGGCCTGATCAAGGTGCGGGCACAGCTTGACGACCGTGCCGCCCGCGATGCGGTTTTCAAAGAACTAACGACTGATTTGAACGCTGCGCCCATCCAGCACATTGGCAAGCTGCTGGTGCTGTGGCGGCCCCTGCCCGAGAAAGAAAAGAAAGTCGAAGAAGGCCGCATGGCTGGCCCGCGTGATGTCAAGGTGCTGAAAAACAGCTCACGCTACGGTCAGCGGCCAGAAGTCAAAGTGCTGCGCGTGCTGGGCAATCAGCGCCTGACGCCGGGCGGCACGGTGAAGCGGGCTAAAAAGCCGCAATTGAAAAGTCTGAAAAAAGGCTCGCAAACCTAGTTTGTGTTTGAAGGTTTTGCCCATAATTACTGACCATGACTCTTCAAAACACACCCTCTGGCAATCCACTTCTTGATTTTTCTGATGCGCCGCTGTTCGACCGCATCTTGCCCGAACACGTCAGCCCGGCGATGGACGAATTGCTGGTTGATGCCCAGGCTGCGCTTGACAAAGTTACCGCCGTCGACTTCTCCGCCAATTGGCAGCAGATATCCGGTGTGCTCGATGTTTCGATTGAAAAACTGGGCCGCGCCTGGGGCGCTGTGAGCCACCTGAATGGCGTTGCTGACACGCCCGAGTTGCGCGCTGCCTACAACGCCTCGTTGCCCGTTGTTACCGAGTTTTTTACGCGGCTGGGTGCGGACGAAGCCCTGTATGCCAAGTACAAAGGCATGGATGAAGCAACGCTTGATAGCGAACAAAAGCAGGCCCGTATCAATGCGATTCGCAACTTTGTTTTGTCAGGCGCAGAACTGGTGGGTGCTGCCAAAGAACGCTTTGCCAAAATCCAGGAACGGCAGGCCGAACTGAGCCAAAAATTCAGCGAAAACGCGCTGGATGCAACAGAGGCTTTCGCATACTTTGCCAATGAGTCCGAGCTTGGCGGTGTGCCGCAAGATGTGATTGACACCGCACGCGAGCTGGCCAAAGCCGACGGCCAAACCGACAGCGAACGCGGCTACAAACTGACGTTGAAAATGCCCTGCTATCTGCCAGTGATGCAATTTGCCACCAGCAGCGCGCTACGGGAAATTTTGTACCGCGCCTACAGCACCCGCGCCAGTGACCAGGGCCCAAGCGAGTTCAGCAAGTTTGACAACAGCTTAGTCATCAGCGAGATTTTGGCGCTGCGCCTGGAAGAATCGAAACTGCTGGGCTACAACAATTTTGGCGAAGTGTCGGTGGTGGCAAAGATGGCCAAGTCACCTGATGAAGTCATCACGTTTTTGCGCGACCTGGCGCGCCGTGCCCGGCCGTTTGCTGAAAAAGATGTGGCAGATTTGCGGGCTTTTGCAGCTGAAAATTTGAACCTGAAAGACCCGCAGCCCTGGGACTTTTCGTACATTGCTGAAAAGCTCAAAGAAGCGCGCTACGCCTTCAGCGAGCAGGAAGTCAAACAATATTTCACCGCGCCCAAAGTGCTGGCGGGTCTGTTCAAAATCATTGAAACACTGTTTGAAGTGGCGATCAGGCCTGACACCGCGCCGGTATGGAAACCGGGCGTGCAGTTCTTTCGCATTGAACGTGCCGGGCATTTGATTGGCCAGTTTTATCTGGACCAGCCTGCACGGCAAGGCAAGCGCGGCGGCGCGTGGATGGACGACGTTCGCGCCCGCTGGCTGCGGCCTGACACAGGCAAGCTGCAAACGCCGGTGGCGCATCTGGTGTGCAATTTTGCAGATGGTGTTGGCGGCAAGCCTGCGCTGCTCACGCATGACGACGTGACCACGCTGTTCCATGAATTTGGCCACGGCCTGCACCACCTCTTGAGCCAGGTTAGCGAGCGTGAGGTGTCGGGCATCAGCGGTGTTGAGTGGGACGCGGTCGAGCTGCCCAGCCAATTTATGGAAAACTTTTGCTGGGAATGGGATGTGCTCAAGCACATGACGGCTCATGTTGACACTGGCGAGCCGTTGCCACGCGCGCTGTTTGACAAGATGCTGGCGGCCAAAAACTTCCAGTCAGGCATGCAAACGCTGCGGCAGGTGGAGTTTTCGCTGTTCGACATGCTGCTGCACACATCGTTTGACCCGGCCGGTGAAGTGATGGCTTTGATGAACGAAGTCAGGGCTGAAGTTGCAGTGATCGAAGCACCTGCTTACAGCCGCTTGGCCCACACTTTCAGCCATATTTTTTCGGGTGGCTATGCTGCCGGCTACTACAGCTACAAATGGGCTGAAGTGTTGTCAGCCGATGCATACGCCGCGTTTGAAGAAGCAACCAGCCAAGGCACGCCGCAGGTTGAAACCGGCCGAAAATACCGTGAAGCGATCCTGGAAGCAGGCGGCAGCCGCCCGGCAATGGAGTCGTTCAAGGCCTTCAGGGGGCGCGAGCCTTCAATTGACGCGCTGCTGCGTCATCAGGGTATGGCTTAGAAACGTTAAAAGCCTGTTGCCAAATATTTAACGGAGAAAATTACATGACTTATTGCACCCGGGCACCCACTCCTGAATTCACTGGTGGGTTTACTCCTAAATTCATAGCTGCTTGCGCGCTGTTTACCTTGGCTACAGCTGTTTCTTATGCCCAACCGGTGTACCGCATCGTCGGCGCAGATGGCAAGGTGACATTTTCAGACAAGCCACCAGTTGAAGCAAAAGCCAAAGTAACCTCTGGCGCGGGCGCATCGAGCGGCGGCAGTGCCAGCAATACATTGCCTTTTGAGCTTCGCCAGGTCGCTCAAAAATACCCGGTCACGCTTTACCTGGGTGACAACTGCGGCCCTTGCCAGTCAGCCAAAACCCTGCTTGTAAGCCGCGGCGTACCTTTCACTGAAAAAACCGTCAATAGCAACGACGACGTTCAGGCTTTGGTTCGCTTGAGTGGTGAAAACTCCCTGCCCTTTGCCACCATTGGCGGCCAGCAGCTTAAAGGGTTTTCAGACGCTGAGTGGACGCAGTTTTTAAACGCAGCTGGCTACCCGGCTACATCGGTTTTGCCGGCCAGCTACCGTCAGTCTGCGGCCACGCCGTTGGTGGTTGTCGCTGCTGCACAGGTAACGCCAACTGCTCCAGTGCGTGTGGCGCCAGCGGCACAAGCTGCACCCGCACCCGCGCCTGCCAATCCATCGGGTATCCGTTTTTAGTTGCTGCTTTCTGTAGTTTGTAATGCGGATTTCATTTGCAATCGATGTATTTAAATTGTGAATTGAAACCAGGAAGTCATGGACTATTTTGCTTACCTGATGGCAAACAAAAAACACGGCACGCTGTACGCCGGAGTTACCAACGATTTGGTTCGCCGCGTCTTTGAACATAAAAATGATTTGGCAGATAGTTTTACCAGCCGTTATAGGGTTCATCTGCTGGTTTGGTTTGAGACCACTCCCAGTATCCAGTCAGCCATTGAGAAAGAGAAACAAATTAAAAACTGGAAACGTGACTGGAAGATAGCGTTGATTGAAAAAGACAACATTGAGTGGGTTGATTTGTATGAAACCCTGTTGTCAAAATAGCTGCGGGCATGGATCCCGGGTCGAGCCCGGGATGACAAGTAACATCTACCTCCAAATTCCGAGTGTTTAGATTTGTCATTGCGGACTTGATCCGCAATCCATGAACCCGATTTCGGCCTTAACCGCCACAGACAAGGATCCCGGGTCGAGCCCGGGATGACGGGGCAAAGCAGGCTTGACAAATCTTCGCTGCTAGCCACTTTTCAAATTCGTCATTGCGGGCCTGATCCGCAATCCATGAACCCGATTTCGGCCCTTGGCAGTTGCAGACATGGATCCCGGGTCGAGTCCGGGATGACAAGTAACATCTACCTCCAAATTCCGAGTGTTTAGATTTGTCATTGCGGACTTGAT
>JAYUVG010000208.1:0-4709 GCA_043754255.1 Polaromonas sp. | reverse complement strand
ACAGGCAGCATCCCCTACCCCAGCCTGACCAAAAACCTGCACCATGAAATTGAGCTGGTGGTGGCCATTGGCACAGGTGGTAAAAACATCAAAGCTGCTGATGCGCACAAGCACATCTATGGCTACGCTGTTGGCCTGGACATGACACGCCGCGACCTGCAAGGCGAGATGAAAAAAGCCGGTCGGCCCTGGTGCATTGGCAAGGCTTATGACCATTCTGCGCCGATTGGCCCCATTACACCAACAGCCCAGGCAGGTGATGTCAATAACGCCGAACTGTATTTGCAAGTGGGAGGCAAAGACCGCCAGCGCAGCCACGTGTCCAAACTGATCTGGAATGTGGGTGAAACGATTGAGCACTTGTCAGCCGCGTGGGAACTGATGCCCGGCGATTTGATTTACACCGGCACGCCCGAGGGTGTGGCAGCCGTGGTCAGTGGCGACACCATGGTGGGCGGTGTGGCGGGCTTGGGTGAGTTGCACGTTAAAGTAATTTGATATTAAAGAAAGAGTCGCCATGAAAGCGCTATCGACACTTGCCAGACTTTGCGCCATATTGGCGGGCTTGCTGCTCATTTTCATTACCTTGATGACCTGCATCAGTGTGATTGGTCGTGACCTGATTGGCAAAACCATTGTGGGCGACTTTGAGTTGTCAGGCGCGGCTGCAGGCGCGGCCATTGCGCTTTTCATGCCCTGGTGTCAGGTCAGGCGCGGCAACATTGTGGTGGACTTTTTTACAACCAAAGCGTCACCCGCAGCGCAAGACGCGATGGAACGCGTGGGTACTTTGCTGCTGGGCTGCGTGATGGCACTGATGGCATGGCGTACGTCAGTTGGCGGCTTGAACTCCTTCAGCACCCATTCTGAAACTCAAATTCTGGGCTTCCCGGAATGGGTGATTTATGCCGTCATGGTGCCGCCATTGGCATTGACTGTATTGATTGCATTGCACCAGGGCCTGTTTGGCTTTGAAGCGCAAACCACTGAAGACAACCCTGAACTCGCTGTTTAAGCACCAAATTTTATGAGCGCTATTCAACTCGCCCTGATGATTTTCGGCATCATGTTGGTGCTGATGGCCGTACGCGTGCCCATCGCCATCACCATGTTTCTTGCAGGCGGCATTGGCTATGTCATGCAAACGGGCTGGAGCCCGCTGGCCAACTTTTTAAACAGTCAGGCTTTTGCACGTTTTGCCAGCTATGACCTGTCTGTGATTCCGCTGTTTATCTTGATGGGACATTTCGCCACGCAAGGCGGCATCAGCAAGGCCTTGTTTCAGTTTGCTGCGGGTGTCATGGGCCGCTTCAAGGGCGGCTTGGCCATGGGCGCGGTGCTGGCTTGCGCGGCCTTTGGTGCGATTTGCGGTTCATCAGTAGCCACCGCAGCCACCATCACCAACGTGGCTTATGACGAGATGCGCAAGCACGGCTATTCAGGCCGCTTGACCACTGGCACGCTGGCTGCAGGCGGCACGCTCGGCATTTTGATTCCGCCTTCCGTGCCGCTGGTGATTTACGCCATTTTGACCGAGCAAAACATTGCCAAGCTGTTTGCAGCAGCCATGGTGCCCGGCATCATTGCGATGCTGGGCTATATGGTGGCCATCAGTATTTACGTGCGCGTGGTGCCAGGCCAAGCGCCAGAAAAAGAAGAAGCCATCAAGACCAATATGCTTGATGCCATCAAAGGCATTGGGCCGATTGCAGCTATTTTTGTGATTGTGTTTGGCGGCATTTACGGTGGCTTTTTTACGCCGACGGAAGGCGCAGCAGTGGGTGCTTTTGCTACTTTTGTTGCCGCACTGGCCAAGCGTGAAATGACCTGGGACAAGTTCAAGAACTGCTTTTATGCCACGGCCGAAAGCTCGGCCATGATTTTTTTGATTTTTCTCGGTGCTGATTTGATGAATGCCGCCTTGGCTTTGACGCAAGTGCCCTCTCAGTTGGCGCAGGTGGTGGGCTCGTGGGGCTTGTCACCTGTGATGGTGGTGGTGCCATCATGCTGTTTTATGTGGTGTTGGGCGCGGTGATGGACGAGCTGAGCATGATTTTGCTGACTATCCCCATCTTCTTTCCCATGATCATGGGCCTGGACTTTGGCATGAGCAAAGAGTACACCGCCATCTGGTTCGGCATCATGGTGCTGATGACCGTTGGCTTTGGCATGCTGGCCCCGCCCGTGGGGCTGAACGTGTATGTCGTCAATGGCATGACCAAAGGCAAAGCCAATGCCGTGCCGATTGCCGAAAGCTACAAAGGCGTGATGCCGTTTTTGATTTCTGACACGATTCGTACGATATTGCTGCTGCTATTCCCGGGTATTTCGCTTTGGCTGGTGAAATACATTACTTGAGCATCAGTGCCCAATCATTGAGCAGGTATGCAAAGACAGTTATTTTGTCCGAGGCACCGTACTCGAAACCAGGTAAATGAATAATGCCAAATTGCAGTTTCTTTGACACAATGATTGCAGCCTAAGTCTATTTTGAACAGGTATTTGCAAGTACCCATCAAAACATTAAAAACATCAAACCGACAGGAAACGCCGTGTCCACACTGCAAACGCCGAAATCAAATTACCGCATCGGACTCATCGTGCCCAGTTCCAACACCACCATGGAGACCGAGATACCTGCTATGTTGCGCGCACGCGAAGCGATGTTGCCGGAACGCTTTACATTTCATTCCAGCCGCATGCGCATGAAGTCCGTGACCAAAGATGAACTGGCTGCAATGGATAAGGACTCCGACCGATGTGCGCTGGAGCTGTCCGATGCCCGTATGGACGCGATGGGTTACGCCTGCCTGGTCGCCATCATGAGTATGGGCTTGGGTTACCACCGCCACTCACAACGCCGTCTGCATGATGTGACGGCGGCCAACGGCGCGCCCACGCCAGTCATCACCAGTGCGGGGGCATTGGTCGAAGGCTTGCAGGTTATGGGTGCCAAACGGGTGTCCATCATTGCTCCGTATATGAAGCCGTTAACGAAAATGGTGATTGATTACATAGAAAACGAAGGCATTGAAGTGGTCGACAGCATTTCGCTCGAAATCCAGGACAACCTGGCCGTTGGCGCGCGTGACCCCAAAGCACCTGCCGAGCTGTGGAAAAAGCTCAACATCCAGGGCGTGGACGCGATTGTTGCGTCAGCCTGCGTTCAGATGCCGTCCCTGGCATCCGTACCGTTGATCGAGTTGGCCAGCGGCTTGCCGGTGGTGTCAGGCTCGGTGTGTACGACGTACGCTCTGCTTAAAAGCCTGGGGCTCAAAACGGTTGTACCCGGCGCGGGCGCTTTGCTGTCAGGTCGCTATTAATTTTTATATTGGAAATTTATTCATGAACAAAACAATCATCAGCTCTTGCTTGATAAGCGCCATCACCTTGGCGGTAACGGCATTGACTACGCCAGCAATGGCGCAAGCCCAGCCCTACCCCAGCAAACCCATCACACTGGTGGTGCCCAACCCGCCAGGCGGTTTTGTTGATGCATCTGCGCGTATTTTGTCGGACTCATTGGCCAAGGTCACAGGCCAGGCCATTGTGGTTGACAACCGGGGGGGCGGCAGCGGCAACGTGGCTTACCAGGGTGTAGCGCGCGCTGCACCTGACGGCTACACGCTGCTCAATTCATATTCGGCGTATCACGTAGGCAACCCCAACCTGACACCCAAACTTCCTTGGGCGCAAAAAGACTTTATGCCTGTGGCGCTGATCACCGTAGCTACCAACGTCATCACGGTACATCCGACAGTGCCCGCCAATAACCTGGGCGAATTCATCAGCTACCTGAAAAAGAACCCGGGCAAGCTCAGTTACGCATCGCAGGGCAATGGCTCGCTGTCGCACATCGGCACCGAGATGTTCAAGCTGCAAACCCAAACCAGCATGGTGCACATCCCCTATCGTGGCTCTGGCCCTGCACTGCAAGACGTGTTGTCGGGTCAGGTGCAGGTATTCATCACCACACCGCCGTCGGTGATGGGGCAAGTTCAGGTTGGCAAACTCAAAGGCTTGGCGGTCGCTGGCAAAAGCCGACATCCAGGTTTGCCGGGCGTGCCCACCACCACTGAAGCGGGCTTGAAAGGTTTTGAACTGGAAGCCTGGGTCGGTATTTTTGCGCCAGCAGGTACGCCCCCCGACATCGTTACAAAACTCAGCAGCCAGATAAAAGCCGCACTGGAATTGCCAGAAACCAAAATCCGTGCCGACACGTCAGGTGTCGAGCTGCGTTACCTGCCGCCATCCGCGCTGGACGCGCTGGTAAAAAAAGAGACTGAGTTCTGGGCCAAAACCATCCAGTCTGCTGGTATCAAAGCCGAATAATTTCATCCACCAGAAATAGAGGAGACAAACCATGCCAAGCTACAAGCTCAAAGTCAACGGAAAACCGCAAACCGTGGTCGCCGATGCAGACACACCGCTGCTCTATGTGCTACGTGACAACCTGGCGCTCAATGGCCCCAAATACGGCTGCGGCCTGGGTCAATGCGGTGCATGTACGGTCCATGTGGATGGCGTTGCCACCCGCTCCTGTCTGCTACCAATTAGCACACTGGCAGGCAAAGCCATCACCACGCTTGAAGGCTTGAATCAAAACGGCCAGCCCGGCAAACTACAGCAAGCCTTTATTGACGAACAGGCCGTGCAGTGCGGCTACTGCATCAACGGCATGATCATGACGTCCAGCGCGCTGCTGAAAA